>JAFTAM010000162.1 GCA_017458675.1 bacterium
AGCCGCGAAGGGCGCATCTGTGATGATTTGATCTTAAAGGGACTGCAGTGGGTTAAGGAAAATGCCGAGCGTTATCATATCAATATTCTGAATATTTCGGTGGGCAGCGACTTTGACGCCAAGGAGCTGAACTGTGAAATTTCCCAGGCGGCCGAAGAACTGGTGTCAATGGGCATTTTGGTAATAGCCGCGGCTGGAAACGAGCGCTGTCTGCCTCATCCGCCCGCCAACGCTCCATCGGTCCTGACTGTGGGCGGCTGCGTATCCAGAAATACCTGCAGCACCGAGGAACTGGAGCTCTATTCCAGCAGCTTCGGAGTTATTCTGGATTTGGTGGTCAAGCCCGAGGTCATTGCGCCGGCAGCCTGGGTGGCCGCTCCCTTGCTGCCCGGAAGCGACGAATCTAAAAGGGCTCAGTATTTATACGATTTATCGGTATTTAAAGGCGGCTATCTGCGCAATTTGATCAATGAAGCTCCTCATATTAAGGGCATTCCCAGGAATTTGCATAAAATGAATCGGGGAGAGCTTTGCGCTTTTCTTCATAAGGCGCTGATTGACAATAAAATTGTGGGGCGTCACTATCAGCATGCCGACGGCACTTCCTTTGCCGCTCCCATTGTAGCTTCTCTGGCGGCTCAGATGCTGGAGGCCAATCCCAAACTCTCTCCGGCGGCCATCAGGCAGATTCTGATGTCTACCGCCAACCGCATCAACGGCAAGGATCTCTTGGCTCAGGGATGCGGAGTCGTCGACCCTCGGGGCGCGGTCGAACAGGCCAGTCAGGCCTGGCGTGACGACCAGATATGCGAGCTGCGTCCTCCCTTAGTGGAAAACGGCATACTCAGCTTCGTCTTCGTCTGCGATCATGCCAAAAAGGTTGAATTGATGGGAGATTTTAACGGCTGGAAACCCGATAAAATTCTCTTTGAAGAACTGTTTGACGGCTTGTGGAAAGTGGAAATAAAAGCCCCCGGCCCGGGCAGCTACCGCTATAAGTTCAGGATCAACGGCGAGGAGTGGGTGGAGGATCCCGCCAACTGGTACAGAAAGCCCAACGTCTGGGGCAGCTACGATTCGATTTTGAACATCGCCTGATAAGCGCTTTTATCGCGGCAGACGGTTGTCTGTCCCTTGGCAGATGCCGGCAGGCAGTTTTTTTAAGTTCCAATGTCATTAAGCTAAGGCAATATTCTGCTTATAATGGCTTGACTGCATTATGCTTGAGAATGTTTCCTGGCCATTGAGAGCGCAGTGAAGAATCTTTAGAAAACGCTCTGCATGTTTTCGCTGTGCAGGTTTTGTTTTGCACTTCGCTCCGCGCTCGCTGCAGCCGGAGCTCGGACGCTCGCTTCAGATCAAAACAAAACCTGTGTAAATCACGTACGCTGAAAGCCTGTTTTTGCTTAACTTACCGACAATGTTCGCTGTGCCGGTTTTGTTTTGCACTTCGCTCCGCGCTCGCCGCAGCCGTAGCTCGGACGCTCGCTTCAGAGCAGAATAAAACCTGTGTAAATCACGTACGCTGAAAGCTTGTTTTTGCTTAACTTACCGCCGGTGCGCCGGAGAGAAATATTTTTGTTTTAAATATGATATTTGTTTACAACTGGATAGATATTATTTCTTTAATGTCTTTTATAATAACACTGTCAATTTTAAGGAGGTCGTTTTACGCAATTATTTACAGGAGCGGGTCAGCGGTTAAATGAAATTTTTCAGCATGAACTTTGACTTTGAAGACGCCGATTCTCTGCCGGACGGCGCTAAAGAAGATTTTGTGGAGGCTTTAGAGCAAATAAGCCAAATCGACAGTTTAGAGCAAAAGTTTGAGACTCTGGTTTCTTTAGCTGAAATGGGCAACAGCTTTTGCTGTCTGTTGTTGGGCGCTATGTCTTTTTTGTGGGCTGAAAATAAGAATGAATATAAGGCTGCCTACTATTATTTGAAAAAAGCGGGCGGCTGCGACGATGTATTGCTGTTCAGCATCTTAGGAATTATGTATTTCTTTGGCTATTATGTTAAGAGCAGCAAAAAGACAGCAATTCGGTATTTCAATAAATCTACAGAATGCAGCAAGCGTAATAACAAACCTCTTTTTGGCGATTTCACTTTGAAGATGCTGGCAAAGAACAAGTTTCTTTTAGGGCAGATGTATCTGAACGGCGACGGCGTGAAGAAGGATGAACATAAAGGGGCGGAATATTTAGCGTCTGCATCATCTATGGGTGATTCTAAGGCAGATGTTATTTTAGCATTTATGTATTTAAGGGGTGATTACTTTCAGCAAGACGTTGAATTTGGGCTGGACATTTTGAAAGAAGCCAGCAGGAAAGGCTGTATCGATGCAGACCTGGCGTTGGGTATGATTTATTATAACGGCGATTATGTTTCTGAGGATAATGACGAGGCCATTTTCTATTTAAAGCGTGCGGCAAATAAAGATGACAGCAAAGCGCAGTTTATGCTGGGCCTCATATATTTAAACGGCGAAAGTGATGAAGACCTCGAAAAAGCTTTTTTATATCTGAAGCTGTCGGCTGCGCAGAAGAACAGCAAGGCTTTAGTCATGTTGGGCGGCATGTACTGGCGGGGCATATATGTTGATGTGGATACGGACGAAGGCTTAAAATACTTATCCACGGCGGTTGACCTTGACGATGACAGCGCTTGTTTGGCTTTAGGCGTATTGCTGTATAGAGGCGATAATATTGAGCAGGATCGTGAAAAAGGCTTGAGCTTAATAACCAAGGCGGCAATGAACGGTTATCAGGAAGCTATCAATTTTCTGGTTGACCTTGACGACAGTGAAGACGGCTAATCCGAAGACGACTTAGACAGAGCTGCGGAATACGCCGCCGAAGAAAACTTTGATTTAGATAATTTTATAAATTTCAGCCGCCTTGAAGAAGAATCTGAAAGTGATAAAGAAAACGGTATCGAAGATGATTTAAGCGATCAGTAAGACGAATTTTTCTGAAAAGGCAGGATAAACTAATATGAGATATTTTATGCAGCAGGCGGACGGCTACGTCGCTTCCGTCCCTTACGGCGACAACATTGAGGCCGGTCATTATGTTATGCAAGAGGACGCCAATATCTATTATGAGATTTACGGAGAAGGCAGACCTTTTGTAGTTCTGCACGGCGGCGGCGTGGGATGCGCTTACGAAATGGCGCAGTTTATCGACAAGCTCAAAGATTACTGCCGAGTTATCGTCATTTCTACCCGCGGTCACGGCCGCTCGGAAATAGGCGTAACTCCATTTTCGCTGGATCAGCGGGCCGATGATATTAAAGCGGTTCTGGACAATGAGAACATTGAAGAGCCTGTCGTTATGATGGGATTCAGCGACGGCGGCTATTCGGGATATGCTTTTGCGGCTTTATATCCCGACAGAATCTTTAAGCTTATAACTATCGGCGCAGGTGAAATTCCGCCTACAGGTCAGTTTTTTGTCTTCGATCTGGATGAATGGCGCAAGGCCGACAACGATTTCATTGAAGAACAGCAGAGAATCAGACCTGAGCCTGAGCGCTGGCCGGAGATGCTCAAAATGTATGAGCGTATGTGGAACAATACGGTCGTCAGCAAAGAGCTGCTGCGCAGGGTTCACTGTCCGGTTCTGCTCATTAACGGCGAGCTGGATATTCATTCGCCCCTTCTGTCGGCGGTGTCAGCCTATCAGATGCTGGAAAACGCGCAGCTGGCCATTATTCCCGGCGCTTCTCATGTCTGCTTTGCCGATAATTTTAAGGCGGTTCAGGAATGTATGATTCCTTTCCTGACAAAACAGACTTATTCTGCATGAAAATATTGTTCTAATGTCATTAAGTTAGTGTAAACAAGCCGGGCTGTTCCCCGGCTTTGCGCGCACTTACCGGGCAGCGCTGTTCGTCTGAATAAGCGCTGTTTTTTTTGCTTAACTTACGACAGTATGCAAGCCGCCTATGCCCATCTAATTAGAAGCTTTCCGGATTGCGGATTGATATTGCCGATTTGGGCGGGCGGTTATAATCGAGAGATATGTATACCGTTTTACTGCAAAGACTCTTCGACAGGCTCAGAGCGGCGTTAATAACTTGTCATTCTGAGCGCAGCGAAGAATATGTTAATAATTACCGAAAAGGTCTATATGATAAATAAGAGAATTATATATAAGCTTTTATTAAGCGACCCGCCATTATTTGCTTCGGCTGATAACGGTGATATTCTGTTCTTCAGCTCCGGAATTTTAAATATGAGCTGTAATATTATTGACAGGCGGAGGTATAACCGATGAATTTTAAGGAAATGGCAGAGGCCAGGTTTTCGGTGCGCAGCTTCAGCGACAGGCCTATAGAGAAAGAAAAGCTGGACAAAATTCTCGAAGCTGTTAGGCTGGCGCCCACGGCCAAAAATCAGCAGCCTCAGAAGGTTTATGTGCTGCAGAGCCAGGAAGCTTTGGCCAAGATGCGTTCGCTGAGTCCCTGCGTTTACGGAGCTAATACGGTTTTGATCTTTACCTACAGCAAAAAGGAAGAGTGGAACAATCCTCTGCAGGCCGGCATTCATTCCGGCGTTGAGGATGTCAGCATCGCTGCAACTTATGTAATGCTGCAGGCTATTGAGCTGGGCATATACACTACCTGGTGCAATTATTTCGGGAACGATGCTCTGAAGGCGGCTTTTGCTCTGCCAGAGGACGAAGAAGTTGTTCTCTTTATGCCTTTGGGATATAAGGCTGAAAATTCCGCGCCGTCTCCGGCGCATGCCGCCACAAAGGAATTAAAGGACATGATCAGATATCTGTAGTATTGCTGTCTTCTTAATTCGGTATGCTTAGTTAAAAGTCCATGTTCAAAAGCGTTTCAATGACAGTGGAAACCCCTGGAAGTCTGTCCTCAATATTGCTTTCCCAGTTTTGCTAGGTTCTCTGCTGCAGCAGCTGTACCATACGGCGGATACTGTCATTGTGGCAATTTTGCCGGAGAGGCTTCTCTTTCGGCGGTAGGCACTACCGGAAGCTTTACCTTTTTCTTTATGGCGGTGGCTATAGGTCTGTCAGCCGGCGGGGAGTGGTGATAGCTCAGCATTACGGGGCCGGCAGGGAAAAGGATCTGAGAGCCAACGCTTCGGTGGGAATACTTCTGCTTTTGGGAGCGGGCCTGCTGCTGACAGTTTTGGGACTATCTGTTTCCGAGCCGGTGTACCGTCATTTTATCAAAGTTCCGGAAGAAATTTTAGACCTGACTCTGAAGTATTTTAATATATATCTTCTGGGTCTGGTCTTTCAGTTCGGATACAATATTTTTTCTTCGATTCTGCGGGCCGTAGGCGACAGCGCGGCAACGCTTTATTTTCTGATCATATATTCAATTATCAATGTAGTCCTGGACCTTCTCTTTGTGGCTTATTGGCGCTGGGGAGCAGCCGGAGCGGCTGTTGCGACCGATTTGGCTCAGGCGGCTTCTTTTTTTGCCGCTTATCTCTATATGATAAAGAAATATCCGTTATTCCGCTTTCGGCTTCGGGAATATACCTGGAATTGGCAAATGGCCGGGCAGACCTGCAGAGTGGGTTTGCCTATAGCGTTTCAGCTGATTGCGGTTTCTTTGGGCATTACTTTAATTCAAAGGGCTGTAAACGGTTTCGGAACCGCCATGACCGCTTCTTTTGCGGTAGGACACCGCATAGAGATGTTTCTCAATCTGCCGGGCAATGCATTTTTAAGCACTTTGGCAACCTTTACTGGACAGAATATCGGAGCGGGCAAGCTTAAGCGCGTCAGGCTGGGAGTCGCTCAGACGCTGTTTATTTCCGTTTTAATGACCCTGCTGATTTCTGCGTTTGTCTGGACTATGGCCGAGCAGATTGTGGACTGGTTCGGTTTAGGCGAAAAAGCCGCTTTTTATTGCTGCGCCCATTTGAAGGCCGTCGCTTTGATCAATATCATACTGTCGTTCTATATGCCTTTATTCGGAGTGTTCCAGGGCTCCAACCACAGCGCGGTTCCGGCATTTGTAGCCATAAGCGCTTTGAGCGTCAGGGTTGCGGTCACTTATCTCTTCCGATACAGCGATTTCTTAGGCTATACAATTATTTGGTGGAACGGTTCTTTCGGTTTCAGTACGGGCTGCTGCATAGCCTGGTGCTATTACCTGAGCGGAAGATGGAGAAGAAACGTAAAGGTTTTCGACGATTAAAGCGCGGACAGTTACAAAGTTTGCTGCAGTAGATTTGATTTAAACTGAGAAAAATTATTTTGATAATACATTTTAAGGTTGAGGTAATTCAGTATGAAGCAGTTTTTTGTCAGGACCAGAACCTTAACAGCGGTATTTAGCGTAATACTGTTGACTTTATTTTGCATAGCTGCGTCTCCTTACGCGGCGGAAAACGGAGCAGGCAAGACTTCGGGGCAGGCCGGGACCGAATCCGCCGCCGATGAAGTTAAACTTTCAAATGACGCTTCCGATTTTGTTTTGCTCAGCGAAGCCGTTCCCGACGCTATTTTGGAAATCAGATATTATTCAACATATAATTTTGTCGGAGATCGCATCAACGGCTATGAGGAGCCGGTGGCTCTTTTGACTAAGGAAGCGGCGGCGGCTTTAAAAGAGGTCAGCGACGAGCTGATCGGCCAGGGCTACCGGCTGAAGATTTATGACGCTTACCGCCCGCAGAAGGCCGTAACTCACTTTATGAACTGGGCTTTGGATGCTGAAGACGTCCGTATGAAGCAGTATTTTTATCCTGAGCTGGATAAGAAAGTGCTTTTCCCGCAGGGTTATATCGCCGAACATTCCGGCCATAGCCGCGGCAGTACGGTTGACCTTACGCTTTTTGATATGAAGACCGAGAAAGAAGTCGATATGGGCGGGACTTTCGACTATTTTGGACAGCTCAGCCATCCCGACTACAGGGGCATAACCGCGAAACAGTATAAAAACCGCATGCTTCTGCGCAAAGTAATGCTTAAGCACGGTTTTAAGCCTCTTGCCGAGGAGTGGTGGCATTTCACTCTGAAGAACGAGCCCTATCCTGATACCTACTTTACTTTCCCGGTCAGCAGCTGCTCCGTTAAGGGAGAGATCGTTAAATAGCTTTTCCTGTGGATACGCCCTGAGATCGCCTCAAAAAAGGACTCGGGGCGTTTGTCTGTGTGGAGAAAAGCCTTAAAAACGCCAGAAAAGCAGGTAGCCAAGCTGTATTTATAAAAATATAATATTTTACAGCTCTGACAGGGAGAAGGTTTTGCGTTATGCAGCAGGTTAAGCGAGGTTTTCGCAGCAAGCTGGACAGTTTTTTGCATACAGATGAAAAAATTATTGTCGATATGTCCATGCATGGCTGCGCTGTTTACGATTTTTCCTGCTTCGGCGTCGATAAAGACAACAAACTTTCCGACGACCGCTATATGGTCTTTTACAATCAAAAGGCTTCTCCCAACAATGAAATAACCGTAGATTTAAAGCATAGCAGAGCGGTGTTTACTTTAGATCTGCAGGCCCTTCCTCAGACTATCGATAAGCTGGTTTTTACGGTCAGTATTGACGGAAACGGCACAATGGCAGATATTTCCAAATCGCTGGTTAATGTATGTCAAGGCGGAAAGACAGCTTTGAACTTTGAACTTGGGGGCAGTGATTTTTTCCAGGAAAAAGCTATAATTTCTTTGTCGATTTACCGCAAGGGCGTCTGGCGCGTCAATTTTGTCGGCCAAGGCTTTAACGGCGGTTTGTCCGAGCTTTTGAAATATTACGGAGGCGAGGAGGATACTTCCGATTCTTCTGCAGGCTCCGGAAACGAAACCGACGGAAAAGAGAAAAAGGTCTCTTTGGAAAAGCGCCTGGCTGCCGCTCCCGAGTTGGTTTCCTTAGTCAAGCCTCTGCAGGTTTCTTTAAAAAAGTATAAATTGGATAGCTGCAAGGCCAAGGTCGGCTTGGTGCTGGACGCCTCCGGCTCTATGAAAAGGAGCTACAAAGACGGCACAGTCCAGGAAATTGTCAACAGACTTCTGCCTTTGGCTCTGCAGTTTGACGACGACGGAGAAGTCGATCTATGGTTCTATGCCTACAGTTTTAAGCGTTTTGACTCTGTCAACCTGGATAATTATAAAACGGTGGTTCCGATCGTTGAGGGAAAGCAGAAAAGCGCGTCTGAATATGTTTCCGGCAGCGGACCTATGAATTTCGCCGAGCTTTATACTTACATAGGAGGCCGCAACAACGAAACGGCGGTTATGAAGGCTGTCATAGACGAATACAAAGACAGCGATATTCCGGCTTTTGTCGTCTTTATTACCGACGGCGGCGTGCGCGACAAGGCCGGTATCAGCAAATTGCTTACAACTTTCAGAAACTTGCCGATTTTCTGGCAGTTTGTGGGAGTGCGCGGCAAAAATTAAGGAGTGCTGGAAGAGCTGGATACGCTGCCGGCAGACGGAACGGAAGCGGCAGGTCTGAGAGTAAATAACGCCAATTTCTTCGCTTTGGACGATTTTGCTTCGGTCGATTCCGCCGATTTATACAGCCGTCTGCTTTCTAAATTTCCTGCTTGGCTCAGAGAAAGAAGATCTTTCAACAGGGAAGCTTTGGCGCGTAATCTTTTTATTGACGAGACGGAAAATAAGCCGCCGGCGCCCGCTGCCGTGCGCAGCAGCAAGCCGAGCTCTTCTAAGGACAGCAGGCTTAAAGGAAAAGTTGTCGCCCGTTATATGGGAACCGGAGACGATGTGATTTCCGACGTCCATGCTGACGAGGGAGTATACAGGCTCCATGTCGTTTATCAGGGCAAGGAAGATATCAACGTATCGGTTTACTATGCCAACGACGATATGAACTGGCTGATTTCTTCTTACGGAGAATATGACGGATATGTTCTTGTCAGAGGAGCCTCTCCGTTTACCTTTGAAATACAGTCGTCCGGACATTGGCAGATCGAGCTGGAAAAAGTTCCTCAAACAAAAGTGAACTGTTTTTCCGGCGAAGGCGACGATATTACCGATATTTTTGCTGCATCGTCGAGAGTATGGCACATTATCCACGAAGGGAGAGAGAACTTTGACGTCGCCGTTCATTTTGTCAAAAGGGGCGATACGGATTGGCTTGTATCCAAGGACGGCAGATATGAAGGAAAGATGCGCTTTGTAATTCCCAGAGGAGATACAGCTTATTTTGAAGTTAAAGCCGACGGAAGATGGTCTATTGAACCTATATAGCCGGTTTTCAGGGATATTTGTCAATGCTAAATAAAATAATATCCTATATTATAAGCGGTACCGATATTCTGCTGTTTGGGCTAATCGGTGTCGTATTGGTTTATGCAACTACTCTGGACATAATAATTCCTGAAACAATCTTCTTTAAGTTTGTCATGTTTACGGCTGCGGCTTTTTTGCTGCAGTATCTGCTTCCCCGGCCGTTTATACGGAAGATTCTTATAATGCCTTTGGCTGCGGGACTTTTTTATATGCTTCCGATTCCGGTCATAGCCTGTTATACGGGACAGATTTTAAACTGCCATCACGATATATTTTTCGGAATGTATCTGACCTTATTTCTGGGCAATGTTCGGGAACTGCTGATTCCGGTGCGGGACAGTCGGACAGGTAAAGCGGCATTTATTGTCTTTTCGGCTCTGATGGCTGGACTGGCGCTGCTGCCGTTGGCCAATATCATCCACTGCTGCATGTACGGCATCAATATCTCCGAAGCCTCAGTCTTTGCCCTTCTGGATACGGACCTGCGCGAAAGTCTGGAATATGTGAAGTCGTATTTTTCCCTGAGTTCAGTGTTGCTTATGGCGGCGCTGTTTGCCGGCGCAACCTGTTTGTTGGGGCGTCTCGATTACGGTCTCGTAAAAAAGTCTCAGCTTTATGCGGCGCCGCGCCGAAGTAAGGTTTATATATGTCTTTGCCTGTTCGTGCTGGGAACGGTTTTATTCTCGTCGCTGCTTCAGAAAACGCTGCCGCTGAAGCTGTTGCATGCCGTAAAGCGGTACCGTGCCGAAACTGCCAGCTTTAGGGAAAACAATCAGAAAGTTGCCGATGATATTAAACTGATCGGTACGAAGCCGGATGAGGCGGAGGAAGCTTCTTCCGTAATTTTAGTTATAGGAGAAAGCGCCTGCCGAGATTATATGAAGGCTTTTACGCCGAGCTTTTCCTGCGACGATACTCCTTGGCTGAGCAGAATGAAGGCCGATCCCGATTTTCTGCTGTTTAAAAACGCCTATGCCTGCTTCAATCAGACGGTTCCCTGCTTAGTTCGGGCTTTAACCGAAGCCAGTCAGTACAATAAAAAATCCTTTGTCGATTCGGCGACGGTAATAAATGCGGCCAGAAAGCTGGGCTATAAAACCTACTGGTTTACCAATCAGGGGCGCACCGGCGTCAACGACGCCAATATCACTATGATCGCGGAAACTGCTGACTGCATGAAGGGCAGGGCCGGGGGAGACGTCGGCTACGATCATGATTTGATAGATCAGTTTAAAGCTATAAAATACGGCGCCAGGAATTTTATTGTCTTTCATCTCATGGGCAGCCATATCGACTTTGTAAACAGGTATCCTAAATCCTGTGCGGTTTTTAAGGGCGGACGCTGCGCCGAATATGCCAATTCCATCCTTTACACCGACTGTTTTCTGCAGCAGCTTTATGAGTATGCCAAAAAGAACCTGAATCTCAGAGCTATGATATACTTTTCCGATCATGGCGACGACTACGCTTCTGAGCGCCATCCCGACGTATTTAATATTCATACGCTCAGAATTCCGCTTTTCATGTACCTCTCGCCTGAGTATCAGAGAGAGCATCAGGACAAATTCCGCCAGCTGCGCCTGCATATGGACCAATATTTTACCAACGATATGATCTACAATACCTTATGCGGCATGCTTTCCGGCGAGTCCAACCATTACGATAAAAGCGAAGACCTTTCGTCGCCGGCCTACGCATACAATAAAAACAATATACGCTGCCTCGGTAAGCCTGTCAAATACTATTAAGCAGGCGCGTTTTCAAGCATACATTTGAGCATATGCGGCTCAATGACGTTAAGTTAAGGCGATCTTTTGCTAAAAATGGCACAATAGCTTGCAGCACAATGCATGCGAATGTTTCCCTTGTCATTCTGAGCGCAGCGAAGAATCTTTCAAGCATGTTCTGCTTGTTTTCGTTATGACGGTTTTCTTTGTCGCTGCCGCTGCGCGCGAAGCTGTGCTCGAATCTCCGCGTACGCGTCAAAGAAAACCTTTATTAAGCGCAATGTCATAAAGTTAAGGCAAAATATTGCTAAAAAAGGTACATTAGCTTGTTTTACCAATGCTTGTAAACGTTTCTCTTCCATTGAGAACGCAGCAAAGAATCTTTCAAGCATGTTCTGCACGTTTTTGCTATGTCGGTTTTGTTTTGCACTTCGCTCCGCGCTCGCCGTAACCGGAGCTCGGACGCTCACTTCAGAGCAAAACAAAACCTGTGTATAACATGTCTGCAAAAAGCCTGTTTTTGCTTAACTTACCGACAGTGATATGCGGCTTCAAAGTTATTCGGTCTTGTCCGGGCATTGAAAAGCGCCGAATAAGGATCAGGCCGACAGATATAACAGGCCCAGGCCGACATTGCAGGATTAGTAATTGAGAGCGCAGGCGAACACTCTATGCTGCTCGACGCGCGAGAGCCTTTGCATGACGTTTCAGGATGACATGAATGCTGTCGTTGTAAGAGCAGCAATATTTGTAGTCTGCCATTGGTAAACGCGCATTTTGTGAATACCGTTTGACCGATATCCTGTTCCGGGGCAAGCGCTGTACCAGTTTGGTGGAATTCAATGCAGCCGCCAAAAGCTGCGGCGCAGCGAAGAAGGATATTATGTAAGCGTTAACCGTGCGAATTCTTATATCTGCAGCGCCGACAGGCTTGATAGGGACCTTCCGTGAAAGTAAAATAGAGTCTGGAAAAACTTAGCAGAGGAACGGGAAGATGGCTCTTTTAAATATTTGCATAGGCGCAGAGCAGTTTAAAGAGATTCGTGAAAACGATTATTGCTATGTGGACAAGACTTCGTTTATCGAGGAAATGTTCAGGACGGCGCCGCCTAAGGTTTCTTTAATAACCCGTCCCCGGCGCTTCGGCAAAACCTTGACCATGACAATGCTGCAGGAGTTTTTCGATATCCGCCAAGACAGCCGCTCCATATTTGAGGGACTGACCGTTTCCCGCAATACCGAACTCTGCGAAAAATGGATGAATCAGTATCCGACCGTTTTTCTCACCCTGAAGGGGATTGAAGGGCAGAATTTTAAAGAAAGCCTGATTCTCGTCAGAGAGGCGGCGGTAAGGCTTTGCGGCGATAATGCTTTTCTTTTGGAAAGCCAAAGAGTTCCGCATGGAAACAGGGCGCTGCTGCAGCGAATTATAGAACGCACCGCGGAGCCTGCCGAGCTGGCAGTCTTTCTGCAGGTATTCTGCAATGCGCTTAAAGCTCATTGGGGCAAGCCTGCCATTCTCCTGATAGACGAATACGACGTGCCGATAAGCTGCGCCGAGCAGAACGGCTATTATAAAGAGATGGTCGGCTTTATGCGCAGTTTTTTAGGAGCGGCTCTTAAAACCAATGCTTCGCTTAAGTTTGCCGTGCTTACCGGATGTCTGCGCATAGCTAAGGAGAGCATCTTTACCGGCTTAAACAATTTTATGTGCTATACGGTTTCCGACGTGGATTTCGCCGATAAATTCGGCTTTACGGAGGCAGAGGTCGACGGGTTGCTTGCCGCTGCCGGGCTGACCGACAAAAAAGCGGATTTTAAAGAATGGTACGACGGCTACCGCTTCGGCAATAAGACGGAAATATACTGTCCCTGGGACATTCTTATGCATCTTGTCAAGCTGCAGAAAAATCCTCAG
>JAFTAM010000163.1 GCA_017458675.1 bacterium
GGCTTATCCTCAAGGCTACGCTGGCCAAGCCGGCGGCGAGGCTTATCCTCAGGGCTACGATGGCCAAGCCGGCGGCGAGGCTTATCCTCAAGGCTACGCTGGCCAAGCCGGCGGCGAAGCTTATCCTCAGGGCTACGCTGGTCAGGCCGAAGGCGAGGCTTATCCTCAGGGCTATAATGTCCAGGCCGGCGGCGAAGCTTATCCTCAGGGCTACGCTGGTCAGGCCGGCGGCGAAGCTTATCCTCAGGGCTACGAAGGTCAGGCCGAAGGCGAGGCTTATCCTCAGGGCTACAAAGGTCAGGCCGGCGGCGAGGCTTATCCTCAGGGCTACGAAGGTAAGGCCGAAGGCGAGGCTTATCCTCAGGGCTACGAAGGTCAGGCCGAAGGCGAAGCTTATCCTCAAGGCTATGATGGCCAGGCCGATGGCGAAGTTTATCCGCCTTCTGAAGGCGGCCGGGATGGAAACGCTGCGCAGGGAGAAGCTGTCGGCACAATGGCAGATCAGCAGTTTGATGATCCCAATGCTGAGTTGACCGATGATTTAATTTACGAAAATGAATTTGGTGAAGAAGCTTTAGGACGCATTGTGGTGATGCAGGGACGCAACGCCGGACGCAGTCTGGAGGTTTTCGGTTCCTTTACGATAGGACGTTCGATGGACAACGATTTCGTTTTGGACGATCCTTATGTGTCAAGGCTGCACTGCGGCATTATGTTTGAAGAGGACGGCGTGTATCTGGTCAATTACAGCGCTTCTTCGACTACCAGGCTGGGCCGCATAAGCGTTACTGAGCGCTGCCCTCTGAAAAGTGAAGCGACCATTATTTTAGGAAATAAGGTCTGGCTGCGCTGGACACAATACACAAATTAGGTCATAAGAAAAACGCCTCTTCACAACGAAGGGGCGTTTTAATTTAAGCTTTGCGCTGTCTGTTCAGCCGGGCGTCCGAAGGACGCCGATCAGAGACTCATGCGATAAACCTTTTTGGCGCGGCTGTCATAGAACATGATCTCGTCTCCGGAAATCGGAGCTAATACGGAGGGGCTGAGCTCGGTTTTGACCTCTTCAATCAGCTTGCCGTCAGAACGATCGTATATTTTAATTGCTTTGTTTCCCGTAGCGATTACATAACTGGGGGTTACCGCCCAATCGTACTGACGGTCGGTCAAGCCCTCATAGCTGCGCACGAACTGGCCTGAATTGTTGAATTCATAATAGAATTGAACGTTTTTGCCGTCGACCTTTTTATAGACGTTGATAAAGACGCAGTAGGGATCCGCATAAGCCAATCCGAAGCCGCCGTTTTCCTTGAGCTCGGGAGTATCTGCCACATTGAGGAATAAGGTTTCGTTTTCAATGCTGCCGTCTTCCTTGATATTGGCTTTAAAGACTTCGTCGCCGTAATCGTAGAAAATATCGCTGCTGATGCCGTAAGCGTAAGCGGGATGCTTCGTGGTGTTTTTAAAGTCATGACCGTGATGCTTTTTGCTGCCGTCATAGTAAGCGGGGGTCTTGGGCCTGACTATGTAATAAACGTCTTTGCCGTTGGTGGTCAGGAAGTAGGGGTCGACGCCTTCGTCGATCACCTCGGCTTCACCGAAGGTACGGCCGCTGTAGGGGCGTTTAAGGAGATTATAGACTGATTTGAGCTTATTATCGGTTTTGCGGGCTTCGGCGACCTTAGGATCCTCGCGGAAGAAATAAATGGCCTCGCCGGTCGCTTTGAAGTATCTGCGGATTCCGAACTCGTCAGGAGCTTCTTCCTTTTTCATCTCATAGACCTTAGCCTCGTGAGAGCCGAATTTGAAGGTTAAGTCGGGCTGTCCGTCGATTTGAGCTTTTTCGGAGGCTGCGGCGGGATCGGCTTTTTGCTCTGCCTTTTCAGGGGCTGACGTTTTTGCCTGATCGCCGTCTTCCGGCTTGGCCTGGTCGGCTGCTTCGGGCTTGGCCCTGTCAACGGCGGCCGGCTGGGCCGGCGGCGTCGGAGGAGTCTGAGTGCTCTCTTCGTTATTGTTGTTGCAGGCGCTCATCAGGATCGCAGTCATAAGACCGGCTGCAAAAAGTTTGTATTTACTGTTGAACATAATACCACCATCAATCAGCGGAAAGCTGAGATTAGAAATCTATGCGGTAGAGCTTTTTAGCGCGGTCGTCATAGACCAAGACGTCGTTGCCGACAACGGTGTATAAGCTGAAGGGGCGCATATCAGCCTGAGCCTCCTCGATGAGCTTGCCGTTCGAGCGGTCGTAAATTTTGAAGATACCCTTTGAACCGGTAGCTATTACGTAATTGGCGGTAACGGCCCAATCGCGGGGCAGCTCGGATACGCCTTCATAGCTGCGCACCAAATTGCCTTTTTTATCGAATTCATTGTAGTATTTGATCTCCTTGTCGCCGACCGTTTTATAGACGCTGACAAATACGCCTCCGGCATCGGCATGCGCCAGGCTGAAGCCGTCCTTTAAGGCTTCGTTTTCTTGGCCGTTTATAAAGACCTCTTTGCCTTCAAGCTTGCCGTCCTTTAAGGCGGCTTTATAAATTATGTCGCCGTCGGTAAAGAATATTTCATCGCTGCCGTGTACGCAGGCGGGATTTTTGGTCAGGCCATCGAGCTTTTCGCCGTAATGCTTTTGGCTGCCGTCATAGCTGGCGGGGAGCTTGTCCTTAGCTACATAGTAAACAATTTTGCCGTTGGTGCTGAGAGGATAGGTATCGTAAACCGTGTCGATGAGCTCGGCTTCTCCCAAAGTCTCGTTTTTATAGGGCTGCCTATAGATGCAGTAAACCGATTCCAGCTTTGAATCGGTCTTTTGGGCTTCTTTATTTTTAGGATCCTGACGGAAAAAGTAAAGAGCGTCCTCCGAGGCGATGAAAAACTTGCGGAGACCTAACTCCACAGGATCCTCACTGCCCTTAAGCTCATAAGCCTTGGCTTCGCGGTCGCCGAATTTAAAGGTCAAAGAGGGCTGTCCGGCTCTTTCGGGCCTGGTTGGAGTCTCGATTTTTGTGTTTTCCTGCTTGTCGGCAGCCGCCTGTTTAGGCTGAGGATTGTCGCTTCCGGGGGCGGGCTCATTGCCGCCGATACAGGCGCTCAGCAGGCCGGTCATCATAAGACCTGCCGCAAATAACTTGCCGGCTTTGTTAAAGTTCATGACAGTATTCCTTATTCTTAAATTTGCTTAAAAGAGCATAAAAAAATTAGATTCTTTCACAGAATTCCCTGCCCGCAGGAGGCTGACTTAGAAGCCGCGCCGAGCGTATTTGCCGTTTTATAAAAAAACTGCCGCTTGTTCCGAGCTCGGAGGCGGCAGTAAAGGGAATGAAATTAAATGCTAAATAATTAACGTGCGCTCAGCTTAATGATGCGTTTTCCGTCCTTATCAAAGGCCCAAACCTCTTCCTTCATATGTCCCATGAGGCCCCAGCCGGACATGCGCGCCGCAACGGCGGCAAAGGCGCCGGGAACGGTGCAGATTAATGCTATGTATAAGCGCACTAAGGACTGATCGGCGGTATTGACTACGTCTAAAAGGGGAGAGAAGGGCGCGCTGAAAAGTGCAATGGCTAAGATGCCGCCGAATCCGCCGCCGAATCCGCCCACGCAGAAGGAGAGCAGCAATGACGGCTCCGCAGTCGAGGTAAAGACCAGCCAGACGAGTATAATTCCTGCTACAGCATATAAGCTGATACCGAAAACGTGAGAATTAGTCCAGATCAATTTGCCGATAACCAGATAACAGGCCAGCAGAAGCAATAAAGCTGTATTGCCTATTCCTGAAGGTTTTTCTCTCCGGGGGTGGGCCCGTTTTAAAAGATAGGCGGAAATAAAGCCAACAATTACCGATAAAACGGAAGCCGTAATTGAAACGGGATTTTGTATTAAATCTACGCCTTGTCCCATAGCTATGCCTACCAGTACGCCGACTGACAGAGCCAGCAATAAACGGATTTCACTGGGCATTTCGTTTTCTTGGTTCATAGAGATATTCTCCTAAATAGTTCAAATAAACCCATGTTATTTTACAATAGGCGCCTTTATACCGCAAGGGCAAATTAGCCGGCTCTCAGTTTTTATTGAGGTTTGTTTTGCCAAAACAGGATGGGTATATATGCAGGGGTTATACAATAGGCCCTCTGAGGTCACTCTGAGGGTAACCGGCAGATGAAAATAGCCGGCGGCGCAGGAGATCATGGCGCAGCGCAGGGCGTCGTCGGTCCAGACGTCGCGGATATTTTCCGGCTCGAGCAGGAATATCTCCTTTAAGGCCAGCTTGAGCCTCAGACGTTCGTCATAATCGGGCGGATCCGTTTGCTCGAAGCGTATAAAGATTTTGCTGTTTGCGGGCAGAGGCAGGGGCGGCGCAGAAAGGGCGGCAAAGGCGGCTGCCAATTCACGGAAATATCGGACGTCGGCTGCGATTCTGACTGAGCTGTGATCATAAGCGGCAAGCTGCTCCAGATAGTTTCGCAGCTGTCGGTACGCTTCCGGGCCTTTTTCCTGAATCAATACTCTCTTTTGACGTGTTCTAGTCAGAGTCTGCAGTCTCAGAGCGAGTTTTTCGGACCAATCGGCATACTGAAATCCTTCTGAAGAACGCAGGTAAAGATAGTTTACGCGTTCACGGCTTTTCAGCCCCAGCGACGCGGCAGCGCTGATGAAGCTGCGTTCAGTGTTTTTTAAAGTTTCAGTCTCACAGCTGCGGCAAAAATCGATTTTGCCGTCCGCAGCGCTCGCCGAGTTTATTGGCGCAGAAAGGCGTCCGTGATTGTTGAAGAGTTCCTGACAGTTTAAACTGGACATTAAACGGGGCAGAGCTTTGACTGAGGCTGTAAGAACCGGCAGAGCCGTTTTAAAGGGAGCTTCGCTGCAGAGCAGATGAAAGCTCCAGCTTTCCAGAAGCGCGTTGGCAAACAGACGGTTCTGATGCGCTGAAGGGGAGGCCAGGACATTTTTTTGAGAGGCTAAACGGGCGCAGGCGCCCCGGTATTCTCTGTATATGCGCTGCAGACGGTTTGCCTGGGTTTTATCCAGGCAGCTGTTTATAGATCGGTGCAGCAGGCTTTTGTCATTAAGCATTTACCAGCTCCTCCCAGATGCGGGCGGTGTATAATTTAAAAAATTCCAATAAGTATGGCTTGGAATCCTCGGTGAGCTGCAGCCCTTGGAAATGAAGAGGCACAAAGGAGCGGCTGGCAATTATATAGTCCAGACGCTGTCCGTTATCCAGACGGGCCGCCGGGAACCAGGCGCTGGGAATGAAATGGGCCTGCCAGAGCTGAGCCTGAATCATAGGATCATAAGCCGAGGCCAGCACTTCTAAATATTTCAGCTGCAGATTTTCACAGGCATGGGCTAAAGATTCCAGCAGGCAGACCATGTCATGGCCGCCGGTTTCCAGACCTAAAAGACTGGCGTGGCCGTCGGTAGGGTGGCAGTTTATAAAGGCTTTAACGGTTTTGTCGGGACTTATCAGCATCAGGTTGGGCTCCAGAAGAGGACAGAAGCCGAAGCGAAGCTTGTTTTCCCTGCGCAGCCTCTCTCTTTCGGCTTCGATATCCTTGGGCAGAGTGTGCTCAGCGTCTTTCGCCAAGGGGATGAGGGGCAGTGTGTTTTCCTCAAGCTCTATCGGCTTCATCAGCACGCTGCCAAGCTGCAGCTTGGTATTTACCAGTCTGTAGAGAGTCTGAATCTGCTCGTATATTCTGGGCAGAGGGCGGCGGTTGGCAAAGGCGTTGGGACCGGGACAGATTTTAAAGGTGTGAGTTTCGTATTCCTTCAGCTTGCGGACGTTGGGAAAGATGCCCAGGTCTAAATAGCCCAGTTCCTTTAAATTGCGGTGAAACTTGACGGATACGAAGGTGCGCACCACGGCATAGATGAGATCGCAGGGCGAGCCGTCGTTAAGCAGTATATCGTGGCCGCGCTTCATCATGGCGTAAATGAGCTTATGTCCGCGGAAGGCGCTGTCTATGACGCCGCCAAAGGCTTTGCCCAGGCGGTGATAGGGGTCGACGGTAAAAATCACGCTTCCTACGACTTTGCTGCCGCATTCGCTGATTATCCAGAGATAATCGGTGCGGCTGAGCAGCGCTGCAGCCATTTTTTGAGGGTCGGCAATTTCCGGTATGGTATAGGAATTGCCGTAGGTATCAAAATAAAGTCGGCGGATTGCCTCCGCGTCCGACGGCTGAGCTGAGCGTATAGTTATAGTTTTGCTGTCAAAGGTGTGCTCTTGAGGGGGTAAGTATAATTCTGCCACGGTATTTTAAAGCTTTGTTTGAGATATTGTAGGAGCAGGCTCTCGGAATAGGCGCGGCCTGCCGAAGGTTTTGCTGCGCGTCAAACGCAGAATCATCTGTTTGCTCTGAATGATAAAGCGAGAACCTGCCGTGTCAAAGCCTTGTTATAAAATATAAGCGACTGAATCGGGTTTTTAGACCTTCATCAGCCGCTGCAGACTATTTCTATATTACAGCCTGCTGCTCGGCATCTCTTCTGAGCAGCGGGCCGTATCTGAGAAACTAAGCCTTATTTGGGGAAGTACACGTAGTACTCGTCGCCGAAGCCGCTGGGATTGATGTTGGCCCAGTGGTCGGAGGTCTCTTTGCCGTTGGCCTGAGTCACATAGATGTGGCCGTGATAACCGCCGCCCCAGCCGTTGTTCTTACCGTAAATTACGATGGTACCGACCGGCAGATCTTTGAGCTGATCCTTAGAGATATCGGCGGAGGTGTACTTATAGAACTGGTCGGGATACTTGGTGTCAAGTTCATCGACCGCGCAGAAGGCGCTGGGACCACCGATATTGATGCCCATACGCGCTAACGCGGTAGCTACGCCTCTGTAGCAATAGCCGGTACCGCCGTCGCTGTTTGCATAGGCGGCGGACTGCTCGGCCAGAGCCAGGCCGAATTCGCTGGGATTGCTCATCAGCTGGTCCAGCGAGGGAACGGAAGCGGCGGCAATCGCGGCTTCGGACATGCTGGCGGCCAGCATCCTGGCTTCAATGTTGGTGTCGGCCTTCTCGGCTACGTTTACGTTGGCTGCCTGCTCGGCGAACTTAGTCCAGCCTTCGTTTTCTTTAGTAAGAATGGCTTCGCCAATCTTGGCTCCGGCCTTGCCGAAGAATCCGGCTTCCTCATACTTCTGCTGGTTCGCGGCCATCTTATCATCGTAGGTATTGATGTTGTAGTTGGCCAGATCGACGGAGGCGTTTCTGTAAAGCTCGTCGGTGTCGATATTCTCAAAGTCGTCGCCGTTGAGAGCCTTGGAAACGTTGCCGTCATTGTCTCTGACTGCGGCCAGAGCGACCGGTCCGAAATCGCCGAACATGGACTTAGCCGTTTCCATATCGAGATCTTCGTCGGGGTTTTCGACGATGTAGTCGATAATGTTATTGTAGGCTTCGTCATAGCTCTTGTCGGCGCCGGGCTGCTTGAGAGCCTCGATAGAATCGTGGAGAGCCTCGACTTCTTTTCTGCAGCCTTCGGGCAGATCGGCGACGGCCTTGTAGAACTCGGCGTCGTTCTTGGCGGCCAGAGCGTTGTCATAGGCTTCCTCGGCTTCCAGGTTGGCGGCGGTAGCGTCGGCGGCCTTCTGGACCAGAGCTCTGTCCTCATCGGAGAGGTCGTCTTTTTCGAGAAGCTGCTGCATGTATTCGGCAGTAGCTTTTCTGGCGGCCATATCGGTATCCTCGCCGGCTTCTTCGGCCTTCTGGATGGCTTCTGCGATGTAAGCGTTAGCGTCGTCCTTCAAGCCGTCGGGCATGTTGAGTACGGCTTCAACAGCGGCGTTGTCGGCGGCGGCAGCCTTCTGCTCCAGGAAGTCGGTGCCTTTCTCGAGTACGGCCATGGCCTGCTCGTTGCCGGGATCTTCCTGCAGAGTCTTGCGGGCCCACTCAATGGCGTCGTTGGCTTCCTTGGGATCGTCGAGGTCGATGCCGTGCTCGGTCTCTTTCCAGTTGGAAATGGTAGGATTGCCGGCCTCTTCGAGAGCCTTGGCAAACTCATCTTTGGCTTCCTGCTGACGGACTTCCTGAACGGCGCTGTCTTCCTTCTCTCTGACGGCAATCTCCTGGTCAACCTGAGAGATGAAGTTCTCCTGCTCGGCGATCTGGCTTTCAAGGCTGGAAATTTCCGCTTCCAGAGCCTGGAGCTGCTCGTCGTTCTTCATGGCCTCCTGGAGAGCAGGGTTCTTTTCCTGCATCTCGGTCATGATTTTGTCCATCTCGGTCTGCTGCTTCTGCATCTGCTTGTCGCAGTCAGCCATCTTTTTGTCCTGAAGAGCTTTGGTCTTTTCGAGCTTTTCCTTATTGGCTTCGAGCTTTTCAATGTCGGCCTGGATTTTTTCCTCTTCGGCTTTGAGATTGTCGACCTTCTCCTGAAGGGCGGCCTTCTGGGTCTCGTACTCGGCCTTGGCGCTCTCGTAAGCGGCTTTGGCTTCTTCGTCGTCTCCGGCGGGAGCGGCGGGGGGAGTCAGAGAGTTCAGCTCGCTCTGAGCGGCGCTGACTTCGGCGCTCTTAGCCTGCTTGTCGGCGGCTCTGGCGTACAGAACCTGCTGATTCTGGGAAATATCCTGATTGGTCTGGTTCTGTTCCTGCTGGATATTTTCCTTATCGGCGCGGACTTTGTCGTACTCTTTCTGAGCGTCCTCGTACTTCTTCATCTGAGCGTTCTGAAGGGTCTTGTCCTTCTCGCTCATGCCTTCGGTGGCGGCCTCTTTGGCAATGTCTGCTTTGCGCTGATTGATTTCGGACTTCTTAGAGTCGATCTGAGACTTCAGGTCGCCGATAGTTCCCTGCGCGTCGGCCTTCTGCTGCTGCAGACCGGCTAAATCCTCAGCCAGTTCAGGCGTATTGGAAGCGGCCTCGGCTTCTTTGGCAGAGGCTGCGCTGCCGGTTGAACCGGCGCCGCCGGTTCCCGAAGATCCGCGAGCGCCGGAAGCGCCGCGTGCGCCGGAAGCTCCGCCGGAACCGGAAGCGCCGTTAGCGCCGGAAGCTTCCTGGGCTCCGCCTTCCTGATTGGCCTGCTTAGCGGCTTCTTCAGCGGCCTTGGCGGCTTCTTCGGCGGCCTTGGCGTCTTCAACGGCAGAGATCTTCTCGCCGTTTTCGTACTGGCTGAGAGCCTTGTCAATGGCTTCCATCTGCTCGTCGGAGAGCTCGTTGATGCCTAATTCGGAAAGGGTCTTGCCGAGAGTATTTTCAATCTCTCCGTCCTCGCCGCTCTCTTTTAAAGCCTTGGCTTCTTCTTCGTAGTCGGCGATGGAACTCTTGAGATATTCGTTGATTTCGTCTTTGGTGAGCGGCTCTTCGCCCGCTTCCTTGCGTCTGGCGTTTTCCTGGTTAATGGTGAAAAGCAGATCGCTTAAATCGGAATTCTGCTGCTCGGTGAGCTCGGAGGGATCCTTGCCGAAGAGAGTGGCGACGATATCCTTGGTGAAGGCTTCGTCAAAGTGACCGCGCTGAGCCTTTTCGGCGGCGGCAGCCTCTTCTTCGTCCTGAGGAAGGCCGGTGAGCTGTACCGAGTCGTTGGTATTGATGCCCTGAGCGGCCTGGGTTAAAAAGTTTTGTCCGATACCGGGGATAGCTCCAGCGATGGAGTTGATAAAATTAGCAAAGGAAGTTGAATCGAGTGACATAGAGCCTCCTGAAAATTACTTGCCTTAATTATCACTTACAATATGTAAATGTAAATGGAAGATATTGCTAATATTATAAATGATAATGTAAAAAAAAAGTTAAATATAGGGGCGCATTGATAATATTTTGTTTGTAAAAATACCAA
>JAFTAM010000164.1 GCA_017458675.1 bacterium
TTCAATAGAAGTAATCTTACCGGTGGAATAGTTTACCGTGTAATCGGTATTGAAGGTATAAGTGGTATTGCCGTCGGCCGATTTAAGCACAACGGAACCGGCCACGATGGGAGCGTGAGCCAAAACGAAGGCCGAATCGGATACGCTGTAGGTCACGGTTTCGTCGTTGACGGCTATGTCCTCAGGAGTATTGCCTGCGTTCTGGTTATTCTGGCCGCCGTTGTTCTGGCTGCCGTGATGAACGCGGATATAGCCCAGAGGAGCGGTCGAGTTGTTTTCGTCTCGGATGGCGGTAATAGTTACACCCTGACCGACCCAGTCGGAAGAGGTAAAGGTCAGCTCGGTGGTCTCGGGCGTCACCTGAGCCTTGGGGAAGAACACCTCGACGATTTCACCATCAGAGCGGACGTGCTCAAATTGTACGTTGGTCAGTTCGCTGATGGTATTCTTTGCGCCGAAGTTGATAGTGTCGCCCTGGACGTCGCCTAAGGGATTGGCCAAAGCTAAAGTGGCCAGGTCGATTTGAGCCAAAGTGGCTTTGATGCTGCGGCTGATGCGCGTCACCGCCTGCTTGATGGTAGTTTTGGGAATGCCGCTCTCGAAGCTGAGAGACTCCATTTCCGTGGTGACGGTTACGTCGCCGCTGAGATAGCCCACAGACTCGCCGTTGACGTAAAGTTCACCGGTTCCGAGGGTGATTGATTCAGCGTTCTTTGACATGGTATTATCCTCACTGTCTTAAAGCCGGCCCGTTATAGGCCGCTTCTAAAGTTAAATGCGCGCCGTAGGTGGAATAGCCGTCGTTCTGGCTCAGACCGAACTCGATATCCTCGCCTAAGCGCATAAAAAAACAGCGCCCGTTCAGACGAACAGCGCTGTTGGTCAGTATATGTAAAGCCGGGAGCAGCCCGACGTCGTCTGCAGGGTCCCAGAGCAGCTGCAGCAGCTCCGCCCTGGCTGCGTCGGAGGTCCCTGCCGAAACCGTATAAAGCATAAGGCTGTAACTCCATTCCAAGCCCAGACGCTGCTTGCTGCTGCCCGCCTTCGCTTTATCCAGAGAGAGAGTCACGGCAGGATGATCTTTGACAGCCACCGGCTGGACATCTCCGTATTTTATAAGATTAACGCCCGGCAGCAGCGAAGGCTTCCGAGCGTTAAGAAAGCTCACGATATATTGAGACAAAGCTTCAATCATTTTCCACCTCCCAGACACCGCACCAGGTGTTCTCTGACCAGATTTCTGACCCGATCCACCTCGTTGGGAACCATAGGACAGGGCAAAAAAGGCCTTTTAGGAAGCGTAACCGTGTGAGCGGGAATGAGCGCCTCTTTCCAATAACCGCCCTCATGGTAGGTCAGACCTGCGCCTCGGTAAGAGTGTCCGGTTTTAATGTTCCGCCCCAGAGCGATGCTGTCAAAATGGCGGCTGTTCTTCTGTCTCAGAAAATAGGTACGGCCGTCGATTACTCCCAGGCGCAGCCACTGCTTATGGGCCGGAATGCGGATTCTGGCTCCGAATTGATGCGCCGCTGCGTAAGGCACAAACGAACGGATCGTAACCGTGTTCGGTCCCGATTCCGACGTGAAGCCGGTACGAAGCTTTGCCGTATCGGTCAGAATTTTACATCGGCGTCCGTAATCGCGCCGGCGGCGCTGGCTCTGAGCCTTGACGGGCTGCCATTTCTGGCCGGGACGTCCTTCGTCGCGGAAGGCGGCGAAGATCATCCCCTTGAGCAGCGCCGGAAGCTTCTGCCCGGTTATGGAAGAAAAGTCGTCAAAATTGACCGCCTCAGGCAAATGCGGAAGATTCACGGTAATTTTTACAGCCATCAGTCCCTCCAAATATCCACAGGATTGTTGCGCTCCGCTTCAGCAAAGCTGTAAAGCCTCAGAGAATCTATCGTAAGTATGGAATGATAATCCTTAACCTGTTCACCGTAACCGATTATATGGCCCTCGTCGTCAAGATACATGATACGAGGATCATCAACATTGAGAGATATACATGTATCCAAATCGACTTCTCCGCCGATAATAACAGCCACATTATCCACAATCCCCGCCTCCGGCTCTCCTGAAGCGTTGAGATGTTCAATGTCTTTGCATAACACGGCTCGATTTCTATTACCAGTATCTAAATCCAGTCCTAGCACAAGATGAGCGTTTCCGAATGGATTGCTAACCCAATCTTTGGTATAAACGTCCCCGTGCTTATAAAGAATCGTTTTAGCAGGCAGCTTGCCGTTGACGTCAGTCTGTACGGATACCAGGCGCACCTGCACGTTGGCGGGCTCTCCGTTGGCGTCGGCATTGACCTTCACTATGGGAGAGTCAATAAGGTTTTTGTACTGGACTTCTTCATTTTCAGGCATCGCGGTTTGTCCTCAAAACAGGAATAGATTTTTCGCTGCGCTCAGAATGACAAGAGAGCAGCACTGAATGACAGGAACCGATGTCATCCTGAGCCGCAAGGCGAAGGATCTTTATTCGATAGATTCTTCGCTGTCGCTCAGAATGACAGGAAGCTCGGCTGCTCAGAAGGGCAGATTGCCTTCCCAGTAGGGCTTATTGCTTATCGGGTCCAGATTAGCCACCCAGAAGCCTGCCGAGCGCGCGCTGCTTACCGGCTCGCCTTCGTCTGTGCTCAGAGAGAAGTCGCCCTCCGCCAAAGCCTTAAGGAGCCCCTCGGCCCTTTCGCGCAGAAACTTAGCCTGAACGGGCTCCGCCGCTTCTCCGCCGCCGGAGAAGCTGGCCGCCAGCACAAAGGAAGCGGCCAGGTCGGCAGCGACGGAAGTAATAATGGCAGGAACCGGCTCGAAGGGCACGCTGTAAAGCGGAGACAGCTTCAGGTTTATTTCAGCCTCCGCCGCGCCGATGGCCGAAGCCAGCAGCCTAGCGCCGATATTATCCAAAGCCGGAGCGCGGTCCGTAATATCGTCTTTAATGCAGTATGCCATTTCTTCCTCACCGTATACCCGTTAAGAAGCAGCCGTATAGCTGTAGCTCACCAGAATAGTGCTGTTCTCGGCAAAGCTCATGCTCGTGCCCTGAATCGAGGTAATTTTGCCTTCAGCCAGATTGATAGTGTAATCGGTGTTGAAAACATAAGTGGTCTGGCCGTCGGCGGACTTTACTGTGAAAGAATCGGCGACAACCGGCGCGTGAGCCAATACGAAAGCGGAGGCTTCCGTGCTGTAGGTTACGGTTTCGTCGGTCACCTGCGTCGCAGGCGGCGTCTCCTGTTCATTCAGATCGGTGGGAGTGCCCATGCCGTTGTCAAGGTTAATTCCGCCGCCTCCGCCGTTGTTGTCTTCGCCGTTATTGCTTCCGGCGTTATTGTTTCCGGCGTTGGCGGGGCCGCCAATATTCAGAACGGAAATCCAGTCGGGCCTGAAAATGACGGGCAGGCCGTAGATACCGGCAAATACATCCACGCGGGGATTGCTTTCGTTGATGTGGTCCTCAACAGCGGCGAACTTGCCTCCCGTGGCGTTGGCTATACCGCCGTTGTGCAGGCTGGGCGTAGAAGCCCATTCTCCCAAAGGAGTGCCGGGAACGGCTTTGCCTAAAAGAATAATCGTGTTGTCGGGAATGTAGGTCTGCCAGTGACCTTCCCAATCCAGGAAGCCCTCGTTATAGACGATGCAGTCTTCTAAACCGGGAACCAGCAAAGAGAGCGTCTGGCCTATATTGCGGGAATCGAGCTGAAGAACGACGGTGGACTGCTTCACGCGGTCAACAATAGCCTCGTTGTTGATTAAAACGCGGGCCGTGTTCAGATTAATGTAAGCGGTTACGCCGCCGGAGCCTCGGATGACCTCGGCAGCCATGCTCAGATCGCTGATAGGATTAGAGCCGGCAGCGGTCCAGACGGGGCCAAAGCCGCCGCCTCCCACGGAAAATTTGTTGAGAACCTGGTAATCGACGACGCGGGTGATACCGTTGTCATTGAGAGTTAAACTGCCCTGCAGAGCCTGCCAGGTGGTCAGCTCGATGCGGGTATCGCAGCGCAGGTTCAAGTCCATTAAGGCCCTGGTGACGAGCTGCTCGCCCTCGCGTCCCGCTTTAGCGGGATCGGCGCTGTTGATGTTGATTAAATCCTGTTCGTCAAGGCGAATCATCTCCTTGAAGTAAGCGGGTTCGGCGTGAAGCTTGGACAGGGTGCGGTAGCTGACAATGGGAGGGACGGTCCCAAGAGTATGGCAATGAGTCATGCCGGATACGGAACCTAAGAGATTCCAGGAGATTAAGGCCGGCGTTTTGTTGTAGTCGGCAGCATTTAAAGGCAGAATAGTTCTGCCGATAAAGCGCTTAGGATCGGGTTCAAAAGAACGGATCAGACGGGTGGCCACATCAGAGCTGGGCCAATTGACGTAAGGCATATATAATTTGCTCCTTTACAAAAAAAAATAAGCCCCCGAAGGGACTTATAAAAATTCTTAGCTCAGAATAACAGAAAGTTTTGTCATCCTGAGCCGCTAGGCGAAGGATCTTAACTCGACAGATTCTTCGCTGTCGCTCAGAATGACAGGAAGTTTGTCATAATGACAGCGTGCCAGCGGCTGAGACGGACAGCAAAAGCTTATCGCTGAGAATCAGCCTTCATGCGTTCAAACTGCTTATCCTCATATTCTTGGCGGCGTTCTGCCTCGGAAGAAGGCTTTTTGACCGCCGACAAGGCTTTTTCATGCTGCAGAGCCCTGCCGCTCTTTAATACGGTCAGCAGCTCGTAATTATCGCTGTGAGAAAGCTTCTGCATAAAGGTCTCTAAACCGTGAACCTGCGCAGGAGTGATATGACCGCTTTCGACCAGCTCGCTGAGCTCGGCGCGAATATAGCCGGTTTTTCCTGCTTTAAGCTGTTTCTGCAGCTCGGCGATCTTTTGCTCGTTCTCTGCTATCCGTTTGCTTAAATCCAAATTTGCCTGCTGCAGCTTAATATAGCTTTTATCTCTGGCCAGAATGCGGGCGGTGAATTTCTCGTCGACGGCGGCGGGAAAAGAAGTGATGGAAACTTCTATCAGGCGGCAGTCTCCGCTCTCTTCGTCCAGCTCTACGCCTACCGACAGATAGCGGTAAATGTCGGCCTTAATCTTCTCGATGGCGTCAGCGTCTTTAAACTCAAGCAGGCCGTAGAGAACGTCCTCTTTGATAAACAGGCTGATGACGTGACCGACGGTCAGGAACGAAGAAGGTTCATGGTCGATCTGAATGGGCGGCTGAAAGACCTCGGGAGCGAAGTTCTCAAGGCATTTCTGCAGATGCTCGGGCGTAAAGGTTCTCCCGTTGAAAGTACCGGGCCAAAGCAGGCGGCATTCTTTGATAAAATGCTTCTCTTCGGCGGCTGGCTTCTCAGCGGGAGCTTCCTCTGCAGTTTCCGCAGCCTCTTCGGTTTCTGCCGAATCCAAGCCGACCTTTTCCTCTTCCTCAGGCTCCAGTTCCGCAGGAATGATTATTTTTTTCATAGTTTACCTCTCATTTTATGGTATAGCCGCCGGGAGTGAGCCAGCGGGCAGGCGTATCTTTGTCGTAAAGCTGATTGTCAAAACCGTCGGGCCGCTCCAAGGCATCCCAGAGAGGCCGCTGCCGCTTTATCCTGTCCAGTTCCTCAGGATCATCGGTGATAATCGGTTCCCAGCGGGACCGGCAGTTAAAATAAATCGGCGGGGACTGCGAACGAATGTACTTCAGGCCTTCCTGCCACAGAAGCCCCAATCCGTCGCGCTTTTGGCACCATTCTGTAGTGGTCTCGGTGTGCACGGCTCGGAAGCGCAGCCCCTTGACAATGGGCGTCTGCTGATAAACGGCCATGCGCCCCACATTGACGGCCCAAGTAGTCTCTGTGACGGCGATAATGCGCAGTCGGTTCAGATTGCCGCCGACCGAGCGGAAGATGTCCTCGGCGATCTCGGCAGGCGGTTTGCCGGCGTTTATGCCCCGCCTCAGCAGTTCCCGCGCTTCCTGACAGGCCTGCGCGGCGTAGGTCTCCCGGAAATAATCAATGCGGCGCAGCGCATATCTTATATACCGATGACATTCAAGCTGCGGCTCCGTCCAGTCCTGGCGCTCAGGTATATCGGCCCAGGGCTCAGACTCAGGCAAGAAATCATCGGAGGCAGAGCGGCTGTCGGTTTCGGCGTCAGGTTCCTTTAAGGGCAGATTGGGATCAAAGCGATTATCGCCGATCTCCATGGCGGGCGCTTCGTCCCGCGGCGCCGCGGCATCCGGCGGTTCCGCAGGCGGCTCCGGCAGTTCAGCCGGTTCTTCGGACGGCGCTGCATCAGGCTCAGGCTCTCTTGCGGACGGCGGCTCAGACGGTGAGGCCGGCGCCTCTGACGGTTCCTGTTTTGGGCGTTCCCCGCCTGGCTCAGCTGGCGGCGAGGCCGGCGCCTCGGACGGCTCCTGTTCCGGACGTTCCTCGTCTGGCTCAGACGACGGTTCGGCCGGTTCTTCGGACGGCCTTTCCTCTTCCGGCGGCTCTTGGCAGAGCTCTTCAATGGTTTTAATATCATCAGCATTAAAATCAAGCCCTTCTCTTTGGGATATTTCCTTGACCTCTTGAATCGCCGAATTCCAGCCGCTCTTCATGGCGTTGAATAGCAGCTTGCCTAAGCTTTTGGACAGAACGGCGGCAATCATCGACTTGAGCGCTCCGAAAAGCTTATACAGCGCGCCTGCCGCGAGATATTTCCTAAACAGAGAAACAAATAAATTCTTAGATTTACGCAGCCAAAAGCTGACGGAAAAAATAAAACCTGCTTCAAGCAGCAGGTTCATTTTCTCAGGTTCTTCGTTTTCAATGGGCTTTTGCAGCTCATGTGGTTGTTTGCTCTTGCTCACTTGGCGTCCGTCCTTCCTCTATGGGATCGAAACCTAAGCGGTCGCGCATAATGTTGAGGTCCTCGCGATCCTGCAGCCCTACCACGCCGGAATTGACCATGTTTGCGAACGCTCCCGACAGCGCGCTCATCTCCTCGGCGTCAATAATTCGAGCCTGAAAAGCGCCCCAGTTATCTACGATGCCGAAATTAAAGGTTATCAGAGGCCGAATAAGCTGCTCTAAAATCGTTTCGGTCACCGATTTGACAATGTAGTCGAGCCCCAGCAAAAACAAATTGAAATGAGTTTTACCCAGAGCGTAAGAGCCGATGTCGCCGTTATCCATAAGCAATGACGGCAGCAGCAGACCTCTCATAATCATGCGGTTGCAGTGGGTCTGCAGCTCCTCAAAATCCTTGCCGACGCCGCCGGGCGAATAGTGAATATCCAGACGCTGGCCTTCATTCAAAACGACGCCGGAACAAACCCGAAGCTGCTGCATCTTGTCAAGCATGTGAGCGGCTTCGGTCTTCTCTTTGCCGTTTTCATCCTTGACCATCTGGCTGCCGTCCTGCACGGTAACAACGGACAGAGGGCTGCCGTATCGCTCTAATGTCAAGCCCCAGGCCTGAAGCATTCGGTCCTTCAGGAACCAGTTTTTGTAAATGGCTTTGAGGCGGCTGCGTCCGTAAGGATTAGAAGCTTCGTGACCAATAAAGTCGCTGGCAAAATGTATAACCTTGTTATACGGAATATGGACCTCTTCGCTCTGATTGACGTGCTGGATGACCTCTTCGATTAAGCCGTGGCGCAAGCCGTGCTCGGTATTGACTTTAAACCTGACGTCCTCCTGATTCAGAGGAAGCAGACTGTGCAGCCAAATCTGCCCTTTGCGGACCTTGGTGACGATTTCCAGCACCGAAAAGCCTGCCCAGATAGCTTCCAGCAGACTTTTGACCGACAGGGCGAAGCTGCCCTGCATCAGCTCGAAGTTCCGGCGGATAAAGCTCTGAATATGCGGATAATCCTTATTGGTATATTCGCCGAGCCGGGAAAGACAGGCCAGAGAGACAAACTCCAGGGCGGCAGCCACGGTCTCGTCGGTCGTTACCATGCGCCGATAAGTAGATATTCCGATCTTGTCAGGCGAATCCAGATAACCGGACAGCTGCTCATAAGACTGGATGTTCTGTTCCAGAGCCACGCCGGGGGCGGGTATAGACGGAAAACTATTCATACAAACATATTTCCCCATTCGGTGATTTGAGGCGCTAAGGCCGGCACGCCGGGAACAAACCTAGACGCATGGCTGCAGGCCAAAGCCAGAGACATGACGCAGTCGTCATGCTTCCCCGGCGGCGCCGCATAGGTGATATTGCCGTAACTCGTTCTTTTACAGGCGAAGTCCCGCATTTCGTAAAAAAGGACCGGAACCAGGCAGTCCAGAACCGCGCCGACTCTGCGGGCGGGAAGCTGCAGATTCTGTCTTTCCGTCAGCAGCATGAGGTTTTCGATAATGCGAACCTTGGAAGCGTTCGAGGTTATAAAGGGACTCAGCCGGTAAGGGAAGCCCTTAGTCAGCTCTTCAATCAAGGGATCGCCTATGCTGTTCTGCTCCGGAATAACGATAAACGGCTGCCAGACGTCCAGGCGCCGCCGGATGCGGCGGATCTGCGTGCTGTAATCTACCTGCACCAGACGCAGGAAATCGACCAGCCGGAAGGGTTCCTCGGTGATATCGACGACGGTCAGGACCGAAGCGTCCCCTCGGCGGCCCCAGTCTATACCGGCGGCATAGCGATGCAGCGGCTCAGGGTCCGGCGGCCATTTATCGACGGCGACTAAGGCCGACTCCAGACGCAAGAAGACTTCCGCCTCGTTTTCGTCGATAAATTCGGCTAGGCAAGTTTCCCGAAAGTCCCGGTCGGTAGTTGTCCGGCGCAGGTCTTCAATAAATCTCTTATTGATAAGCGGATTGCTGGCGGTAGGAAACTGCCAGGATTCCCAATCCGGCATGAGCGGGTCCTGTCCGTTGCGCCAAAGATTGTAAAACCAATTCTTGCCGCGCGGCGTACTGTTGACGGTCGCCAGACCGCCGGCGCCTTTGGGACCGCGGCCGGGACTTATAAGGCGTCCGACCAGCTCGGCGCCCCAGGCGTCTTCACGCAGCAGGGCAGCCTCGGTGACGGCCAGATAATCGACGCCTCGCCCCACCAATCCTCCGGGCTTTTCTCCCGATTTCAGCTCAATGACGACGTTGCCGGGAAGCTCCAGCGTTTTGGCGGCCTCATGGAAAACGGCGGCGTCTTTGAGATAGGCGCGAAACTCTGCCCAGGCCTGATTGAGAAGCTTATATGTTGGAGCGACGTACCAGGCCAGAACCCTCGGAATCAGTTCATCTCGGCCGGATTCTCCCGCCATCTCCGCACAGTGCTTGAGTAAGTCCATAATCGTGCAGCGGTCCTTGCCCCACCTCTGACCACAGCAAAGCACCTTAAAGCGCGCCTTGGACCTATGCACCAACAGCTGCCCCGGATGAGGCTTGTAAGGTATGGTTATCTCTTTGACAGCCGTTTCCTCAGCCATGGCGTTTCCTTCCGTACAATAATTCCGTCAAGGGCAAAAAAAAATAAGATAAGCGAACGACAGCAAAGGGGAAAGCGTCCGTTTATCTTATTTTACAAACTCGCTCTGCGTCAGGGCACAGCGAGGTCCCCTATGTAATACCATAGATAAATAAGATTGTCAAGTGCCCCGTTTTTGTTCGCTTTTTTCTGCCCAGCCCCCGACAGCAATTAAACCCGCGGCAGAAAAAAGAGACAATAATTATGTACATCAGAAATCTTGGCGATCTTCAATTCTTGACGCAGTCGGCTGCAGGCGGTTGCTGGTGGTCTGCAGGTGGTCCAAAACGACCACCAGCAGAAAAAAGCCCGATTTTTCGGCGTTTGCAGGGGGTGCAGGTGGTGCAGGTAGTCTATGCTATGATCATAAAAAAAAAGTATATAATATATTCACTATAAGTGAATAGATATTTTATATATATAAGTAAACTGCGGCGGACCCCCTGCACCACCTGCAGACGGGTCAGGAAGCCCGTAATTTCAAGCTTTCTGCCTGCTGGTGGTCCCTCGGCGACCACCAGCAGAACCACCTGCACCACCAGCAGAAGGTATTACGGCCTTGCCTGCCGCAAAGGTTTATCAAACCTTATCAAACGCCAGGTCCTGCGCGCATGAAAGAGCGGTCCGGAAAACTGCCCGAAACCGCCGCAAAGCGATCCCCGGCGATTCTGCCATAGGTCTGACGTCGATCTTCTTAGTTATCAACAGGTTATCAACAGGCTTTTTATCATAAACTGTTTTCATAACGAGATTTTTTACTTATGATCAAAAGCTAACTTATTCACAAGTTTTCAACAAGGTTCTGATCATAAGCCCTTTGATCAAAGCAAAAACCGCCGATTATGATAAAAAGCGCCTGATTTTATCATTAGTCACGCAGTACGTGCACGCAGTCTTTTATGCACGCAGTAAACTATTCAATATAATGCCTGTTTTTCAAGGGTTTGCCCGTTTATAGTCGAACATTCAGAGTATTATTAAAAATAATATTCACACATCTTGTCACTTATTTTTATGATAAAAAGGCGGGTTTAATCAATGGCTGAAGAAGGCAAAATCTACTGTCCCCGGTGCGGGCGTCCTATGGTGAAAAGCGGCTTATGTGATTACTTCTGTTATGACAGGACCTGTCCCGGCTATCTGTCGGCTCAGGCTGCGCTCCGTCAGGCAGGCGTTCAGGACCCTTTTTTCAATGTTGACTTCAAACAGCTTATGAGCAAACCCTGTCCGGAAGAAGCCAAAGGGCACGGCAGCGGCCGCGCTAAAGCCAAGAAGCCTGTCCGGAAGCCTGCAAGGTCTTCTCTCTACTTTGAGAAAGCCTTTAAAGAGCTTACTCCTCCTGATGCTGAGGAGGCCGAAAAGCTTAAGTCCGTTTCGCTGCGCATTCCTGCCCGAATGAAAGAGAAACTGAACGCTATTTCGGAAGCTTCCGGCGTGCCTTTCAGCAGTGTGATGCGCCTTGCCGTCGGCGGCTTCACGGCCCGATGTGAAGAAGCCGTCTGTCTTTGCCCTCGCTGCACCTTCCCGCTTCTTTCTGATGACGAGCCCTGCCCGATCTGCAGCCGGCAGCCGAACAGCGAGCCGACCGAACCTGACCCTGCTCAGAAATTACCGACGGCCCCCATCGCCTGATGGTTCCTAGCGGTCCGCAAATTTTTTGGGCATTTTGAAAACGAGGTAATACATGGCTGAAGAAGAGTTTGTCATCCGCATGCCGGGCGCGCCGTCGCCCTCGGAACCGCCTGCCGAGCTGCAGAAGACCAGAGACGATGTGCTCAACCGCTTAACCGACCAGCAGCTCCGCTTCTGCATGGAGATGGTACGCTGCCCTCAACCCAAGAAGGCTGCGCTCAATGCCGGCTACGCGCCCAAGTCGGCGGCGCAGTCCGCCTACAACCTGCTGCACTCGGAGCGCTATGCCTATGTGCAGGAAGCCCTGCGCCTGCTGCAGGCCGAAGCCGACCGTCGGAGCTACGACGACAAAAGAGCGGTCATCCGCGACATTCTGGAAGTCTATGAGCAGGCCCGCATGGAGGGCGACCTGAAAAGTCAGATTAAGCTCCTCGACATCCGAGCCCGCATTCTGGGCATGTATTCCGGCAGCGTCGAAAGCGGCAGCGTGCCGCGCAAAACCGAGGTAACCCTGCGCTTCGTGCCGCCGGCGTCGCAGTCCGATCCCCAGGCAACTTTGTTCTGAACCGCTTTCCGTCTCCCCATGCAGGAGGTGCAGGCGGTTTAAATTTAAATTTTGAAACCTCACGGCGGGACGCAGGGAAAACAAAAGAAAATCGTTGCGGCCGCTGGCCTTTTAAGATATAATCAGATAGAAGAAAGGAGGCGTAATTATGTATAGAGCCAGCGACGTTGCAAAATATATTTTATGGCGAAATACAGCTGACGGAACGCCTGCAAGCAATTTACGGCTGCAGAAACTGCTTTACTTCGCTTGGGTCGTTTATTATAAGAATTTCCGCAAGCGCTTATTTGAAGACGCTATCTGCGCATGGAAATTCGGCCCGGTAGTTCCCTCTGTATATTATGAGTATTGCCAATACGCAGGTCTTCCCATTCGAGTATATGAGAAACCTTCTTATGCAGACGATCTTATCATTTTAGACAAGTTAATGGCCAAATACTTTAAACAGACTACAAGCGATTTAGTTAAGGAAACGCACGCCCCCGGCAAACCATGGGATATAGTTTTTAATAACGGCAGCGGAAATCGACAAATCATAGCATTTTCTCTTATTGAGGATATAGAAAGCCGATGCCTCAATTGAACGGTGATAAGCAAAGAGAAAAACAGTCGCAGTTAAACGCTCTTCTTTCAGACATGGCCGTTAATGTTACAGAACATGCGTTATACGATAAATGGCTTGAAAAGTTTAACTCCATTTATTCCGACGATTTCCGACACTGTTATTCGGAATTGTTTACTGTCATTTCAAAATTAGGCAAAAAAGATACAGAATATATAAACGCGCTAGCAGACAATTTAATCAATATTCAGCAATACTTACAAGACATGGAACCGGAAGAGAAAAAACGCCGAGGCTATCACGAAAACCTTAATTCCGGTCTTTGGAAATTAGCCGACCATATAAACCTGGAAATCGGCCGCTACAGCTTTATGGTTAAAAATGAAACAGCTGTCAGCGATACGCAAAAACAGATTGAGAGCCTGCAAAATCAGTTGGCCGTCTCAAGGCAAGAGTTAGAAAACGCCCAGAAAAAATTTTCATCCATGCAAATAGACATGGTCGCAGTTTTGGGCGTCTTTGCAGCTATAGTCATTGCCTTTTCCGGTTCAATAACCTATTCTGCAGGTTCTCTTTCTGCGTTGGGCAAAGCTTCGTCGTCGGAGGTGCTTCTCTGCATATCCATGTGCGGCTTTGTTGTAATCAATACTATTTACGTTTTATTGCGCACCGTAGGCATAATTATAGATAAAAATATTTTTGCGAACAAAACTTATATCGCTGCCATAAATGCGTTTTTGGTCATTTTAATGGCTATTTGTATATTTTTATTAGCGTATAAATAAAACCCGTCGCTCTGAGTGCGGCGGGCTTTATAAATCATATTTTAAGTGCTTGTTCTATGCAGTGAGCTGATTTAGGTTTTTCGGCAAATTACGCTCGCTCCACTTTATGACGCTTACGTTATACTTTTCAAACGCGTCTTCAATTCCGCGAGGAATCGTATTTGAATCATTCAAAAACACTATCAGCCTGCTGTCGTTCCGTCTTGACGGCTTAGTGTCTTCCCAAGCAAACAGTATATTTCCCATGCTGGACTTATTAGGATTATTAAGCGTCCGGCACAGCCGCTCCGGCTTCTTGCTGCTTCTTTGAAACAAAAAATCATAGTTGTGGGAAAAGCCTGACGTCCCTGTAAACTGTACATTATCTACGTAGTATATCTTATTCTCTCTGAAGAAAGCCTGGATATCCTCAACAAAAAACGACGCCGTCCTAACCTTAGCGGTCATAAACATATCGTCAATACGCATCATGGCCTGAACGAAGAAATGTTTCTTTTGAGGAAAATCGCAAATATTTCCTTTTGATACAAGCTGTTTTCCCTGCAAATTCACGCCGTATTGAGCTAAAATGCTTTTCAGCAGCGTCTTTCTGGCCGGAGTGAACTGGACCCCGTTCATCTCTAAGCTGTTTATAATAACGCCGTCATCGGTGAATAATATGTCATTCCCGTCCTGCCTTACATAAATCTGCAGGTAATCATTCGCGCTGTCTAAATACGGCGTGGTTATTTCATAGTATTCGCCGTATTGTTCAAACGATATTTCACTTTTTAACCAGTTCGCATAGTTGTCAATTAGCTTCTGAATATCCATTTATTCCCTCCTTTCCGGCAAAACATTTAGATTAGTTCAGTCTGCATATGTATATCAGGGCGTTCTATGACGTTAAAGCGCTTCAAAAGAAGCAGCGTGTTCTCTATGAATTGATTGCTCTGCAGGTCCTCGGCCTTTTCAGCAAAAGAACGACCGTATTCTTCTGAATAGATATGCCAATGCGAACCTATAATAACCGTCCCGTCAGGGTTGCGGTGCCGACTTGTCGGGTTTATATGCAATTCCATAAGCATAACCCCGGAAACTGTTATTCGCGCGCCTATATAGCATTTTAGCCTATTGACAGTTCCCCTGAATATGTCAATCGTAAAATTATCTCTTTTCGTTGTCCCTTCAACCTGGAAACTGGCTTTTTTACCTCTTTCCGGAAATAAAACGACTTTTTCCAAAGTGCGCTTCAGCATAGATATCATCATATCCGCTTCTTGCTGCGTTAACTTGGCAGCGGCCATAAAAAGCACCTTCTCAATTTATAAATTCTTACAGAACACAAATCGGATATTATCACAGCTATTTCAGCTTTTCAATATAAAAAAATAAATTTACTAAAATAAATAAAAGCCCGGCGCTCTGAGTGCGTCGGGCTTTAAGCCTGTTGTTTACCGTGCCGTGGGCGGCAGGTTGTCTACCAGCGAATAGGTCAGACTTTCCAGGAATTGGTCAAAATTGTTGTCGTTAGCTTCGTAGATCGCGCGGCAGATTTCCTTGAAGGTGTCCTTTATGTATTGCTGCTGCTGAGCGAAGCGCTTGGCCATCATGGCCCGCAGGCTGACGGTATCGTCGCCGGACAGGGCCTGTACGGCGGAAACGTGCAGCTGCTCTGAGAAGATCACGTTAAGCAGAAGCGAGAGCTCTTTACTCACGATTTGACGGTTTTCGTTATTCATTTCTACTCCTTTGTATAAACAGGTCCCGCGGCAGCGGGCGTATTTTTTATTCAAACAGGCTGCCGGTGGAGAAAGTATCGCGGAAAAGATCTTCTTCATCAGCGACAGCGTTAATATCGGCGGGGCTCATGCCCGGTTTGGACAGACTGTAAAGACTGGTTCCGGCTCGGTCCTTGCCCATGTGAACGATCTGCAGACCGCCATGGGGAGCGCGGTTCAGGGTGCGCAGCTTGCGGCTGAAGGAGGCTAAGCGGCTTTTCTCGCTCGTCCCGGATATCTGAGTAAGCAACAGCCCGTTTTCTTCGGCGAAGCTGAACAGCGCTTTTGCATAGACGTTGCGGTAAGGAAGCTTCTTCGACTCCCGCCAGAAGAGCAGGAACTCCTGCCATTCGTCTTCTTTGTCGGCCACGTAAGCCTTGGCTTGCTTGCGGTTGCAGAGGAAACCGGGAATCTTGGCTGCGCAGAGAATTCCACCGATGACGTCGTACCAGCCTTCGTAAGAGCCCTGCGGCGCAGGCGGCGGACCTTCCCAGCACCAGGCTTCCTCCACCGTCGGCCGCCCTTTCTCAATCCAGTTGAGCACAAGCACGGTCAGAGCTTCAAAGATGACCTTCCAGTTCTTCAGGACATACTGCTGAATGTTGGGATGCTTAAAATTGCTCCGAGCCCGCTCCGCAGGGTTTTCGGTCTTGGCGTCAAGCTCGATTAAAGCCACGCGGCGCATGGTGTCGGGCGAAAGCTTCAGGTTGTTGCCGGTCCCAATCCAGAGCGCGTAATTCTTGCCGTCCGCTTCCTTGGACTGGCCGAGGATTCGGTTGCGCACCGTTACCGAGGTTAAGCAGTTAGACAGCGCTTCATTGTCGAGCGTGCCGACGATATTGTCGATAAAGATATACTGAGGACACGACAGCAGCGAAGCGAACAGCACCTTGTTCCAGGCTTCTGAGTTGAACGAGCCGGCTGCAGGCGGGATAATGGCTCCCGGATTCTCTAGACCGAGCGAAGACATCAGAATGACTTTGGCCAGCAGACTTTTGCCGGTTCCGGCCGTAGGAGCGATAATCAGAAACATCGGCGAAGGTCCGGAATACATCTGCCGAACCAGAGGCTGCAGCATCGCGCCTATGGCGTGAGCTCGGCTGGCTTCGTCGGTGAACGGGAAATCGAAGAGCACCTCATTGAGGTTCCGCACCGCATTTTCCACATAAGCGGAAACCGGCGAAGGCGGATTCAGCTCGGCTTCGATTTCCGGGATGTAATACACTTTAGTTTCCGGATCGTAGCCCTTCTGCATCCGGATATCGCCGCCGCTCGAAAAGATCGGCGCGGTGGTTATCTGAGTAAGCTCGGGCAGATGCCAGCGTGAAGCCGGCAGTCCCAAAAAGGCGGAAGCCAGATCTTTAGGCACGAACTTTTTATGCTCGCTGCCGTCCTTGCGAATGAAGATAAAGTCCATTTTGGAGATCAGCTCAGCCCGAAGCGAATCCAGGTTAATTTCCGACAGGCTGCGCGTCTGCAGGCTAAGACGGTTCATCGCGCCCATCACGTTGAATATGAGCGGCGGATCGTTGAGCTTAACGAAAAGCTCGAGCGTTTCTTCCAGCGCTGCGTGAGGGTCGACGTTGAAGATTACCTGCGGCCGTTCTTCCGCATCAGCGCGGGGCGGCTCGGCCGAAGCGGACGCCTTGGCGGTTTTTCCGGCAGAATTTGAGATAATCTCCTTTTTGGGGACGGGCGCAGGTTCGGCGGCTTCAAGTAAACCCAGCTGTCTGTCATCCTGCGCCTCATGAGCGGCTTTCTTGAGCGTTAAAAACTCATTGAGCGTATGCCCGGATTCCACCCAGTCGGTGAGATCGCCCTTGGGCGGCAAGTCAGGAAGACGAAGAATATACGCCTTAATTCCCGCTTCAGTGAGGAAACTGTGTATTTCCCGAGCGTGTTTTTCGCCCGGTTCGTCGTTGTCGGGGATAATATAGCAGTCTTTCCCCCGCAGAGAGTCTACGCAGTTGCTGAACGCTTCTTTCCAGCCGCTGCTGCCGTTGTTATTGGTGACGGCTACATGGCCGAATTTAAGCGCGGTATTGCAGTCCTTTTCGCCTTCGCAAATCAATACGTCACGCAGCGGCTGAGTCTTCGGACGCGGCGCCGCCAGCAAGTCGAGATTGTAAAGAATGCGCCTGACGCCTTTAAGACCGACATAATACTGTCCGGGTTTGTCGGGTATGACAGCCCATTGTCGGAATTGCTTCTGCTTTTTGCCGTTTTCCCCGATTTTCTCGTGTCGGGTTACAACGTACAGAACCTTGCCCAGCTCATCCTTATACTTATATTCAGCCGTAGGCATTCCGTAGCCGCCGCCGCAGTAAAAGGACTTAGCGATCTTCGGCTCCGTTTCCGGAGGCGGCGTCTTCGGCGCCGTCTGGTCCGGCGGATAATATCGCAGTCCCTTGTCTTCGTGCGGAGGCTCAGGCAGGCTGCAGTGATTGTCCTGCAGCACCTTCCAGAGCCGACCGTTAACGCCGCAGGCCTGGCATTGACACCAGCCGCTTGAAAGCGATACCTTGAAGCTGCTGCGGCTGCCGCCATGTACAGGGCACTTTGCCCAATACCAGATATTCCCCTGATCGTCGGTGTATTCTTTAACATCGGTCAGGTTTTCGTTTATCCACTTTCTCAGGGCGTTGCCGTCTATACTGTACATGGTTGGGCCTCAGCGATAAATTTAAAGTCAGCAATTAAGATGTTTTAAGCCCGCTTATTCATAAGCCATTCGTCAAGTGCCTTTTTCTTCAGCCGGACGTTTCTTTCGCCAATCCGCAGCACGCAGTCGGCGGGAAGCTCTCCGGTGCGGATCAGCTTGTAAATAGTCGGACGGGAAACCTGCAGCAGATTGGCGGCTTCAACGATGGTAAGAATCCCGGCGTCATAGCTGGCCGCCTGGTAGTCGAGCGCTCTGGCTCTGGCCTGCTCGACGATCTTTTTCAGTACGTCGGAAATCTCAATCAGAGTTACCGCGCCTTTCTTGACGTCGGCAAGCCAGTTTTCCAGCTCTTTAATCTGAACGAGATCGAAGATGTTTACCTCATGCAGCTTCATCGGCCGCCTCCTTTCGTTTTGGACAGAGAGCTGAAACCGTGTTCCTTCTGAAAATCCCTCAGAAAGCTGTTCAGATACATTAAGAAACAATCGACGGGAAGCGTATTGCGGACGATCAGCGGGTAGAACTCTTTTAAATCGGCAAACAGTCCGCAATAAGGGAAAAGCAAATCATCCAGCTTCCGGCGAAATTCATAGAAGGCGTCTAGAGACTTCAGCTTTTTTAAATTCTCAACGTTGACCTCATAATCGAGCATCAGAGAATCGACGGCGGAGACCAGCGATTCGCAGAAGGCGGCGTCAATGTAGTTTGAATCGGTTCCGAACTGGCCGCTGGCCAGCATCATGCGCAGGCCGTCTTTATGCTCATTTATGATTTCAAAGTTTCTCTTGGTCTTTTCGTCCATTTTGACGCCTCCTAATAAACAGGTTCCTCGCGTCTGGCTATGCAGCTGATACAGCGGCGAAGAATAACGTCGGTCTTGTCCGGATGCTGAGGCAGTATGGCCAAAAGTTTAGACAGCGTCCGAAGGGTTACCTCATCTCCGGCGGCCATGGCTTCCCGCAGCAGCGGCGCGTCTATCTGCGTTTCGGAAACGATAAACTGCGATATGAACTGCCGAGCCGCCGGCGGCCGAGTCTGCGAATCGTGCAGCGAACGCCATTTGCTGTAAACTTCGCAGGCAATCCAGCAATCGCTGAGACGGAGCATCATCTCTTCCCAGCGCTTGCCCGTCTCTTCGTCGAGCCACATCCGGCTTTTAATAGCCGCTTTAATAGTTTCTTCCAGGCTGTAAGCTACAATGGCGGAAAGGCTTGTTTGAGCCTCGATCTTTTCAGTGGTTATTGTCATCTTCTTTTCTCCTTATATGCAAAAAAAAAACGGTTAGTTATTATTGGAACGACTGTCTGCAGAAAGAGGTTCTTTCTCCAGATCCTTTGTCGAGCAATTAAGAGCCTTGGCCAGTTGACAAACAACACGCCATTGAGGATAAGTAAGGCCACGCTCCATGCGACCGATAGCGCAGGCGCTGACGCCGATCAGTTCGCCTAATTGCTTCTGCGTTAAGCCCGCTCGCATTCGCATGGCTTTAAGGCCCATGTATTCATACATCTTCTTCCTCCTCGTATGTAAAAAACGGACAGCTTCCGCTGTTAGGGCACTCACTGCAGGACGAAGGTCTTTCATCCACTGCAAAGGGACATTGGTCGGGGACGTTGTGATCAAAAGGGGGTGTTGAAAAGTCAGAATCAAAATCTATCGGCTGAAGCAGGTCGCCAGGCTGCACTTGGAGAGCACGGGCTAACCGATAAAGGGTAGAAATAGATAAACTTTTCTTATTATGCTCATATTCACAAATCAAAGATCTTGAAACGCCGGACAACTCTGACAGTTTAGTGATTGACAAGTCGCGATTAAGGCGAATTTTACGTAACAAAGCATCCTCCCAAAAATTTAATAATAGCGAAATATTTTCGTTGGTGGTGATCTTCCGTCGGCATTATAGATCGCCAAAAGCGAATTGTCAAGATGTTTTTGTTTTTTGTTCTCTAATAGCGATATGCAAATATAAAAGAATAAATTCACCATTAAAGAAAAAAAATCGCTATAAGGGAAAGGAGTGAATGAAATGGATATTAGCAAAAACATTAAGACCGCACGCCAAGATATCAAACTGACTCAATCTTCTCTTGCTTCTATGATAGGCTCCAGTAAATCCGCAATGTCAGAATATGAATCTGGAATAAAAGTACCGTCATTATCTGTAATAGAAGAAATTGCTAAAGTAACTAAGAAACCCGTTTATTGGTTTTTTATGACCGCCGTTGAACAAAAGCAATGGGAAATAAAAGACAAGATCGCCAACATGACTCCCGAAGAACAAGAAAAATGGCTGATAAAAGAAAAAATCATTGATGACGACAATTTCATAAGTTTTGTGCAAAAAATTATGAACAATGAAAAAATAGTTCAATTTGCGAACGAAGAAGAAGAAGATCAGTTGTTTGTCTTAGAAATCCTCAAAATAACTAAGCAATTTTACCGATAATTTATTCTCAAGACCTAATTTATTAAAGCCCGTACAATAATTCAGCACGGGCTTTTTCTCTGCTCTCAGCCAAGTATTTTTCGGCGCCGTATTTTACAAAAAGCGCGAAAAATAAAGCTTTATTTGTTAAATAAGTATTGACGTAAAGGGCTATTTATGGTATAATTCTATTCAGAAAGGAGGTGATACAATGGCTATACACTTCAAGAACGGTGTAATCGGTAAGATTTACAAAGACCACAATCCCCCGCATATACACTTATATAAAGCGGGACTTGAGCAAAGAGTAAACCTTACCAACGGGCAAACCTTAGAGCCCAAACAAAAAGAGTTCAAGGAAGCACTTCACGAAATCACTACAAATCAAGAATACTTCCTCAAACTCTGGGAGCAGAAAAATAAATAATCTGTTCTAAAAAAAGAGCCTCTTGCCTCACGGTGAGAGGCTCGCTGAAAGGATACAATAAATATGAACAAAAATCAACCCATTACCGCTATTAAATTTTTGGACGACTTTACCGCCAAAATTACCTTTGCAAATCAGCGATCTAAGGTTATCGACTGGAGAAAAAATATTCAGCTCAGGGATTATAAAAACTTCTTCAGCGTGCCGGAAAATTGGCGTTCCGCAAAAATAGACGATTTAGGTTTTGTTACCTGGTTCGATCCTGACGAACTGGACGGACCCGAAGATCCTAACGACGTCGGCGCAGGAACCATGATTCCGCTTTTCGATTTCCAGGTCTTCCACCTTAACCGCCGCCGCTTTGACCGTCCCATCCGACACCGTCGACGCTCAGAGCGCAGACGCCGCAGGTAATTAACAGAGCCCGCTTCCGTTCATCGGCGCGGGCTTTTTTATTTCAGGTTGTTTTTAATATCATCCAGCAGCGACCACCACCGGTGCATCAGCAGCACCGGCGTTTTATCCTTCAGCTCGTCGGCCGCAAAAGCCGCCTCGGCGTCGACGGTGCGCCCATAAGCTTTCTTCAAACGCCAAAGGGCTTTGATATCTTCATCGGTCAAAAGTTCGTTTATCAAATTCAAAAGCTCTTTATCAACGATTACGGGAAAACCGTACGATTTCTCAGACATGGCAAACCTCCAAATTCTGGCAAAAAAAAAGACAGCAGCGTGCGGTGAAAACGCTGCTGTCTGAATCAATTTCTAAGTATTAGGAGAAAGAAATTGAACAATATCGTTGTATGAGTATTATACACAAAATTATCACAAATGGCAAGAAAGAAAAACGGACTGCAAAGCTCAAGGCTTCACAGTCCGCAGGAACATCCTTAACAGAACCTACAACTCACTACTGAAGGCAATTTCAGCGGCAGGCTGTAAGCTCCTTCTGCAGATCAATAACCCTCAGTCGGGATCAAAAGGACAGTCGGAAAGGTCAACTTCCTTCTGTTCGATTATACGAACATCCTTTGCCTTGATGTAAGCCATTTTATTGCGCCGGCCTTTCTCGTCCTCGACATTGTCGATCTGCAGCGAACCGGCAACAATAACAAAAGCGCCGCTCCTCGCTTTGAGCTTGTCGGCGACGTCCTTAATATTGAAGGCGACGACGGTTATATAATCGCTGATAGGATTGCCGAGGGAGTCCTTCTGATTCTTTCTCTCACAGCACAGAACGAACTTATACATCGTCCATTTTCGACTGCCGGACAAGATCCGACAGCTCTCGGCGACCGTACCGCCTATAACGCAGGTATTCATAAACATATCCTTTCCGCCTCCGTCGGCGAAAAGGCCGGCAGCGGCTAAATATTATCCAGTGCGTTTAAGATTCTATCGACGGAATTTTTTGAGGTATGGCAGTAAACGTTTAAAGTCATCGAGGCGTTGGCGTGCCCGAGACGGTCGGCCACCGCCTTGGGATCGCCGATTCTCGACATCAGAAAGGTGGCATGAGTATGGCGCAGGTCGTAAACCCGCAGATGCTTTTCTATTCCCGCCTCTTTTAAAAGGACTTGCAGCATTTTATATAAAGCGCCGGAGCGTATTATTTTTCCGTGTATAGACGGAAAAACCAAATTTAAAGGATTAAAAACCAGGTTCGCCTTCTGCCATTGCTGCAGCTCCCGCAGCTCGGCCATAAGGTCGGCAGGCATACCTATTTCCCGCAGGCTCTTTTTGGTTTTGGCTGTATTTACGCGGATTTCTCCTTCGTATGCTGTCTGTTCGATTTTGACGGTTCCCTTCTTGAAGTTTACCTTATCCCAAGTCAGCCCGGTATATTCCTCCGGCCTGGCTCCGCTCAAAACCGCAAAGGCGAAAACCGTATATCTTTTGTCGATTCTGCAGGCATCCAAAAACCTTTTGATCTCTTCCTGCTCCAAAAATTGAAAATCTTTTCGCTCTTTTTTTATCGGCGACAAGCTGTTCATCGGGTTCTTCGGTATCAGCTCCATGCGCACGGCAAAATTTAAAATGACCTTCAGCACCCGCCAGAATAAAGCCTTTGAATTGGCGGACAGCCCAGCCGGCAGCCGTTTTAATAACTGAGAGAGCGTAAAAGGTTTGATCTCGGTTATGAGAACGCCGCCGATGATACCGGAGGCAATATCAAGATTATGACTATAACCCCTTTGCGTTATCTTTGAAAGCTCTGTAAAATGATAATCGGCCTTATATATAGCCACAAGATCGTTGAAATTATAATTCTGCGGAGTTAAGCTCCCTTCGCTCAGCCGACGCTTATAATCATTCTCGTATTTTTCGGCATCGCGTTTTAAGCCTGTGATCGTTTTCGTGTGAAAAAGCCTCTTGCCGTCGGCTCCTCGCCCTAAAAATATTCTCACCTGCCATTTATTTTTGGCACGCTTGCTGATAGCCATATAAAAATAACCCCTTTGCTGTTGATGCGTGCCTACTATAGCAAAATTCATTTTACTTGTAAACAGTCACGCAAAAAACACGCAAAGGGGCTGTATAGATAAATAAAAGCGCGGAATTTTCGAGGTTTAACAGCGTTAAGCGAGGACTATATCTATAACAACATATTCGCAGTGGCGTTCGGTACGAAGAGGATAGCCCCAACCCACCGCGCCTGACGAGACTATCACCGTACAGCCGCCCTCCTGAAAGCGACCGTAATTCAATTGTCCGAACAGACGCAGAATTCTGCCCATCGGCCAAATTTGCCCGGCATGGGTATGGCCGGAGACCTGCAGATCCACGCCGGCTGCAGCGTTCTCTTTACTGTCGGCGGGCTGATGATCGGCCACGATAATAAATTTATTTCGATCCGCTCCCTGCAGCAGCTCGCCGATTGGGGGACGAGCGCCTCCGGAGAAACGGCTCTGCCAAATATCCTCGCGGCCCGCCAGAATTATACCGTCATTGACGTTCACCGCTTCATTCTGCAGAATTTTAATGCCATTTTTAACAATATTCTCTCTGAGTTCGGCCTCGCTGAAGGTTTTATACCGGGAATAGGTCTGGCGATCGTGGTTGCCGTAAACATAATAAACGCCGTATTTGCTGGCTAAAGAGCCTAAAATTGCAAAGATCTCTTCCATCCTCGCTTTGGAAGTCGATTCATCGACAATATCGCCGCCCAGAACGACAATATCCGGCTGCAGAGCGTTGAGCTCGGCCAGCTTAGATTTAAAGACCTCAGGCTTCTGCACGGTGGCATAATGGAGATCCGACAGAAAAAGCAGACGGCAGGGGCCGGTATTTTTAGAAGTATTTACAGTATAGCAAGTCTGATGGATGCGCCCCATATTGAAAAAGCCGTAGCTCAAAATAGAACCGGCCAGCGCCAGGGGCAAAAGACCGCAGGAATACAGCTTTTTCAAAAAAGAGCCGAATCTGCCGTTTTTAAAACCCTCGCCCGCCAGCTTATCCGTAAGCAGGGCCGCAATATCGCAGAAGAGCCAGACAAAAAGAATGTGGAGTAAAATTATCGCGCTGACTCTGAATATGCGTCCGCATAAAAGCGCGACAGCCAGAGCCGCCAGAAAATTCAGAGTCTTGACCCAGCTCTTTTCCCGGCTCAGACCGTAAAAACTCAGCAGACGCTTAATGACAAAATAAGCGTAACCGCCCAGCAGAGCGGCTAACATCCAGGGGACGACAAAAAACCAAAGCATAGTTTCACATATATTTGAGCCAAAGCTCAGGCGCGCCAACGGCCGCCTGCCGCCACTCGGCCGCGATATCTTCGGCTTGCAGATCGGCAAAGCCGAGAGTATTTAAGTCCATTTCCGCCTGAGCGCCGGGAATAACTTTCTGCAGCAGCTCTTCATTGTATCTGCGCACCAGAGAGCCGTGCTGCAGCAGCCTCCCCTCTCTGCGGACCTGAGCGCTGCCCACCAGCTTGCGCCCGTAAGCGGTAACTTCGCCGGGAGCGGTAACCGCCAGGCAGGAAGGGTGAGAAGCTCCGCCGGGGATATGGCCGCTTTCGGCCACGCCCACCGGCAGGCCCAGCATTTTCAGACACAAGGCCAGCATTGAAGCCAGCGAAGCAAAAGCCTCGCTCACGCTCAGAGCGCCGAAATCGGGAAGAATTACCGCATAGGTAATTTCATCGGGCATATGCAGCAGCGCTCTTCCACCGGTAGGACGGCGCGTAACCTCGACATTCAGCGACTCGCAAAGCCGATAATCGACCCAGCCGTCTTTCTGGTTGCGCCCCAGGCTCAGCGTCGGTCTCAGCCAGGAATACAGGCGCAGCGTCGGCTTGCCGCAGCCGGCCAGGAGTTCCAAATCGCGCTCCATATTAGCTTTGCCGCTCAGAGGTCCGTCTAAGATATAATCCCACTCCGCTCCCCCGTACATCTGCCAGAATTTTTCACTAATCAAACTAATGTCCGCCTCATTATTTTTTCAAGTATTATATTACTGTCGCCCTAAGCTGATAAAAGACAGGGCGTTTTACTGTCCTGAGCCGATAATTGCGCCGCAGACGAAGTATTTAACTGTTCTGCCGGAAGGCTATAGATTCTTCGCTTCGCCCAGAATGACATTACAGAGAATGCAGCGCTCGCAAGTATACCCTTGGGAAATGCCGCCGCCCGCATTAAATCAACTCTTCAGAACTCCGCCCAGAGCGCCGCGCCATTCGTTGATCAGCCTTTCTAAACTGTAAGCGGCGTTAGCCGGACTGGTAGAAGGCAGCTTTATTGCCTCCCGACCGGCAGATTCGCGCAGATATCTGCAGTAAAGCTCATAGGATTTGCCGCCGTTGCAGGCGATCAGCTTAATGTCGGCGCTTCGCAGAATGGGCGATATATCGTTGGGGACGACCTCTTTAATGCTGGAATCGGACGAGCCGCAGATACTGCAGGAGGCTATGACGTCCCAGACTGCAACGCCGCCGCTCAGCAGCATTTCCTTCTTTTCCTCAGCGGTCTGCGGCGTATGCGGCCAGCCGGTCAAAGCCGCCGCGACCTGCCAGAAGCGGTTGCGGGGATGGCCGTAAAAAAATGCGCTCTGCCGCGATAAGACCGAAGGAAAGGAGCCTAAAATCAAAACTCTTGAGCTTCCGTCATAAACGGGAGCGATATTATGTATCTGCCTCAAGGCCATAATTTAAGAATTTATCAGTATATTTATCAGCTCTTTGTCGGTCTGGCGCATGCCTACCCGGCCGATATAGCCCACGCAGCTGATGGTGTCGCCCACTTTATCCTGAATGATGCCGGTATGCGCGGAATAGGAACTTCCGTTTAAGGCCATGTAATGGGCCATGACCGCCGCGTCCAGACAGGTGGCGATCTTGGCGGCGCAGCTTACCTTGGCGCCGTCGCAGATGATGCCGGGGATATTGGCCATAGTGTTGTCTATGGTGGCGGCAATGGTATCGGCGCCGCTGCCGTTTAAATAGGTAAGAGCCGCTCCGGCCGAGCATGAGGCGGAAACTACGCCGCAGAAGGCCGAAAGGTGGCCGATAAACTTTTTCTGATAGATGGTCAGCAGGTTGGCAAAGACCAGGGCTCTATACATTTTCTGACGAGGCAGGCTGTTTTCCCGGGCATAGACAATGACGGGAACCGAACAGGCGATGCCCTGATTGCCGCTGCCCGAATTTATGACCACCGGCATATTGCAGCCGCCCATGCGCGCTTCCGAAGCCGCCGCCGTATAGGCTTTCATGCGCGCCAGGACGCTTTCCGGGTAAGATTTTTTGATGACCTGCCCCAGATGCACTCCGTAGTCGCCGGACAAGCCTTCATAAGCGATGTCCATATTATCGCGCACCTGGCGTTCGATCAGATATTCGACGTCCTTTAAATCGACGGTGTCGGCAAATTCCTTGATATCGTTCAAATTCAGCAGCGAACGGTCGGCGCCGCTGTAATTTTCCGTATCTTTCTTGCTGAAAATTACCTGACCGTCTTTGACGGTTTTTACAATATTGATATGAGTATGGCGGATTTCCAGCTCGGCGCTGTGCTCCTTGCCGTAAGCCTTGACGATAATATGCAGAGGAATGCTCGACTCCAGGTATTCAACCTTACAGCTGTCCTTTTCCACCTCGCGCCGCATAGCCTGACGGTCTTCGTCGGAGACATTGTGCAGAACGTCCATCTCCGCCGCCGCTTCGCCGCCGAAAACTCCCAGCCAGACCGCGGCCGAAATTCCGACCATTCCGCCGGAATTGGGAATGGTGACGCAGCGCACGTTTTTCAGCATATTGCCGCTGCAGAGAGCTTCAAGACGCTCGGGCGTCTCACCCATTATCTCCCTGATTTTGGCTCCGGCATAGGCCAGGGCTATGGGCTCGGTGCAGCCCATAGCCTCCACCAGCTCTTCCTTCAGAATCTTTAAATATTCATTATAAATTTTTTCATCGACAGCCATGCAAACCTCACTGACCTAAGAAAAAGATTTATATATTTACAGCTCTTCCGGAAGAACCGGCCCGCCGAAGTTATTTTACTGCGGCCACTGCAAAACCGGCTTTCTGGCCGCCTTGGTTTCGTCAAGGCGCGTCACCGGCAAAGTCTCTGGCGCCTTAGCCAGGCTTTCGCTGCTCTCGTTTTCGGCGATATCCAGCATGGCCTCGATAAAGGCGTCCATCGTCTCCAGGCTTTCTGTCTCGGTAGGCTCAATCATCAGAGCTTCTTCGACTATCAGCGGGAAGTAAATGGTCGGAGCATGGAAACCGCGGTCCAAAAGGCCCTTAGCCACGTCCAGAGCGTGGATATGCTTTTCCTTCTTCAGACGATCGGCCGAAAGCACAAATTCATGCATGCACATGCGATCATAAGGAAGATGATAAGCCTCCTTCAGACGCACCCGCATGTAATTGGCGGCCATGACCGCCGCCTGACTGGCCCTCTTTAAGCCTGCGCCGCCCAGAGTCCTGATATAGGCCAAAGCTTTGACGATAACCAGGAAGTTGCCCCAGAACATTTTAACCCGGCCGATGGTTTTCTCGGCCCGCTGCAGACGGTAAGAGCCGTCTTCAGCCTTTACGGCCCTGGGACCGGGCAGATACGCGGCCAGCCTGCCCTTGGCGCCGACCGGACCGCTGCCGGGCCCGCCGCCGCCGTGAGGCGTGGAAAAGGTCTTGTGCAGGTTGATGTGCACCAGATCAAAGCCCATGTCGCCGGGACGGGCAATGCCCATAAGAGCGTTCATATTGGCCCCGTCGTAATACATCAGGGCTCCGGCCTCGTGGATAATCCGGCAGATCTCCGAAATGTGGGCTTCAAAAAGTCCCAGCGTACTGGGATTGGTCAGCATCAGACAGGCGGTATGCTCGTTGACAGCCTCTTTTAAGGCCTTCAGATCGACAGATCCGTCTGCGTCGGAGGGGATCGTCACTACTTTAAAGCCGGCCAGCGCCGCCGAAGCGGGGTTAGTGCCGTGCGAGGAGTCGGGAACAATAATTATGTTTCTGTCCTCACCCAAATCATGGAAATAGCGGCTGACCGTAAAGAGAGAGGTCACTTCTCCGTGAGCGCCGGCGGCCGGCTGCAGCGATATAGCGTCCATGCCGGTAATTTCCGCCAGGGCGTTCTGCAGCTCATGCATTACCTCCAGAGAACCCTGAGCGTCTTTATCTTCGCTCAAAGGATGGATATCGGTAAAGCCGGGCAGAGAGGCGGCCTTTTCGTTGCGGCGGGGATTGTACTTCATCGTGCAGGAGCCCAGCGGATAGAAATGGGTATCCACGGAATAGTTCTTCTGCGACAGATTGACGAAGTGACGCATTACGTCGCATTCGGAAAGCTCAGGCAGCGGCGGGGCTTCGCCGCGGCGCATATCTTCGGGTATCAGCTCCGCAATATTTGCCTCCGGACAATCGCTCTCGGGAGGCATAACTCCCAGGCGGCCGGGACGGGATTTTTCAAATACGGTCTTTTCCATTACTGCCTCTCCTTAAAAGCCTGCCAGGCCTCGGCCCAAGCGTCGATCTGCGCCTTTTTGCAGAGCTCTGTGCAGCATAAAAGCATACAGTCCTCCAGGCCCGAATATACGCCGTCCAGGACATAACCGCCCTGAATCGAGCGCTCCGCCAAAAAGCGGTTGAACTCTTCAGCCACGCCCTTAGGGAAGCGCGCCGCAAATTCGTTCATATGCGGTCCGGCAAAAACTAACTCCAAGCCCTCGGCCTCGGCTATCCGACTGCGGAAATAAGCTGCGTTCCTCATTCCTGCTTCGGCGGATCTTCTCAGTCCCTCAGGACCTACGGCGCACAGATAAACCGTGGCCGCTAAGGCGCAAAGCGCTTCGTTGGAGCAGATGTTGGAAGAGGCCTTTTCGCGGCGGATATGCTGTTCGCGGGCCTGCAGAGTCAGACAGAAGCCGCGCTTGCCGTCATGGTCTTCGGTCATGCCCACCAGGCGGCCGGGGATGCGGCGCATGAGCTTCTGAGTGCAGGCCAGGAAGCCCACATAAGGACCGCCGTAAGCCACGGGATTGCCAAAAGGCTGGGCGTCGCCGCAGCAGATGTCGGCGCCGTACGCGCCGGGAGCCTTGAGCAGCGCCAGATTGACGGGATCGTTAACGGCCACGGCCGCCAGAGCGCCGCCTTCGTGAGCTTTGCGGCAGAGCTCGGGACCGTCCTCAATTATGCCCATAAAGTTAGGATTCTGCACCAGAACCGCCGCCGTATCCGAGGCGATCTCCGGAAGTTCCGTTCTGCCCGTTTGCGCGCTGAGAGGCGCGTATTCCAGCTTAATATCGCTTCCGGCCAAATAGGTTTCCATAACTTCGCGAATCTGAGGATGAACGCCCATAGAGACCAGAACCTTCTTTTTTCCGGTCTGTCCGACCGCCATCAAAACTGCGTCGACAGCAGCTGTGCCGCCGTCGTAAACGGAAGCGTTGGCGACGTCCATGCCGGTCAGACGGCAGATTAAGGACTGGAATTCAAAGATGGTCTGCAGAGTGCCCTGACTGGCCTCGGCCTGGTAAGGAGTATAAGCCGTCAGGAATTCTGAGCGGGATATAACGGTTTCCACAATCGAAGGAATAAAATGGCGGTAAGCGCCCGCTCCCAAAAACGAGCCGCCCTCAAAACGCCTATTGGCTTCGGAAAGCTTGCGGAAATAATCGAGCAGATCGCTCTCGCTGAGAGCCTCCGGCAGCTCCAGCTCCCGATTCAGACGCAGCTCTTCGGGAATAGCCGCATAAGCCGCTTCCTCAAAAGAAACGCCTACGGCCTCCGACATTTTTCTGACGTCGGCGTCAGTATGAGGAATATAGCTCATCCCTCCTCCTCGGTAACCGCTTTATAAGCGGCGGCATCCAAAAGGGTGTCAATTTCCGCGGGATCGGCAACCTTAATGCGGATAATCCAGCCCTCTCCGTAAGCGTCCTTGTTAATGACTTCCGGGGTAAAGCTGTCGCCGTCTTCGCATAAAACCTCATTGACAGCTATGACTTCGCCGCTAAGGGGCGAATAGACGTCGGAAACGGTCTTTACCGACTCGACGACGCCGAAGGTATCGTCCTTAGTCAGCTTGCGGCCGATTTCGGGGACCTCCACATAGACGATATCGCCAAGCTGATCCTGAGCGAAATCGGTAATGCCTATTTCGGCAATGCCGCCGTCCAAGAGGCGCACCCATTCATGTTCTTTGGTATATTTAAGTTCTTCGGGAATCATAAAGGCTCTCCTTAAAAGTCTGTATTGCTGTAAAAAAGTTGTTTGCTATGCTTAGCGGCGAACGCTGCCCTTCACAAAGGGCGGACGCTGCACCAGCGCCTTTTCCTGACGGCTGCGCACCGCAATTGTCAGCTCGGTACCCGGTTTGCGGCAGGAAGCTTTAACCAGAGCCAGGCAGACGCCGCGTCCCAAAGAGGGCGAGAAAGTTCCGCTGGTTACGGTTCCGACATTATTTCCTTCCGGGTCGTTGACGGCATAGCCGCTCCTGGGAATAGCTCTGCCCTGCAGCGCTAAACCGACAATCGCCGTTTCCGCGCCGGCCTCTTTGACCTTTTTAAGCGCGTCCCGGCCGATGAAATCGCCGCCGTCCAGCTTAACAACCCAACCCAGCGAAGTATTGATGGGGTTGGTATCGTCGGTTATTTCATGACCATACAGAGAATAAACGGCCTCCAGGCGCAGAGTATCGCGGGCGCCCAGACCAATGGGGAGACATCCGCCCTCCTCGCGCAGAGCCTTCCAGACCTCGGCGGCCTGCTCATTGGCAATATAAATCTCAAAGCCGTCCTCGCCGGTATAGCCGGTACGGGAAATAACCGCGGGCTTGCCCTTGAAGTCTCCGCAGAGCACATGATAGTAGCGGAGAGATTCGAGATCGGCTTTGGTAAATTTCTGCAGAATTTCCTGAGATTTAGGCCCCTGAATTGCCACCAGAGCGGTTTCGGCGGAAATATTCTTTACCGTGACCGCGCCCTTTTTATGCTCCTCCACCCAGGCGTAATCCTTATCGCAGTTGGAGGCGTTGACGATCAGCCAAAAATGATAATCGCCCGGCCCCTTATCGGGGAAGCGGTAAACAAGAAGATCGTCTATAATGCCGCCGTTTTCCCGGCACATACAGGAATAGAGACACTGGCCCTCCGCCAGATTGCTCACTTCGTTGGTAACTAAATAATTAACAAATTCCAGGGCGTCGGGTCCGTACACGTCTATCTCGCCCATATGAGAAAGATCAAAAATACCCGCCTCGGAGCGAACCGTCAAATGCTCGTTTTTAATGCCGGAATACTCTATAGGCATTTCCCAGCCGGCGAATTCGACGATTTTAGCGCCCTCCTGAACATGAACCTCATAAAGAGGAGTCCGCAAAAGTTCGTTATTCACATGCAGCTCCTTTGTGGAGACTAAAATTATTAGGGGCCTCGCAAAACGAGACCGCAGTCTTTGGAAGATTCGTTATATGCCTAATAAAAACCTACAAAAAGGCACTAAACAGACCGTGGCGAGACAAAAACTTTAATACGGACAAAAGCTCTTTTCGATACAGTTATTACTTCTGCGCGAAAGCTAAACCCCGCCGGCTGAGCGCAGCCGCGGGGGGGGCGCAGCCGTTCGCTCAAGGGGGCGCCGAGGCTGCAGATGAAGCGCAGCCGCAGAGCGGGGAGCTAAAGCAAACCGCCGCGAAAAAAGCGCTCCGAATCAATATACGGCGCTATTTGCGTTTTAAGCTCACAGTTAAAAGCACAGTATAATGCGAAGCGCTTCCGCTCAATGCGAAGCCATATCCCTTATGCAGCGGAAAGCCCGCTCCTTATCAACGGCGACCTGAGCTCTGAAGTCCTTTTCAGAGGCGAACGTCTGCTCTCCGCGCAGCATGGCGCACAGTTCCGCCTTTATTTCCCAGCCGTAAAGCTCATCCTCTTGAAAATAGCCGGGCTCGGTCAGCAGACAGACCTCCAGCACCTCTCGGCCGTTGTCAAAGGTGGGGCGGTTTCCCCAATAGGCCATGCCGGGAATGGCGCGCAGATTTTTGGACGGACTGACGCCGGCCGGCGGGAAAAGATCACAGCGGGCGGCAAAGACGCCTTTGGGAGGGCAGAGCTTTTCCGGGAGGATTTCTATATTGGCGGTGGGGATGCCCAGAGTGCGCCCCACCTTGCGCCCGTGAACTACCGTTCCCTGCCAGGAACAGTATCTGCCCAGCAGCATAGGGACCTCCTCCATTCTGCCCCGGCTTATCAGAGCGCGGATGCGGCTGGAAGAAATACTGCCGCCCTCATAGCGTACGGGCTCGATGATTTTTACCGCAAAACCCAGTCTCGGCCCCAACTCCGAGAGCATCTGCGCATTGCCCCGGCCTCCGGCGCCAAAGCGGTGATCGGCTCCGGCCAGGACAACCGAGGCCCGCAGCTTGTCGGCCAAAATGGAATTTATAAAGTCCTCGGCGGCAAGAGCGGCTAACTCCGGGGTAAAATCGGCGTAAATACAGGTGAAGCCCATATCCGTCAGCATCCGCGCCTTTTCCTCAAAGCTGCAGAGCAGCTTTTCCTTATGCTCGGGAGCGATCAGCGCGCTGGGATGACTGCTCAGGGTAAAAACCAAAGGACGGACGCCGGCAGAGGCGGCCTCGCGCAGCGTCTCGCGCAGAAGCGCCAGGTGCCCGAGGTGCAAACCATCAAAAAACCCCAGAGCTACAGCGCCGGGGCCTTCAGCTTGATAATTCTGCCAGAAAATCGCCGCCGACGGCGGTTCGTTAATGTTCATTCGCCTATATAAGTATCAAAACCGATACTGTTGAGATAATCTTTCTTGTCTTCAGCTTCGCGGACCGTGGCAAAGGATTCGCTGACTACTCTGTAAACATTGCCCTTTTCAACGGGGATCACCACGATGCGGCACTTTACGCCCTCTTTTTCAGCCTTTTCCAACTCGGCCTGAGCATTCTCCTCTATCTCAAAACTGCCGAAAATAAGTTCGCAGCCCTGAGGCTCGGGGGCAGGCTCCTCCGCTTTGGCTTCCGGAGCGGCTTCAGCGGCAGGCGCTTCAGACGGCGGCGCAGCCGCGGCCGAAACTTCGGCGGGCGCCTGAGAGGGCGAAGCGGGCGCGGCAGGCGCTTCCGAAGTTTTTGCGCCGCCTTCTTCCGGCTGAGCAGCGGCTACAGGCGTCAAGACATCACCGGCGGAATCGTCTGTATTCAGAGAATCGTCTACGCCGTCGATCTCCTTCTGCTGTTCGGAGGCATCGTGCTTCCAGGGCGTGGCCGAAGACTTCTCTATAGACGTCTCTATCGAAACCTTGTCTTCTGACAGATATTTTTCTATAGCCTGCTGCCCCAGCCAGCAGCCTAAGACAATAAACGCCCAGATCGCTATCAGATAAGTAAGTATCATGCGCGGCCAGTACGAACCGCCGCCCTGCTGATGCGCTGCCATAAAAAACGAATCCTCCGCCCCGCCTCTGTATCTGAAAAGAATAAACTAGATTAACGCCGCTTCCACTCGGGCCAGCTTGCCGGGAATATCCTTGCGCCAGACGGAATCATCGGCGGCCTTAATATCTAAAATACAGACTATAACGCTGTTGTCATGCAGAGGATAGGCAGCTAAAAGCTGAGTATCGGTTTCTACGCTCAGGCACTGCCAGACGCCCAATCCCAGATCGTTGGAGAGGTAATCGTTGACCCTTCCGCACATGCGGCTGACCGCCAGAGCCAAATCGTCGCAGTTCGCCGTGGTGGCGTCGACAACTACGTCCTCCTGAACGATTATAGCGTCAAAGACGTTGTCAATTACCGTAAGACCGAGCAGAGACTTGTTCAAGTTATCGTTCTTGGCCGGCTTGCCGAAGAATTTTAAGGAGCCCACGCTGCCGCTGTGTATCATCAGCGACATGTTGTCGGCATTGGGGTAGATATTGAATTCGCCGTTTTTGTAGGCCGCGCAGATGCGGACAATATTTCCCATAGAGGCTTCCGAAGCGGAGTCGTTAAGCGAAGCTGTCAGCTCAGGCAGAAGAGCGGCCGCGTCTTCGAAGTTGTCCAGGCTGTCCATGCTTCCCAAAAGCGGCATGCCGTCGTCGCCGACGATCATGGCCGAGCAGCCCTCTTCGGAGGAGATCTTGCCCAAAAGCTCCTCCATGGCGTCGGTCTCTTCCATATCGATCATGTAATTGCGCAGCTTCTCGGCGCAGCCGATAATAATATCGGAAATTTCCGGCATGAAGGTCTGAGCCTCGCCTAATACCTCGATTTCCTCTTCGGCAGCGTCATCCGCGGAATCGGCCTTCTTTTTGTCCTTAGCTTTGCCGGATAACGCAGAATTGATATCCGCAAAAAGCTTCTCCTCGAGATCGACAGCCGAGCCGTCGGGAGTCTGAAGGAAATATTCGCCTACAATACTGCCGACGTCCACGCAGGTGAGCTTGTCAAAATCTTTGAGGAAGCGCACAATCATGCGCTTATCCGATTCGGCAGTAACCTTCTTGACGGCGGCTTCCAGATTATCAAGTTCGTCCACCACCGAAAGATTGCCTTCGCAGGTCTCCGTAAGGCGCAGAGTTTCGGCGTTTACTTTAGAGGGAGATACCGCGAATACATAATCGGGATGGAAGAACTTGGCCCTGGACATAATCCTGAATACCGAGTCGGCATTGAGACCGCTTTCAGAAACCGTGAGCATCAGCAGCAGGCCCTTATAGTTGGCGAAAATATCGCAGAAATTGTAATCGGCCTCATAGCGGAACAGAATATGCTCGGGCTTAACGCCGCAGGCCTTCAGAGCCGCGCCGACAAAATAGACCAGCCACATATTGTGGACGGCCAGCTTGGCGCCGCCTTCGCTTATGGAAAGAGACTGCACGATCTGTTCGTCGGAAATGGCTTTGCCGCAGTGGAAGCAGCGGAAACCGCGCTTGGCCGCTTCGTCCAGCGCCGCCAGACTGGAGACGCAGCTCACTTTCTGACCGGTCTTTTTGCAGTAAATCTCAAATTCGCGGCAGATAATGCCCAGCTCGTCCATCTTCTGCACGTCTTCGCCCACTTCAAAGACCGAGCGTCCCTGAGCGGCCTCGGGCAGAGACACAGATTTTTTATTGGCGATAACGCTGAGCAGATCTCTGACGCCTGCATTTTTCATGCATTCCGCCGCTCTGCACTCCCACTCCTCCATGCGCAGAGATTTGGAATCCTCGCGCAGTAAATTGAAGTAAGGAGAAACCATGCAGTAATCCTCGCACCTGATATCAGGCTCCGCTCTGAGGATGGCCTCTACGGCTTTCTGCAGCAGTCCGCCCTGCTGATCGTCGCCGTAGGTTTCGCCTATAATCATGGCGTTTTCTTCTTTTATGAAATTGTAGAACACAATTATGCCGTCGGCGGTCATAAATACGTCGCTGTGAGGAAGTCCGCCGTCGTATTCTCTGCCCAGAAGCTCAAAAAGTCTGGTTCTGCCGCCGGAAATAATCGGCGAAGCCACATGGCTGACGGCGCCGGCAATAATGCCTTTGATTCTTTCTATATTATCAAACTCAGTAAGCTTTTTACGTATAAACTGCATATTTCAACAACTCCTCAAAAATGCGAAGCATCTCCTGACAGCGGCCGAGCCGCCTTCGGCAAAAAAATATCATGTATCTTTTGCATTGTCTGCGAAAATATCCTTTTTAATTAAAGATATTTGCCTTTTGATGAAAATTTGTCAATAAATATTGAAAGCTATTCAAAAAAGCATTGACAACCATCCTTTTGTGATATAGAATTCAAAAAAAATACATTTCTATTTTGGAAATTTTATATTCTGTATAATATTTCAAAAAGGAGCTAGTTTATATGGATAATTCAATTGTCAAACATCCAGGCGAAATCTTATATTCCGAAATATCCGAATTGGGAATGAAGCAAAAAGAACTTGCTATACGGACAGGAGTTTCGGAAAAACACATATCTATGATTATCAACGGCACAAAGAGTATATCAAATTCTTTTGCCCGTAAATTAGATATAGCGCTTAATTCTGAAAACGGAACGTGGGCAAAAAAACAAGCAGACTATGATGAATATACTTCTATGCTGGAAGAGAGAAATCACATAACCGAAACTGAATTATCTATATTAAAATCTCTTAAAGACGTAGTTGAATATCTTCTTAAAACCGGTATTATGAGAAATCATTGCGGCGAATCTGAAAAAATTCTCCAGCTCAGAAAAATTCTTTGCGTAAATAATCTGTCAGTTATTCCGCAGATTAGTTATAATGCCGCTTATCGCGCACAAATCACAAAAACTACAAAAAATATTGACCCTTATATATTATTTGCATGGCAGAGAATATGTGAAATTCATGCAGAAAACATAATTATTAATCATCCTTTTAATCCGAAAAAATTGCTTAAAAGCACCCCTGAAATAAAAAGCAAAATGTTTATAGACGATCCGAATTGCATGATCCGCGAACTTAAATTAATTTTTGCAAAATGCGGTATAGCTTTTGAGGTAGTGCATCATTTCCGAGGCGCGCCGGTACAGGGGTTCATTAAACGAACAATTAATGAAAAAGTAATTCTTTGCTTAACTATTCGAGGAAAAAGGGCCGACAAATTTTGGTTCAGCCTGTTTCATGAAATCGGACACCTTCTTAACGGCGATCTCAATAACAGGTTTATTGATTTTGATTCTGTTAAAAGTGAAATTGAAGAAAACGCAGATGCTTTTGCAAGAGACGCTTTGATAGACCCAAAATTATATAAAGAATTTATCTTATCGGGCGATTATCATAATCTTGATAAAATAAATTCTTTTTCACTGTCCGCAGGCGTTCAGCCTTGGATAACTATAGGCCGCCTGCATAACGACGAATGGCTTGACTGGGATATCTATGCCAATATAGCTCCGAGTTATCAATGGGCAGATTAAAATAACATTTGAAAGGAGTAATTTTTCTTTTTTCACAAAAAAAATGCACTGAATGCTGCAACATTCAGTGCAATTAATCCGAACATCTCTATTCGAACTTCTACAAGTTCATTATAGTAGATATTCGGCGAACCGTCAATATAACTTGACAGCATCGTAAAGCTGCCGTTCATTTATATTGACAGCTTCATTAATCAATAAATGTTTCCGAATATCTTATTTGAACTTCTACAACCCATATTAAAGATACCTCGGAAACATTCTGTCCAGGGAATTACGTCCCTAAGAATGCCTCTGGAGGTATTTTTATTATGTATTTATTAAAAGCTATCAGAAAATTCATTAAAGACGTATGGTGGCGGCCTTACATGGTCGAAGGCGCTGACTTTTCAGCCAACGACATTCCAGTCTGCCCTACTACCGCTTCTGAGGTTCCGACGGACCTTATTACCTATAAAGAAGCCAAAGATATCTATAAAAAAGAGATACGTAAGGGAAACAAAAATTTTCACCATTCTGCTTTCGTATGTTTCTATGAAGACGATATCAATTTTGACTCTATTACCGGCATTTGGTTTTACAGCAGCAAAGCTTTAAAAATCCTAAAGCATTTTGAGGGAATTATTACTCCTGATTTTTCCACCTACCAGGATTTTCCTTATCCGCTTAAACTATGGAATACCTACCGAATGAGAGCCTTCGGCTTTTGGTTTGGGACAATATGCGGAGGCAAAGTCATAAACAACGTCCGCTGGGGAACCGCAGAAACATACGGCTATTGTTTTGATGGAATTCCTCAAAACAGCGTCGTTGCAATAGGAACAGTGGGAGGCAGTCCGCGCAGGCTCAATGACCGCGCCCGCTTTGAAGACGGCCTGAAAGAAATGATGACAAGACTTTCTCCGCACACAATCATCGTTTACGGGTCTGCTGCTTATAAGTGTTTTCAAGAGCTTAAAGAACAGGGAATTCAAATCTTTGCTTATCCCGGCAGAACAACCAAAGTGTTCGCAGAGAGGAGAAAGCAAAATGAGTAAAGGATACAGCGGTCTATTTCATGGAACTATAGGAAGCGCTGCTATGGGCAGCGCTGACTATATGAATCCAACTGATAATTTCAGTCAAAATATAAAAAGAAGAAAAGACATTGATGCTAACGGCTTTTATGATATAATTGCACATGGTAAACCTACTTATATTCAAATATATCATAATGGGCAAAAGATCATAATTGATCACAGAATTACCGCAAGTCTATTAAAACACAATAAGCAATATCAAGGTCAGGGAATACGATTGCTATCTTGCAGTACAGGCCAATTAAATAACGGATTTGCACAAAATTTAGCAAACAAGTTAAATAGACCTGTTAAAGCGCCAACTGACATTTTATGGGCATTACCAAACGGCGTATATTATGTAACTGCCGGGAAATTTATGAATGGAAACTATATAGAAGATTTCAGATATCCTGGAAAATTTAAGACATTTTATCCACAAAGGGGAAAAATCAATGCATAGATTTTGCGAAGAGTGCGGCGCGGGAATGGAATGGTTCAGACGCGGCGGCTGCTGCGGCTGGGAATGCAAAAGCTGCGGCTGGAATGTGGCGACTTCATGGTTTGATCCTATAGAAATGGACCAAACTGCTTACAGCATCTCCCTTGAACCGTCAGAAAATCCCGCTGTAAGCAAGCTGAAGCTGACAGCCGAAATAGCCGGCGTCAACTGGCTGGAAGCCAAAAAGCTCATTGAAAACGCCCCTGCCGAACTGTTTCGCGGCCCGGCCCCGCAGATTAAAGAAATCAGGGACAAGCTCGAAGCCGCCGGCATGAAATATAAAATCGAGCCGGAATTTCCGTATTAAAGTCCGGTCTGCGTATTGACGTTCCCTGTCATTACGAGGCCCAGCGAAGGTTCCGGCGGCCTTATGCAGGTTTTAAGATCCTTCGCCGGCATCTCAGGATGACATGAAAGACCGGCTCAGGATGACAATAAGGACAAGCTCGGAATAACATTAAGAGGCGCAGCCGTCCGTCAAAATATGACCGCCTGCGCAGCTCTTTATGCCGCGGCCTGTCTTGGCTGCGCCCGCCGCATTCATTGGGCAGAAATAAATCTCTGTTTCGGACTCTTCGGCTTTTCCGGTACAGTGAGCTGTAATTTGCCGGCTGTCAGAAGCGGCTGAATGATTGCCGACATTGTATAGTATTGGGACTTGCCCGTAAAGTCAACAAGCTCTTTTCTGCTCCTCGGCGTTTTGCAGAAGAGCAATATCGCCGCAGACAAGTCAGTTTTGTCTATTTCATCGGATGAAAAATAAATATTATTCCTCAGCGTTACCTCGAAGTCGCCTCTTTTTATATCGAACCTAGGTTTCGGCAGTCCGGCTTTCTCCATTTCACGAATAACGGTCGAGATACCGGAATATCGGTTTTCCGTTACGTTAAGCAATTCCAGCATGTTTGCCAGCGCCGCATTCCTTGTTTCAGGCCTTCCTTTTCCCAGCTGCTTCAGTGAGCCGCCCCCGTAAAGGCCGCCGCGATTGCGTATTACCAAACGATCTCTGTACATTTCCAGAGAAACCGGCGTATTTTCCGTGTACATACTGTAATCTCTGTGAACAAGCGCATTCAGAATGACTTCACGAACCGCTTTAATCGGATATTCAGGTCTATCGTTTCTTCTGCCCTCGCCGTCAACGACCGTTTTTGTTCTGCTGTTTTTTCTGATAAACTCTACAGCTTCTTCAAGCATATCCGGAATAGCGCCTGCGATTCTTGCGTTATCGAGAAAACGGACGTCGTCCTCGGCCGTATCGCCGATCTGCGTACCCGGTACGGCAACCGCGGTTATACACAGCTGCGGAAAAAATGTCTGAGGATACCTGGAAAAAGTCATGACGCCGGCCAGCGTCGGCTTACCCTCGTAAATCACCCCCATCAGTTCCAGGATATTTTCATCCGATACATTCTCGGACAAATTTTTCCTCTCGGTTTTAACCGCTTTGAGATATCCGGCCAGTCTTTCCTGATCAAACAGACTGAGCTTTACACGGTCTACCGTTCGTAATTCATCCCTAATCCGCCTCCGAAACGCCTCGAAGCTGTAAATTTCATATTCGCTCATAAGCTCGTCTGCATCGCCGACACGAATATACGAACCTTTCAGCCTTCCGGCGCCCCTGTAAAAAACCGGCCTCAATGAGCGGTCTGCGCCGGGGATCTCAGCTGCCGCGATCATCTTGCCATCGATTTCACATACGGTAATTAATGCTCTTACCTTCGGTTCCATCTGATCGCAGGCTTCCATAATCTTCTTCTGAACATCCTCGGCGTTATACACGCCGACAATTTCAAAATCAGGTTTATCGGCTGCGCCAAAAATTATAATCCCGCCGTCGTCCTGATTTGAGAAGGAAGAAAGAGTATCGTATATCTTTCCGGGGAAACCGCCATGCGCAGCCTTCAGCTCTACAGTTTGTTTTTCCGTCTTTTGCCTATGAATTTCATTGATCAAACTTCTCAGTTCTTCCGCCTGCATCTTGGGTTCCTTCTTTGAATGTTTCCAAATAATAGCTATAGATCAGCATAGTTGTCAAGTGAACTTAATGAATTGCAACTATTACCTTCAGTTTAGCAACTTTATTATTAAACTTTGCAAGTAGTTTGCAAGTTTCAATCCTGAAACCTTTATGTTCACTGGATATTATCTGCAAGCTGCAGCTAAGCCGGCGCAGCTCGGCAGACCCTCCTTAGCCTTCGCCGAGGGCGGCGGAGGCTAAGGATGACAATACGCCCCGTACTTTTCAGCGCAGCAAAGAATCTTTTTCCACGCCGCGGGCCGCCGACGCCACTAATATTTAAAATATAAGGCTCCGCCATCTTTAATATTTTGCGCTTTTGTGCTACATTAAGATATATATGCTCAATAACTGAAAAAGCTTAAGGGCTGACTTAACTGTTAAGTTTTTTTTAATAACATAAGGAGAAGTTGGGATGCTGAAGTCATCAGTCAGACGAAGCAGATACAAAGACGGCGCCGGAAGCGCGCTGTTTCTGCTGGCGCTGCTATTAACGGTAATCATAGCTCCGGCTTATGCGTTTACCGGTCCCCCCGCCGCTATCTTTGTCAACGGCCTAAGGGTCGACACCGTGCCTATTACTAAAAACGGCACCACCTATCTGCCCATTCAGGTTATGGCGCAGGCCCTCCAGGCAGAAATAATCTGGGACGCCAAGCTCAACAGCGTAACCGTCAACGGCAAACTGGCGCCGGCCTCGGTAGTAAACGATTCCGGCCGCATTTATCTGCCGGCGGAATCCTTCATCAACGCTCTGGGCGGAACCGTCAGCTTCGACGGCCGCAATAACAGAATTTTAATCAACACCAGCGGAACGAACGCCGGCGCCGTCGCCATGCAGACGAATACGCAGACTGCGGCAGACGCCAAGTCTTCGAGTCTGAACATCACTCCCGCCGCGCCCGTAAAACCTTCCGCTCCGACCGCCGCCGTAACTCCTACGGCCAACGTCTATACGCCTCCGGTTTCGCAGAGCAGGTATTACGACAATTCCAGCAAGCAGTTCAAAACCGTTCCGACAGGAAACGGCGCTGCGAGTACCTCGACGCCGCTGCCCAGGACCAACGCTCCGACCGCCGCCGTCTATGCGCCTCCCTCGGCGGCGCAGCCTGTTGTCAGCGCCCGCAGCGGCGGAGTACAGCCCGGCTATCCCGTGGCCTACACTCCCAACCAGGCCCAGACCGATAAGTTCGTCCGCCACGTCGACGGCAACAACTATCTGCCCTCCAATCTGCAGGCCGGCCCCGTCCAGGGAATCGACCCCAACCTCATGACCGGCGGAAGCGCAGGACTGCCTTCAAATTCCCAGCGCAGCGCCAACGGCAGCGTATATATCCCCAAGCACGCCCAGAATTCCGTTTTCCAAGTGACGGTAACCAACCTGGAAACGATCTCCGTACTCAAGGATTTTTACAGGCCCAGAGAAGGCTACAAATACGTTATAGCTTATCTGTCGCAGCAAAACGTCTCTCAGCAGGTTCAGGTTTACACCGGCCGCTTCTCTTTATTAGATCAGAAATCGGCTTCTTACGATTATATAGAAGGATTAAGCAACTTCTGGCTAGTAATTCTCAGACCTTACGGCGTAAACTTCGGATACCTTGTATTCGAGATTCCGGCAGACTCGAAACCGGTCAGTCTGGTGCTTCACTCTCTGAACCAGGCCCCGCTGGCAGTCAACCTGTAAAGTTTGCTTCGATATAACTTAGTTTTATTCTGGTTTCAGATATGAATCTGAAGATAAGGAGCTGCGCGAGTATGGTATCCAAAACGCGCTTATATTATACGGCTTTAATTGCGGCGGTATTCGCTGTGACGGCATTAATATGCAGTACCGTCACCGTCAGGGCGGCCGCGCCGACAGAAATTATTTTCTGGCACGCCATGGGCAGAAGCCGCGGCAAGGTTCTCAACGAGCTTGTCGATAAATTCAATCAGAAAAATCCCGACGTCGTGGTCAAAGCACAGTACATCCAGTCTGCCAACCAGCAGTACGGCAACGACTACAACGCGCTGTACGCCAAGATCCTGGAAAGCATAGCCAAGAACAGCCCGCCCGACGTCGCCCAGGTCTATGAAAACTGGACTACCCAGTACGTAGGCATAGACGCTTTGGTTCCGGTAGAGGACGTAATGCCCGCCGAAGACAAGAACAGCAACCAGGACCTGGTTCCCATCTTCCTGGAGTCCAACAAGTTTAAGTCTCCCACCGGCGAGTCCAAGCTCTATACTCTGCCCTTCAACAAATCTATTTACGTACTTTATTACAACAAGAAGCTTTTCAATCAGCTCAAAATCGCTCCCCCCAACAATTGGAACGAGCTGCGCGCCGCCGCCAAGACCATCTACGCCAAAACGGGTCTGCCCGGCTTAGCCTTCCAGCCCAGCGTCGATATATTCGGCCATTACCTCTATTCCTACGGCGGAGAATTCATTAAAGACAATAAGGCCGCCTTCGGAAACAAGCTGGGCGTAGACGACCTGAATTACTGGAACAATCTGGTACACAACGATATGTCCGCCAAGCCTACCTTTGACGCCGCCAAGGAGTTCTCTTCCGGCAAGGCCGGCATGTATATCGAAACCACCTCCAAGATAGGCGGATTCACCAAGTCCAAAGCCGAAGGTCTCGATTTCGGCGTAATGCCCATACCCAAAGGCACGGTGCGCTCCTGTCAGTTCGCCGGCACCAACCTGGCCATCTTCAAGAGCAGCTCTCCCGAAAAGCAGAAAGCCGCCTATAAGTTCATCAAGTTCATGTGCAGCCCGGATATCACCACCGAGCTGGCCATTAAGACCGGTTATCTGCCGGTCCGCCAGTCGGCCATTAAGTCCGCCGCCTATCAGGCCTATCTCAAGCAGTATCCCGAATACAGAGTGGGCGTAGACTCCCTGAAAATCGCTCAGGTTCAGCCCCGCGTTCCCGTCTGGGAGTCCATCCGCAGTATTTTGGACGACGCCATGTTTAAGTCGCTGGGACGCAAATACGATCCCGAGACCGCCATTCAGGAAGCCGTCGATACCTCCGACAAGCTCCTCTACTACTCGGTAGGCGTAGGCATGGAATAATAGCATACCGACGCGGCGCAGTCCCGCGCGCTTCAGAAAATCTTCCTCTGTTATTTGAATAAGCGGCTTTTAAGTCCTTATTATAATACGGAGGAAGATTTTTTTATAACTAAAATCAGTATAAGCAAATTAGGCCGAAAATATCAGAGGTACTTTTTTGCAGAAAAAGATACTGCTGCCAAAACTAAAGTTCATATACTCATTTAGTGTTTTGTGTATGATCTTATGCCTGTATATTATCGCAGGCAATACGCAGGCAGGCTGGCTGTACGCCGTTATTGCGCTGCTTATCGGCCTGCTGTGCGCCAATCTGGCAATATCCTATATGCTGCTTTCACGTCTGGAATTTCAGTTTCACCATCCGGAACTTATACCTACCGGACAAACGGCAAGAATAGCGGTCACCGTTAAAAATAACTCTAATTTTTATTTAAATCATTACTGCTTCGAAATTACCGCCGATGAAAACTTCGATATCGTCGAGCCTTTGCCTGAAAAAGGTGACCAAAATATAATGCTCGTCAAAGCCTTCGACAGCTCCGAAGCCGATTCAGCTCCTGCGTGCGAATTTATTAAATTTCACATCCGCAGTCTCGCCCCCCATGAAGAGAGAACCTTTTCCTATGCTATGAGAGCTAAACGGCGCGGCTGTCACACAATCAAATTTCAGACGCGCTCAGTCAATTTTCCCATCAGTATTATCGCCGCCGCAAAACGGGATTCATTTGATAAGCCTATAAAGGTTTATCCGGCCCCCATAAACGCGGCAGTCCGCAAAAATCTCAATTCACATGCGGAAAACCGCCGAGTCGTAAGATTGAAAAGTACAGACGGAGACATTCGCGGTCTGCACGAATACAGCGAAGGAGAAGACATAAGATTCATACACTGGCTGACCAGCGCCCGCATCGGCAGGCCTATGATTAAAGAGTTCCAGGAGATTCGGGGATTTCAGAACATTTTAATTATCCCCATCGCCGATTATTCTCTTTTAAAACAGCTCTACCCAAAAATATTTTCCCGCTGGCAGAAGCGTTCAGAAAAGGAAAGCATATTTGCCTCATTGCTCCGCTTCTTTTTTTTCTATATAAACTTTAAGAGCAAAAAAGATTTAGAGGAAAGCTTATCATCCCATTTCGGCTTTGAAGAACTGCTGTGCTGTCTGATAACCGCAGCCGAGAAATGCCGCGGCAGAAACGATCGCTTTTCAGTTGTTCTTCAAAACAGTAAAAATAAGCTGCAGACTTTAAGCGACCTTAAAGCCCTTAAAAGCAAAGCCTCGGAATGGTCCGTTCTCAACAGCGATTTCTGCCTTAAAGATGAAGAACAAAAACAGCGTTTTTATCATTCCTTGGAACATATGCTTAAAAAAAGACATTTCAGCCGTATAATGGTATTAAGCCTTTCTCAGGAAGCGCTGCCTGTTCCCTGTCTGAAAAAGTACAAAAACAAAACCTCTTACCTGCTGTTTTCACCGTTTTATCTTGACGAAACGAATTCAGCCGGCCGCTTAAAATATGCCGGCGCTTTGCCGAAACGGAAGCTGAAACGAGAATTTTACGACGCATTTTCTCAAAAGTTTTCTATTCTGCAAACCTTGAGCAAGACCGCCGTGCTGATCACTCCCAATTCTTCACCGCAGGACACGGAGAAGCTTCTATGAAACAGACAAGCGCGCCGCCCTCTCCTTCAAAACTCAGTGAATGGGGAAAATATACGGGCCGCTTTTACAAAGAAAGTCCCAAAAGCTCTGCCAAAGCAAGCTTTATAAGAGCTTTTTTTAAACCTTTTCAGTATACCTGGGGAGTCCTGACCGGCAGTTTCCCCAATGCTGAAAGTTCCTTAGGCCTGAGAATCAGCGTATATTTATGTGAACTGACGTCCTTAGCGGCAGTATTATACTTTATAAACAAAGACAGTTTTACAGCCTATGCCGGTTTACTAACCTGCAGCAATCTGCTGGCCTTCCTGTTCCTGCTGCGCCGTTCAAACAGCTGCTTTATCAAGCTCTTCATATTCTTCTGTTTGTTTGCCGCATGTCTGTCATTTGAATACCTGCCGTTTACCTGTGACCTGCTGCTTCCTCCCTGCGAGGGCGAAGGAGTAATCGCTATACTCTTATCCGGATTGCTGCTCTGCCACAGCATCTATACTCCCAGACGCTGTGACCTAGATTTTTCCTTAATCGTTAGTTTGCTGCTTTTCAGCTGCGCTGCTGACATGTCAGCCTCCCTTAAGTTTATATACCCTCTGGCAGCCTACTTTGTCTTAATTGTCTCAGCCCTGTACTTCCGTTCTCTGTCCCGGACAGAGGAAAACTCTGTTACGCTTGATTCCAAAAGCAAAAAACCTGCTCTCTTAATGCGCATAGCGCAAAGCGTCTGCCGCTCAGCCGTTTACCTGTTTTTTTTAATCTGCTTAATCGGCATAATATTCATATGCCTGCCGCGCTTTGAGAATCTGGATCATTACAAGCCGCAGCATAGCGCCGATCTGAATAATAATGAAGATAATAATTATAAAGATAATAATTATGCAAATGACAGTCAGAACAGCGGCGGAAAAGAGCGCTTAAGCCGCAGAAATAAGACCGACAGCTTTATTTACTTTGCTGAGAGCGAAGATCTCCATGAAGTATCATCCGGGTCCGGCTCTGACCGCCTGATTATGAAAGTCAAGGCCAGCCGGCAAACCTATTACCGCGGCAGAGCCTTCAGCCGCTATGACGGCCATAAATGGAGCCCGGGCAAAAACGAACTGACGGAATGCAGTTCTGACACACCTATAAAGATCGATTACGACCCGGACAATCCCTACTTTGATAATCCTCTGGTGCAGATATATTATATTGAAGCCGATATATACCATACGCTCTTCTCCGCCTTTCAGCCCTGCAAAGTCTTCTTCTCCGGCGGTAATTTTAATATTGACAATGACCGTATTATGAAAGCCCAGGATATTATAAAAGCAGGCTCCGTTTATACCGTTCACAGCATACCTTCCTATACAAAACCCTATGACCGTGCCGCTGCAAAAACACCGTTTGTTAACTTCACCGGTCTGCCGTACGAGCGGAAAGCTCTGCAGTATCTGAAAAACCGTCCTGAAGCCGAAAGCATAGACGTTGATACCGGTGAAAAAGCTTTAAAGCATGCAGCTTCAATCCAACAGCTTGACGTTGGCATATTGCTGAATAACTATTCAAAAACGCATGACGGTTCCGAGCCTGAAAACGGTAATAAAACTGCATCAGCTTTAAAGGCTGACACGCGTTTTCATTACATGCCTGACATAGTACGCCTTGAAGATGAGACTGCGGATAAAGAGTTCAGCGAGTACCTGCAGCTTCCGCCGCAGATATCTCCGCGCATAAAAGCTCTGGCTGAGCATCTCACCTCCCATTTATCCAGCCAATATATGAAGGCGCTGTCTATAAACCATTTTTTAAGGTCTAATTATATCTACCAGAATCCCCCGCCGCCCTGTCCGAGCGACCGGGAACCCGTAGATTATTTTTTATTTGAATCAGGCAAAGGCAACTGCCGCCAATTTGCCAGCGCTATGACCGTTCTTTGCCGGGCGGCCGGCCTGCCCGCCCGCTTTATAACCGGCTTTGCTCCCGGCAGCTATAACCCCGTTACCATGACCTATGAGGTTAGAGATCGGGACGCGCATGCCTGGACTGAGGCAATGATCCCCTGCGTCGGCTGGGTCGCCTATGAAACCACTTCGCCGTATGAGAGCGAAAGCGGCTCCGAAACACATTCTGAAAATCCCGTAATTAACTCTGAGGAAAAAAGCAGCATAAACTCTGACTTAAGACAGTACCTGCTGCGCCTCATTCCTGACAAAATCAAAACAGCGGCGGCAAAACTCATCAGTTGGCTTGAGCTGATAACTCTGTATAAACTGCTATTATCCGCCTCCGCTTTTGTTTTATATATATCCTATTTATACGGCTTACAGATAAGAAACAACATTATTGCCATGAAGCAGAGCATTTCTTACGCCAAAACTTTCCATGGCAGCGTATTGCAAAAGCTCGCCGCCTTAATAAAAAGCTGGCGCGTACACGCTGCCGTCTTAAATACGCAGGGAAAAGACGCCGTTTCCTGCTACAAGCTAATGCTGTCTATTCTGCAGCAGCTGAATATAAAAAAGAGTCCGTCTCAAACTCCCCGTGAGTTCGCCGAACTTGTAAAATCAGAACGGCTGAATGACTCGGTGCAGGCCCTGACCGAACTTTACGGAAGGGCCTACTACGGCGCCGGCCCCCTGAACGACGCCCCGGAATTCAAAGCGGCCGTCGATGAATACGCTGACTCGGCCTGCGAAGAACTGCAGACGGTCATACTGGAAACGAAGCCGCCTGAATCTGAAAAGTGAAGTATCTCTAAGACGGACAGGCCGCCGCCTCACCGATAAGCTCAAATTTTTCCTGTCAAAAATTAAACTTTTATCCTTGTAAAGAAAGCTGACAGGATATATTATATACAAGTGAATATCAGCTCAAGTCTTGCATATCTGTCAAACTGAAATCAGAAAGTTGCCCGAGGGCTTAATTGAGACTGAAGCAAAAATGGCTTTCTGTACAGAACCTGTCCGCCAGGCAGAAAAGACAAGAGTAAGTTTAGAGAAAATATTCCTATTTAAATCAGTTTTGTAATACTATACCGAAAATATCAGAGGTAATTTTTTGCAGAAAAAACTGCTGCTGTCACCGCCGGAGCTCAGCGACACCGCGATTGCTGTGCTTGTAGTACTAATCCTGTGCTTTATCGCCGGAGCCTTCCAGTCAGGCTGGCTTTACGCCGTTGTTGCCTTCCTGACAGCTCTGCTGTGCATAAATTTGATCGCGTCCTGCATAATTCTTTCAAGCCTTGAATTCCAAATTTGCCATGAAATGCTTATTAAAACCGGTCAAACTGCAGAAATTACCGTCTCACTTAAAAACAGTTCAAAACATTACTTATATCATTACTGCTTTGCAATATCCGCCGACGAAAACTTTGATATCGTAAGACCCTTGCCGCAGATAGGCGACCAAGACGAAATACTCGTCAAAGCCTCAGACAGCGCCGAGGCCGATTCCGACCCTCCTTGCCAATTTGTAAAATTTCACCTCCACAGACTCGCTCCAAATGAAGAAAGAACTTTTTCTTACGCTGTTAAGGCTAAAAAACGCGGCTGTCACCAGATTAAGTTTCAGACTCGCTCAGTCAATTTTCCCCTCGGCCTTTTTGCCGTTTTTAAGCAGGATGAATTTCAGAAGCCTATATGGGTCTATCCTGCGCCTATTAAAACATCATTCCAAAAACATCCTAAATCCGAGTTGGGGAACCTCAGAACCGTGAAATTGAGAAGCGCAGACGGAGACCTGCGCGGGCTTCGCGAATACAGCGAAGGCGAAGATATAAGATACATACACTGGATGACCAGCGCCCGGTTCGGCAAGCCTATAATTAAAGAGTTCCAAGAGGTTCGGAGTTCTCAGAATATTTTAATCATTCCCATCGCCGATTATTCTCTTTTAAAGCAGCTCTATCCCAAACAGTTTTCCCGCTGGGAGAGACGCTCAGAAAAGGAAAACATATTCGTCTTGCTGACAAAGCTTTTATTATCGATATATATCAATTTTGAAAGTATAGAAGACATAGAGAAAAGTCTGTCTTCTCACTTCGGCTTTGAAGAACTAATGTGCTGTCTGATAACCGCCGCCGAGAAATACAGCGGCGGCAAAGACAGCTTTACGGTTGTGTTTCAAAACAGTGAAAATAAACTGCAGACTTTAAGCAATCTGGAGAAGCTGAAACACAAAGCGGCCGAATGGTCTATGCTCAGCAGCGATTTCTGTTTTGAAAATGAAGAACAAAAACAGAGCTTTTATCACTCTTTAGAACTTATGCTGAAAAGAAGGAGCTACAGCCGCATTATAGTTTTAAGCCTTTCTCAGGAAGCGCTGCCAGTTCCCTGTCTGAAAAAATATAAAAGCAAAACCTCCTACCTGCTGTTTACGCCTTTATATTTTGACGCTGACGGACCCAATGCCGGCGGCAGCTTAGAATTTGCCGGCAGTTTGCCTGAGCTGCGGCAGAATCGAACAATTTACGGCGCCTTTACTCAAAAGCTCTCAGAACTGAAGGCGTTAAGCAAGACCGCCGAACTGATAACTCCCGACTCTTCACCACAAAATACAGCGAAGCTATTATGAAAAATACAAGCGCGCAGCCGCAGTCTTCAAAGCACAGTGAATGGCAGGAATATACAGGATGCGATTACGGCCGGAGCTCCGACAACTCGCCGAAAGAGAGCCGCATAAAGGTATATGCCGAAAAAATTAAGCGTCTCTGGAAAATCCTGAACGGCAGATTTCCTAATGTAGAAAATTCCTTAGGCTTAAGATTTTCCGTCTATCTATGCGCGCTGGTCTCCTTAACTTCCGTCTGTTATTTTACTGGGCTTTACAACGCCGGCATCGCTGCTCTTTTTCTCACACTAGGCAATCTGATCGCCTTCTGGAACCGCAGGTCAACCGTATACGGCAGCAAACTCATCATGATCGCAATCGTGCTGTCCGTTATCGCGGTTATGTCCCACGACAATCCTATCAGTCTCTGGGAAAGCGCAGATGCAATACCCAGACTGCTGATCGGAGCGCTGATCTTACAAAGCTTCGATACCCCCAGACGCCGCGACCTGGACTGTTCCCTGCTTCTGAGCCTGGCGTTCCTGAGCGGCACAGCCGTCATAACGGCGTCGTATAAGTTTGTGCTGCCTCTGGCGGCTTACTTCATATTTATGACGTCAGCCCTGTACTTCAGATCCCTGTCGGTAACAGAGGAATGCTCTGTCCCGCTTTATGCCAAAAGCAAAAAACCCAGTCCGTATAGGATCCTGAAGTATATTTTCCGCTTTTCAGCCGCCTTATTGCTGCTTTTTTGCATATTGAACCTATTCTTCACAGCTATGCCGCGCTTTGAAAACCTGAGCAGCTTCTTCAACCTTCACCTTAGCAGAAAAGCGGCCCAAAACAGCGCCAAAGACGAACAAAAAAAACAGAGCAGCGCAGTCTTCTTTGCCGAAAAAGACGATCTCTATGAAAATCCGCCTGCGCCCAGCTCTAAGCGCCTGGTCATGAAAGTCAGAACAAACCGGCCGGCATATTACCGGGGCGCAGCCTGCAGCCACTATGACGGCCATTCCTGGCGCCAGGACAAAACCGAGCAAAAGCTAAGGCGCTCCGACGTACCTTTGAGTATCGATGCCGCTTCGGACAATCCCTACCGTAAACATCCTCTGGTGCAGATCTTTTATATCGAAGCCGATATAGCCGATCAGATAAGCGCCGCCTTTCAGCCCAGCAGCGTCTCCTTCCCCCACGGTGATTTTTATATCGATAAAGACAGTATTCTGCACTCCCCTCATATTATCAAAGCAGGCTCTGTATATACCGTTTACAGCGTGCCTTCCTATACGGAACCTTATACACAGGAAGCTGAAGAAACGCCTTATATGAACTGCAAGAGTCTGCCGCATGAGCAGAAGGCTCTGCAATATCTGAAAAGCCGTCCCGACGCCGAAAGTCTTGAAGAAACCGCCAAAGGCTTAACCGCAGGCAAACAGTCAGAGGATAAACTCACAGATCTGTCAGAAGCTTCCGAATCTGAAAAAGGGCAAAAAAAGGTTATTAGAATTACTATCAAGTTGAACAAACCATATACCTGCTTCCCGTTCCGTTGGACTAAAAATCCCGAACGCTCAGAAGAGCTGAACAGCAAGTATAAGGAATACCTGCAACTTCCGCCGGAAATATCCCCGCGCATTAAAACCCTGGCCGAATTTCTTACGTCCTTTGACGGCAGCGACTACATTAAAGCTCTGGCCATAAGCCATTTTTTAAGAGCCAATTATACTTATCAGAGTCCTCCGCCGCCATGCCCCCGCGATCGGGAACCCATTGATTATTTCTTATTTACCTCCGGCAAAGGCAACTGCCGTCAATTTGCCGGCGCTATGACCGTTCTTTGCCGAGCGGCCGGTCTTCCCGCCCGCTATATCAACGGTTTTGTTCCAGGCGCCTACAACCCCTTCAGCATGGCCTACGAGATCAGAGAGCGGGACGCTCACGCCTGGACAGAGGTGATGATCCCATCGGCGGGCTGGACAACCTATGAGGCCACCGCGCCGAATACAGACGAAAACGACTCCGAAGCGTCTTCTGAAGATAATTCCGACATGGAACAAAACCGCAGCTCAGCTAAGGACATCATAAAATACCTGCGCCAGTTTATCCCCGACAGCGTCAAATCGGCATATGTAAAGTTTCTCTATTTCCTTGAGTCCATTGTTAAATATATACTGCCCTTAGCTGCCGCAGCTATTCTCTTGTATGCCTCATATTCAGCCGGCAAATGGCTGAAAAACAATTTCAGCGCCCTGAAGCTGAGCTTTTCTCTTGCCCATAAACTCCGGGGCGGCTTCCGGCAAAAACTCGCCCTCTTCATAAAGAGCTGGCTTATTCATTCCGCCGTGTCAAACGCAAAAAGCAAGGACGCCGTCTCCTGCTACCGGCTCATGCTGTCTATGCTGCGGAAATTAAATATAATCAAGAGTCCTTCTCATACTCCCCGGGAATTCGCCGAATCTTTAAAAGACGACCGGCTGAAAGACTCGGTGCAGACTCTGACCGAA
>JAFTAM010000165.1 GCA_017458675.1 bacterium
ACGTGAACAATGCCTCCGCCGCTGTGCGTCCTGCATTATCCCACTGTCAGCAATCAGTTCTAGGCAGAACGGTCCGAACTCTGGGAAAAGGGAGCCGATTTCCCTTCCGCATTGGCCGATGCGGAAAAATATACCGGCGGCGGCTGCGGACGCTTTGGCTTTCGCGCCTTGAGGAGTCCTTCAGGCCCGGACTCCTCCCGGCCGGTTTTTTAATGGCGATTATGGAAGAAAATTTAGCCGATATTTTCAGCTTTTTAGAGTTAGTTAAGGCGCATCGCCGCGCCCGCCGCGGCAAAGGCGGCAAAAAAGAGATAATTCTCTGCGAGCTTGACTTGGCTAAGCAGCTGCTCGATATGCGCGAACGCACCCTTGCCGGGAAAGCGCTGGGCCGTTATCATTCTTTCAGAATCTTTGAACCGAAAGAGCGGGAGATAAATGCGCTCAATTACGAAGGGCGGGTGCTTCAGCACTGTCTGTGCGACCAGGTTTTGGCCCCGGTAATCGAGCCGCGCTTAATCTATGACAACGCCGCCTGCCGGGCAGGCAAAGGCACGCATTTTGCTATTTATCGCCTGAGCGAATTTTTGCGCGAACATTATCGGCGCTGCGGTCAGAGCGGGTATTTCCTCAAATGCGATATCCGCAGATACTTTGCCTGTATCGACCATGACGTTCTGAAACAAAAACTGGCCAGGCTGCCTTTCAGCGGCGAAGTTCGCAGGCTCATTGACGGCGTCATTGACAGTTTTCGCGACAGTCCCGGCAAAGGCTTGCCTTTGGGCAATCAATCGAGCCAATGGTTCGCTCTCTATTATTTGGACAGTCTGGACCGTCTGATAAAGGAAAAGCTGGGCTTTAAACATTATGTGCGCTATATGGACGATTGCATAATTGTCCACCCTGATAAGCGGTATCTGCAGGAATGTTTAGATATACTGCGCGCTCATGTCCGCTCTCTGGCTTTGGATTTCAACGGTAAAACTCAGATTATTGCCTTGAAAAAAGGCGTCGGCTTCTTAGGATTCAACATACGCCTGACCGAGACCGGCAAGGTGCTGAGAACCGTCAGAGCAGGGGCTAAGCATCGCATGCTGCGCTATATTCAGCGGCGCTGCCGCGAGGCTGAGGCCGGGCGGCTGGATTATGAGCTGCTGTCAGAAAGTCTCAACAGCATTTGCGCCCACTTGGCGCACGGTCACGCTTGGTATTTTTCCAACCGTCTGCAGGCGCGGGTTTCTTCGCTGCGCAGATAATGGCAGCATGGAGCTCGTCTGCGCTCATAATGTCGGCGGGTATTTGCGTGTCTCTTCCGCTAAGCTCTTGCCAAGCGCAGGCACAAAGGCTAAAATATAAGCATAAAAAAGAAAGGCATCTGTCAATTCGCGTCTGGCGGCTGCCTCTCAGTATAAAACCTTTTGGGTCTTATAGTTAGAGACGTCCACGCAAGATTGTGCTTTTAGGTGGGCGTCTCGTTGCTTTTACTTACCGAAATAAATTCGCAAATAAGTATAAGCGGAAGCGACGGCGGTTTTTAAGTAAAACGGATTGAAGCCGTCAGTTAAAAACCATAACATAAAGAAAACAAAAAATAGGTCTTCTTTAGTCATAGACATCACCTCCTTTCCTAATGGAATCTAGCCGATCCAAAAGGAAACAGAGAGTGACCACCAGTAAAACAGATGTCTTTCCCGCTGCTTATAATAGCAGAAAAATGGCCCTAATGCCAGAGTAAAATTTAAATAGCGAACTTTTTTTTGCCGTTATGAACCTTCTGCTGAAAATCTTTCCATTGCTGGGCTTATCATCCTGAGCCTCCTTCTCTCGTCATCCTGAGCCGTCAGGCGAAGGATCTTTGCTTGCCTACGGGCATAGATTTTTCGCTGCGCTCATAATGACAAGGCGTTTGCTCATAATAGCAGCGCGAGGGCCGGGTATGACGGTGCGGGCGGCGGAGAAATGGCCGCTCCCGAATACGACGCGGCCGTTAAAAAAGGCGCCCCGTATGTGCGGACCGCCTTTTAATGCAGATTGTATGCGTCTATTTCATGCGCTTTTTGTAGAGGCCGTCTTCATCGGCGGCGAAGTCGCGGAAGTATTCGGTAAAGACCTTCTGCATGTAGGCCTTGTCGGAGCCGTCGAAATAGACCTTCGATTTGGCGTCGGTGCCGGAGGGGCGCAGGCAGATGTCGCGGATCTTGCCGTCCTTGAACCACATCTGCAGGCCGTCGGACCAGACGTCGATGCGCTCGAGCTGCTGCCACTGTTCCTTTAAGCCGGGCATGGCCTCGCCCAGAATGGCTTTAATTTCCTCCAGGCTGAGGGGCTTGCCGTCGGCGGTCAAGCTTCCGTCGCGCATAGCCAGGGCCAGACGGCGGAAGTAATTGTTGAAGCGGTCCTTTTCGGCAATTCCGGCGGCTTTGGCTTTAGCCAGTTCTTCGGGATCGAAGATGGCTTCGTTGTAGTGGATCTTGTCGCCGCGGAATTCCATCTTGTTGACGATAGCGGCGGAGCTGAACAGCTTGGCCAGATGGGTGTGAAGATAGAAATCCTCGGGCTTTTGGCTGCGCTGAGCCGCCAGGTACAGGCGGGCGGCCAGGGAAACCGCGGAAATGCAGGCTTCGCCCGAGCTCTTTTCGCGCATGGCGATGATCTTCTGCCCCAGAATGTTGCAGATGGGTTCTCTGGGGCCGCCGATCTTGCCGCCGCTTTCCTCGCCGGCGTGGTGGACCTTGGGATTGGCGCCGATGCTGATCAGATTGCCCAGCTCGTCTTTGACCTGAATCGGCTGGCCGGGGTGGGCGAGCAGAGCTTCTTCAACCTTGCGCTCGACGGCGGCGATCTCCTTGAAGCCTACCGGGGTGCGCACGATGGGGATATTGTACTTTTCGGCCCATTCGTCCCAGGAGAGCGCGGAAACGTAGGTGTGGATATCAAAGCTGGCATAATCTTTCCAGCTGCCCTCGTCCTCCATGTTGGAGCGGTCGTTGTCGGCCAGCATCAGGAAGAACTGGTTGGGGGAGAAGAGGGCAAAGAGCCGCTTTTCGGTGATGGGAATGTAGCTTATGCCGATAGCGGCGAGCTTTTCGGCTTCCTCGGCGGGCACGATCTGACCGGCCACAAAGCGGTCGGCGTCGGGATCGACGTTGAAGACGATCTGGCCCAGAGGGGCGTCTTTGAGTATTTCACTATAGCCGGCCGATTTAACCACAATAGGCATACTTGCATCTACACTATCATGGACGACCTCATATTCATCGGAATTCTTCTTTTTGGCCACCCGGAAGCCGATGTTGTGGAAGAAGGGGTCCTCTTCGGCGCGGATAAAGCCGTTTTCAAAAACTTTGTCGATGCCTAAATTCTTTAGGACGGGAATTACGGTTTTAGCGCCGGAACCGCCGAAGAAATCGAGTTTTAAGCGCAGGCCCTTCTGCTCGGCCTCTCTGATTTGCTCCAGGGCTCTGTCGGAGGCGGGACCCTTGCGCAGATAGTCGGCGTAGAGGGTGCAGATGCGCTCATAGGTCAGGGTGTGATGGAGCCGGGGATCGTCGGCCGCGGCCAGCTTTACGGTGTAGCCTTCGGTTTCGCATTTCTCCAGAATAATGTACATCTGCTCGACGATTTTGGCGTATTCGGGGGGCAGGTACTGGGAGCCGTCGGGACCCAGAATTTTGTCGCTCTGCTTCTGGGGCGCGCCGTGGCTGGAGGTGTAGTAGTCGCCGCCGGAGAGGCCCAGCATGTAGGTCAGGAAGGACCAGAGGAAGATGGTGGAGGTGTCTTTGTTGTCTTTATCTTCGGTCAGCAGCACGTGCAGGCCGCGGGCGGCATAGATGCGGGAGACCAGGGAGACGAAGCGCGGAGTGTTGGAGCGCACTTCGCCGCCGACGATGCGGACGGGGTTTTCTCTGACAAAGTCGATGGCATGCTCCAGGCTCATATTGAAGACGCCTTCAACAATTTTCACGCCCTCAGGTCCCAGATGGGCGGCCACTTCGGAAGCGGAGGGCCTGGGCAGGGCGGCGATATGCTCCCTGTGCAGCTCGGGGACGATGTTGCTCAGGGCTTCGGCCATTAAAGCCAGCATGTATTCGTTGATGCGGTAGCGGTGGTCCCAGGGACAGAGGACGTTCTGATTTTCGCGGACTCCGGCGGTTGAGACCTTGGCTTCCTTGGCAAAGGCTTCGACCTGGGCCCGCAGATTGATCTTTCCGGCCAGCTCGGGGGTGAACAGCAGGGAAGAGGCCTGCGGATCATCGAGCTTAAAGGGCGGATGGAGGCTGATATTGTAATTTTTGGCTTCCCATTCCTCCAGACTGCGGCGGGTCTGCTCGAGATAGAAGGCCTTCATCTGGGCGGGAGTGAGCTCCGGCGTGACTTTGGCCGGCGCTTCGGCGGTTTTTGCGGTCATTTTTCGGCTCCTGATTAGATGATATCGCTTATATGTACGCTGGATAGTAATGTCAGAAAAGATAAAAAAGGGGCCGCTCAAAAAAGCGGTCCTAAGAGTTTTTCAAAAAAAAGCTTTTAACCTGCCTAACACATACATGACGCGCCGCAAAAGCCGAGTGCTTCCGGCAAAATAAAAAAGCCGCCTGGCTTTGGATAGCCTTCGGCGGCTTTCAGCGGTATTTCAGCTGTAATTGTCAGGCGTCTGTCCAGACGTCTTCTGAGGCTATTCCGGCTGCTTTAACAGCGGCGTTGAATTGGTCTTTATCGGTATAGGTTGTGCCTTTCCAGGTAACGGATCCAAGATTGCTGCACTTTTGCAAAGCATTGCGGTCTATGAATTCGAGGCCGTCGGGAAGGGTTATGGAGCTGATGTATGATTCGTAAAAGGCGCATTCGCCTATGTTTTTAACGCTGTCAGGCAGAATTAAGCTGCCGGTTAAACCGTGAGTATAGGCAAAAGCGTATTTGCCTATGGAGTTTAAATTATTCGAAAGGGTGAGGCTGCTGACATTTATGCAGCAAAAGAAAGCGAAGTCGCCTATTTTCGTTACGCTGTCGGGAATGACCAGCGTCGGTAAATTGCTGCAGCTTGCGAAAGCAGATTCGCCTATTTCCGTTACGCTGTCCGGAATGATTACATCTGTTAAATTATCGCAGCCTGCAAAAGCATCATTGCCGATTTTTGTTACGCTGCCGGGAATGGTTACTTTGCTTACGGCACAGTGCGACATAGCCAGATCGTTAATGGCGACAATTTTATAGTTAACGCCTTCATACTCAAAGGTCTCCGGTATGTCAAATTGACTGACTTCCTGACCGTCCTTGAAAAGATGAGCAATTTCTACGTCCCATTCCGAGGTATATCCCCATTTGCCCAACCAGGAGGCTCCGTCTACATAATAGGTTTCTGTATCATCGTCATAGGCCATGCCGGTCAATTCCGTTTCGGTATAGCCGGTGGGCTCCTCAGTCGGCGTTTCGGTGGGGGTCTCGGTCGGCTCAGAAGTAGGTTCCGCCGTCGGCTCTGTTGTGGGCTCGTCAGTGGGCTCGTCAGTGGGCTCGCCGGTGGGCTCGTCGGTGGGCTCGTCGGTAGGCTCGACCGTGGGCTCGTCGGTAGGCTCGTCGGTGGGCTCGACCGTGGGCTCGCCGGTGGGCTCGTCGGTGGGTTCGTCGGTCGGCTCAACGGTAGGCTCGTCGGTGGGTTCTACTGTGGGTTCAACAGTAGGCTCGACGGTGGGAATGACGAAGGGACCCCCCTTGCCGCTGGTTCCGCAGCCCGTAAGGTTAACGCCTAAAAATAGACTTAAAGAAAATATCAACGCGAATATATATACATATATTTGTTGATATGCTTTGATTTTGAATGCTTCATGATCAATATCCCTCATTTAAGGATTGTTAAGCTCAGAGATGGCGAAAACTGCGTCGGGCTTGAGAATTATCCTTCTGCCTGCGGCAGACGGTCCGTCGGCCGCCGCAGGATAAAAAAAGCCGCTCGGGCGGCAGGCAATTTCGTTAAGTTAAAACGAGAATTTTGCTTAAAATGTCACTATAGCTTGTTTGGACAACGCTTGAAAATGTTTTCCCCTGTCATCCTGAACCGGCGAAGGAGCCTGCATGCCGAACGGCACAGGATTCTTCTCCGCCGTTTAAAATGTCGTCCGTGCAGGTGAATGAAAATGCGGCCCGGCCCTTGCGAAGGAACGGAAAAAGCGTTAAAATTAACGAAAGGAAAGGACGTCTGCCGATTTCCAAATGGCAGCTGCCTCTCAATATAAATCCCCTAAAGGGTCTTTATAGTTGTTTGTGAGACATCCACGCAAGTTTGGCGATCTGGTGGGTGTCTCTTAGTTTTACCTATAACGGCCGAAGAACCGAGTATAGGCGGAAGTGATAAAATATTTAACATACAGCGGATTAAAGCCGTCGGTTAAATTCCATAACATGAAGAAAATGTAAAACAAGTCTTCAGTCACGGTATCACCTCCTTTCTCTTCGAGGATCAATAAAGACCCTAAGAGAACCGAGAGGCAGGGACCACCGGAACAGGCAGATATCCTTCCCAGGAATTGAATAATAACATAAAATTGCACGGAATTAAAGCGCTTTTTATGCTTTATGTAAAAAAAAGCGGACAAGCCTTCTGCCTGTCCGTTTTGCGGCTCTGAGCGAGGCGAATAATCCTTCAGGCATGTATTCGTTATATCTGCTTTAACGCAGGTAAAATAGCGGCTAAAGAGCCGTCGGTATTTTTGCAGAAATTGCCTTAAAAAGACGGCGTCTGATCCGCTGAGGACCGGAGCGACGACGTCTGTTTCTTAGGAGCGGCCTTAGTGAACGCTGTTTTTGAGAGCCTTTATTCTCTCTTCGGCTTTGGCCGCATAAATTTTTTCATCGCTTAAGTCTTTGACGACCTTTTCATACAGCCTCAAGGCCGTCTTTAAATCTTTGGCCGTGCCTCTGCCGTATTCGTAACACTCGGCTGTGGAGTAAACAGTCGCTGCGTCTGTATCTTCGTCGTAAGCGTGTTTCTTCAGAATGCCGAAGGAGGCTTTGTATAAGTCCGCAGCTTTGTTTTTGTCGGGTTCAACGCCTAAACCGTGCTCATAAAAGCATCCTAATTTGTACTTTGACAGAGCTATTAACTCTTCGGCGTTTTCGTCTTCGCTGTCGGCTGTAAGCTTATAAAACTCGGCGGCTCTTTCGTAATTTTGTTTAACTCCGGCGCCGAATTCATAACACTCGGCTAAATTTTCATAACCGAAAATATTGTCCTGTTCAGCTGCTTTTTTGTAAAGCTCAGCTGCTTTCCGATAATTCTGCTCTACGCCTCTGCCTGTATAATAGCAGTAACCTAAAAGGACCTGAGCTAAAGCGTTGTCTTGGTCGACGGCTTTTTCCAGCCACTCTGCAGCCTTAGCGTAATTCTTTTCTTTGTCTCTGCCTTCGTAATAGCAGAAGGCTAAATTAGTCTGAGCTTTGGCGAGGCCGTTTTCGGCTGCTGTTTCCCACCATTTTACGGCTTTGTCGGTATTTTGTTCTTCGGCCTGGTCGGTATAGTAACAAATACCGAGGTTGTATTGAGCTGTCAATTCATTCTGTTCTGCAGCTTTGGCGTACCATTTGACAGCCTCCTGGGCGTTTTCAGCAACGCCTTCTCCGAAATCGTAGCAGCAGCCTAACTTAAACTGAGCTTCTTTTAAGCCCTGTTCAGCAGCCTTGCGGTACCACTTAACGGCGGCGGAAAGATTTTGTTCAGTGTCGATTCCGTAATAGTAGCAGTCTCCCAGATTGTACTGGGCTTCAGCATCTCCATTTTTAGCATTCCGGCGATATGAGTTGATATCGTCCGTATTTTTATTTATACTATACCCTATATTGGGTACATTAACATGTATAGAACATCCGCAGGCGGAAATACATAAAATGAGCGCAGTACAGGCTGTAAACAAAGCTTTGCGATATGTACGGTTGAAGTTCACGGTTCAATTTCCTTTCGCTTGTCCATTTTGTCTTTAAATATTGCAGGCGCTGTCAGCTTGCAGCGGCTATTTGTTCTCTTCCAAAACAGCGTCCATGCTTTTCCTTCCTTTCGGCGTGTGCAGGCAGCAGCGCTTCAATCCGGATACTTTCGGAAAAATAACGTAATCGCAGGCGCTTTGTTCGACAAAGAGCTTCACGGTTCAACTCTTCTGCATAACTGCCGCAGTTCAGGCCGTAAAAACGCTGTTTTTAAAGCGCAGGAAAAATTTAAGGGGACAAATTAAAAATTGCTGCGGCTGTATTTTACCGTTACGACAATAACTGTTTTGTTGCTTTCGTCTATACGGTATACCGCTGTAAAATTCTTTACAAACAGCTGTCTGTATCCTTTGTCGGCAAAGGCTCCGACTCTGCGCTCGGCGCCGCGGTAAGGCATTTCTGCCAATCCCAGAACAGCCTCCTGCAGCAGACGGGCATGTTCTTCCGCCGCTTCCTTGGCTTTAAACTCATCGGCTATATAACGGCAGATTTCGTCAATATCAGAGGCGGCTCGCGGCGTAAGCTTAACCTTATACTTACTCAAAATGCTTCCTCCTTGCCGCCTTAAATACATCCTCAGCGTCAAGCAGCGCTTCGCCGCCGGCAAGCTGCGCTTCCGATTCGGCTATGGCAAGGTCAATATCGCCAGTCGAAGTTATTTCTTCATACGTCTCCATGCTCATAATAACCAAATCGCCGTATCCGTTTTTAGTAATAAAAATAGGTTCTCTTTTTGCATGACAGCGATCCGATATATCATTTGTGTTCCTGAGTTCTTTTATCGGAATAATCTGCACCATATCCGTTAACCTCCCGCGCAAATTGCAGCTAAAGTCTAACATAATTATGCCGCGTTTTCAATGCTGATTGGCGCGGTATTCTGAACGCTGCCGCCGGCCTGCGCTTTGAACCGTTAGACTGCTCATAACGCGCTGCTTAAGTCTGTGAAGCTGTTCACCGTTTTTGCGGAATTGCACGGGCAAAGACCGCGTTTTTGTATGTATACTCTCGCATAATTAGTGATAATCTCTGCATATTATTTTATATTTCGAAAATTACGCATAGCGCCGTTTAGTTTGACGGCTGCCTATAAAAAAGCCGCCCGGGCTTGGCTAGCCTTCGGCGGCTTTCAGCGGTTTCTCAGCCGGAACTGTCAGTAGTCTGTCCACACGTCGGCTGTGGCTATACCGGCTGCTTTTACGGCGCTGTTGAATTCGTCTTTGTCGGTGTAGGTTGAGCCCTTCCAGGTTACGGACATAAGATTGGTGCAGTACTGCAAAGCGTCGGGGCCTATGGATTCGAGGCCGTCGGGAAGGGTCACGCCGCTGACAGCCGATCCGTAGAAGGCGCACTCGCCTATGGTTTTAAGGCTCTCGGGCAGAATTAAGCTTCCGGTTAAACTGTCAGTATAGGCAAAAGCGTATTCGCCTATTGACGCTAAATTATCTGAAAGGGTGAGGCTGCCGACAGAAATGCAGCAAAAGAAAGCGTTGTCGCCGATTTTCGTTACGCTGTCGGGAATGACCAGATCCGTTAAACTCTCGCAGCATGTGAAAGCGTCATTTCCGATTTCCGTTACGCTGCCGGGAATGTTCACATCCGTTAAATTTTCGCAGCATGCGAAAGCATCATTGCCGATTTTCGTCACGCTGCCGGGAATAGCCGCTTTGGTTATGCCGCAGTGCGACATGGCCATATCGTCGACGGCGACGGTCTTATAGCGAACGCCTTCATATTCAAAGGTCTCCGGAATGTCAAATTCGCTGACTTCCTGGGCGTCCTTGAAAAGCTTAGCAATCCGCACGCTGGTTCTCCCATCCCATTCCGAGGTGTATCCCCATTTGCCCAGCCAGGAGGTTTCGTCAACATAATAGCAGTCCGCGTCATCGTCATAGGCCATGCCGGTGAAGTCTGTTTCGGTAAAGCCTGTGGGTTCTTCAGTCGGCGTTTCGGTAGGGGTATCGGTCGGCTCGGAAGTAGGTTCCGCAGTCGGCTCTGCTGTGGGTTCGTCGGTAGGTTCGTCGGTGGGCTCGTCAGTGGGCTCGTCGGTGGGCTCGTCGGTAGGTTCGTCGGTAGGCTCGACGGTGGGTTCATCGGTGGGCTCAACGGTCGGTTCGGCAGTGGGAATAATTGCCGGAGCGACGGAGCCGCTGGTACCGCAGCCGGTCAGGCTGCCGCCTAAAAACAGGCTTAAAGAAAAAATCAAAGCGAATATATAGATATATTCGTTGACATACTTTGATTTTAGATATTTCATGATCAACATGCCTCTTTTGGAACAGTTAAATTCAGGTAAGCGCGGATTACGTCAGGCCTTAGGTATATCTTTTAGCTTGAGGCTGACGGTCTGCCTGACGCTGCAGCTCAAAGTGCGAAGCTCTCAGGATGACGGAAGCGGGACAGTACAGATAAAAAGGACTGCCGCCTCGGTGAACGGCAGTCCCGGATAAGCGGCTATTTGCCTTCCTTATCGAGCTGTTCTACAAATGCTCTGAACTCTTCCTCGGACATTTCGGCCCGGCGGCTGGCGTCGGCGATGTCGAAAATGCCTTCCCTGAATAGATCGACGGTGCAAAGCAGCCTGCCGCGCTTTTCTCCTTTGGCGATGCCGCGCTTTTCTCCGAGCTTTTCTCCTTTGGCGATGCCGCGCTTCTCACCGCGCTTTTCGCCTTCGGCTATGGCGGCCGCTTCTATATTTTCAATGTAATCTTCCAAAATAGCGTCCATATTTTTCCTTCCTTTCGGCGTGTGCAGTGAAAAGTAAAGGCTATGCGGCGGCAGGGTAAGCTTAAGAAGCGCCCGGCGGCTTACCGGACGCCGCATTTGCATACAACTTTGGCAGAGCGGTCCGTCCCCGGCCTCAGCGCTTTAAATCCTGCAGGCGCTGTTTGGCTTCGGCGCTGCCGAACTGAGCGGCCTTCTGATACCACTTTATGGCCTGGGCGTAATCCTTGGGTACGCCTATGCCCTTTTCATAGGCCAGTCCCAGTTTGTACTGGGCGGTGTCGGAGCCTAATTCGGCGGCTTTTTTGATGTATTTGACGGCCTCGGCGTCGCTTTGTTCGACGCCTTTTCCGTATTCATAGCAGAAGGCCAGATAATTCAGAGCCAGGGTGTGGTTTTTGTCGGCGGATTTATGCAGCCATTTGAGAGCCTCGGCAAAATTCTGTTCGGTTCCCCTGCCCTCGGCATAATAGACGCCGACGTTATACTGCGCCTGAGCGTCGTCCTGTTCGGCGGCCTTCAGGAACCAGTCCAGAGCCTTGCGGTAATCCTGCGGCGTGCCCTGACCTCTTTCACAGCGGAAGGCCAAGGTGATCTGGGCGTCTTTATGGCCCTGATGGGCGGCCTTTTCGTACCAGCCGACGGCTTCCTTGTAATTTTTGGCCTCTAAGCAGATATTGCCCAGTTCGTACTGCGCGTCGCTCTGTCCCTGGGCGGCGGCCTTTTCGTACCAGCGAAGGGCTTTGGCTTCGTCCTGCTTTACGCCCTGTCCCAAAGCGAAGCAGACGCCGGCGCGGTACTGAGCGTCGGCGTCGCCCAGCTCGGCGGCGCGGATGAAGCATTGACTGATTTTGACAAAATCCGGATTGGGAGCGTTAAGACCTTTCAGACCTTCTTCATATAAGCGCCTGGCCTCGGCTTGCTTTGAGCTTTCTCCTTTTGCCGCCTGAGAAGCCGCCGGCTGAGGAGAGTTCAGCGGAGCTGCGCCGCCGCTTTCACCGGCGCAGCCCACGCCTGAGCAGGGCAAAAGCGCCAGCAGGGCCGGCAAAGTACAGCTTACGATATATTTGCGAAGGTTGACGGATTTCATATTTTCAATTTCCTTGTTTCAGCAGAGTACCTGGGCTAAGCCGCCCTGAGAGGTTTCCTTGTATTTGGAGGGCATGGCTTTGGCGGTCAGCCACATGGCCTCTACGCAGTCGTCAAAACTGACCTTGTGGCTGGCCGGGATCTCCTCGCAGGCGATGCAGCTGGCGGTCCAGGCCTTGATGATGCCGAAGCCGCAGCGCTCGATGCAGGGAATCTGTACATAGCCGCCCACCGGATCGCAGGTCAGCCCCAGATGATGCTCTAAGGCCGATTCGGCGGCATTGTCTATCTGGTCGGCGTTTCCGCCCTTATAATAAGCCAGAAGGGCGGCGGCCATGGCCGAGGCTACGCCTATTTCCGCCTGGCAGCCGCCTTCGGCGCCGGAAATCGTGGCGTTTTGCTTGCAGATATAGCCTATGGCGGCGGCGACGGTCAGTCCCTCGCAGATTCTGGCAAAATCGCGGATGTGGCGGGACATCAGGACGTGGACGGTTCCGGCCATCACGCCGGCCGATCCGGCGGTGGGAGCGGTGCAGATGATGTGGCCGCGGGCGTTCTCTTCGGCGGCGGCTATAGCCATGGCGGTCACGGCGGTTATGGCGGCGTCGGCTTTGCCGTGGACAGAACCGCTTCTGTATTTTTCAAAGAGCTGCCGGGCCTTGCTGTTGAGCTTGAGCGAGCCCGGAAGAAGTCCGTCTCTCTTTAAGCCTTCGCGCACGGAATTCTGCATGATCCTGATAACCTTGCCGGCAAAGGCCAGCACCTCGTTTTCGCTTTTGCCGCTTAAGGCCGTCTCGTTGGCCAGGAGCACGTCGAACAGCGAGCGCTCTTCGGTTACATAGGACTTTAATTCCCGGAAGGTCGTGTAAGGGTAGGGAGGCTCGGGTTTTTCCGGGGCCTTATAGCCCTGCCATTCGATAAAGCCGCCGCCTGTGGAATAGTATTCCCGGCTTAACAGGACGTCCTCTCCGGCCTTCAAAGAGATGGTCATGGTATTGGGATGGGGGAAATCTCCTGCCGTGGGGCCGTAAACGACGCTGTCGGTGCAGAGATCGGCATGAAAGCCTTTGACGCTCAGGCGATGCGGCGCGCGCCGGTCCGCGGCCAGCTCATCGAGCAGCTCGGGAGGACAGCTGTCGGGGCTGTGTCCCAAAATCCCGGCTAAAACGGCGCGGTCGGTGCCGTGACCTCTGCCCGTAGCGCTCAGACTTCCCTTGAGCACTATTTCCAGAGCGTCGGCCTTGGCCAGCTCCTTTTTGGTTAAGCCGCCCATCAGCTTATAAAAGTTGAAGCCGGCGATCATTGGCCCCATGGTATGGGAGCTGGAGGGACCCGGTCCGAATTTGTAAAGCTCCGCCAAAGTTGTTTTTATTGCCATTTTATTATTGTCATTTGCAAGGATAGTTTTCTATCAGCATTTATAAGCTTTTCCGGCAAAAATGTCAAATTTGCGCCGGACTGGACCACTGTCGTTGAGTTAAGCAAAGACATGCTTTCAGCATACATGCTTAATAAAGGTTTTCTTTGACGTGTACGCGTAGATTCGAGCGGAGCGAGCGCGGAGCGGTAACGGCAAAGAAAACCGACATAACAAAAACATGTAAAACGTGCTTGAACGATTCTTAGGCTACGCTCAGAATGAGGCGGGGAAAACGTCGGCCGGAACTGTAAGGCATACTGTTATTTTCTGCGGAAGTATAAACGCATGTCTAAACCGCAGTCCTTGTCTTTGCATTCGTATGAGCCTCCCGTTACTCCGTCGGACTTCAGCGGTTCAATTTTTTTATTTGAGTCGGGATCTTCCCATATAACCGTCTTTTTGCCGTTTCTTTTAGCGTCGATTTCCAGTCTGAGGCACAGCAGATCGCCGGAGGAACTGTGCGTCATTTTGTCATTGCTGTCGGTAAAGTAAATTACGTTTACCTTGTTTTCCGGAATTAATAAATCGTATTACATATTGTAATCTATGGTTTTATTATACAGTCCCGATTCCCTGAACGGGCGGGCCGGTTTTGTTTCCTGATGATAACTGCATTTTGCCTTAGCTTCGGCTGTAAAGCAGCCCTGCAGAGTTCCCGGGGTATACGAAGAGAGATCGGTGTATTTTTTGTCTTGGGGAACAGGACCGAAGCGCCGTTTATGCGGAAATATACAAGCTCCTGGTTTGCGCTCATTTTAACTTTGCCGTTGTCGTAAGTTTCATCAGTATAGGTTTTGTCAGAATTGTCGGTTCCGCTTGCCGATAAGGTGAAGCTGCCGTCTGCCTCCTGAATCAGTTCAGCGTTATTCAGGCATTTAACGACCAGACGGTACAGTTCCCAGGCTTCAGGCGTAGTATAGGTTAATTCATCATCTTCGTCATAGCCTTTTTGATGATCAAAAACGTATACAACCTTTTGAGAAGTATCGGAGACTTTGGGCGCCTTTATATTGACGCGCATAACTCCGTCGGCGTCGGGGGCCTCGGGCAGGGCGAAGGCAACAGGTTTATAATCGTCCTTTTCGCCCATTTTGTGGAAAATTATTGCGGTGGGCGCGCCCATCATCAGGTAGTGATAATAGATGCAGGTAAAGACCAGATTGTCGCCGGGCACGGCTCGGGGCAGGAAGTTGTCCGTATAAGGGAAGTAACGGTCTTCATCGCCTTTGCGGATACTTAAGGATTCGTCGCCTCTGCCGTCTATGTTTACGACGCCTTCTCTGGGCACAAAGCGGGGCTTGTCAACCGGCGCAAAGCCGCCGTCTCTTTTTATGCCGAAGGCCATCGGCGTTTCGACTTTGCTGAAATCAACTTCGTAATAATTGCTGATGCCTGGATTATCCTTATCGATCCGATAATCTGCGCCGTATACGGATTTGCTGAATTCCTTAGGATCGTTGAGCGTTTCGTCGTCAACTCTGAATTCCATAAGCATATTGAGCTTAGGCAGAAGGTCTGTTTCGATGAGGCGTTCCGCTTCTTCTTTGGCTTTACGCTCGGCCGAGGCGGTCAGCTCAAAAATGAGTTCGGAATGCGAGCCCATCATTTCAGCTTCCATATTGTCGCTGTAATCTTTCTTCTGCTCTTTTGAGGGCAGGCGCAGGGCGCTTTCTGTGTAGTTGCGGTCTTCAATTACCTCCTTCATAAACTCGGCATATTGCTGTTCGCTCATCTGCCAGCAGGTATCGGAGTAATTGCCGTAGAGAGCCAGTATAAGCCCGGATAAGCGTTCGGGGTGCTTTTCACAGATTTTGTAGAGTATTTTCAGAGTGTAGGCCCATTCGGCGGGAATATCCGTTTTATAGCGAGGATCGCTGCCGGGCAGGCCGCCTGTTTTTTCGATATAACGTTTGATAAGGTCGTTTTCGTCGTCGCTGAGATCGGGAATCCGTTTAATGTTGCCGGTATCGTGACGGGTCAGACGTGTGTCGTCGGAGGATAAATCGTAATAAAAACGCCGTACAAAGTTTGTCTTGTTTTGTGCGCTTCCGCTGCCGTCGCCCGGAACCGCTCCGGGAACGACTGCTTCGGGATGTCCGTCGAAGGCTCGGTCAAATTGCTTTTTGGCGTTATTTTTTTGTATATTGCCGACACGCTCGGCTGCGCTGTAATTACGGCAGAAATAATCGCGGTAGATTTGCTCCGGTACGGAAAGTTCACGGACGGAAGCGGCCTGGTAAATTTTGGAGACGCCGTAAATAGCCACTCCGGCTATGGTTAAGCCGGAGGCGACCGGAGGATTGCTTACAAAGAGACCGAGAGTCGCTACCGAGCTGCTGAGCAGACTCAATTTGTTGTTCCAGGCGGAGTCGCTGAATTTGTTGCCTTGCCTGATTTCCGATTTGATCTTGGAAGCGGTTCCGATCCAGCTTATAAGCGTAGTTACCGCCGAAGGTCCCTTGAATAAGGGATGATCAGGGGTAATGCCCGTGAGATCGGAGGCGGCGGTAAGATCGACTGCTTCGCAGCCGAAAGTCAGGGCCGGGTTGGGATCAGCGTAGATAACTTTGTCCTTGGGATTGCGTCATATCGCTTTGGCTATATCGTCGAGAGAGTAGGCGTATTTCTCCGTAAAGAAATACCATAGACATGCATAGTCGGCAAAAACCGGCACGGTCATCTGGGTGCAGCCGGGACGCTCCCATTGGCCTGAATCGTTCTTTTGATGCGATAGGTCAGATTGATTATAGTAAAAGATTCCGAAGTAATCCCGGAGCTGTTTGTTCTCCAGATCTTTTCCGGTAACTCCGTTGGCTATAGATTTAGTCAGCTCATTAGTCGGCAGGGCTTCGCCTTTGGGGCAGAAGTGGTCGGTATAAATAGTGTAGCTTTTGCCGTCAGCGCTGATCTCGCTGTAAACTCGCTCCCATTGGCCGGCTGCTTCGTTGAAGGCCACGCAGAAGCCATCATTTTCGCCTTTGGCGGTTCTGGGAATAGTAAGGGCCACGTCGGTAGCAAATTCGTTCTGTCCCGAGGCCATTGAGAAGTCGTAGCCTTTAACTGTGTAGCCGGCTTCTTTATCGGCGAGTTCGGGCAGAGCGCGCACAATAAAGGCGTCGTCTCCCTGCAGGTTCCAACTGCGGAACTCGGCCTTGACCCCGCCGCATTCGGCTTGGCTGTTTTTAGGAGAAACGGCGGCCTCACTTTTGGGAGCGTATTTAATGGTGTCTTCGCTGTAGCGGGCCTTAATGCGGCTCACGCTGCCGGGATAGGATAAATTGCGGTCAGTTTTTGAAGGCTGAGCCGTCGGCTTATTTCCTGCGGCAATGCGGCGGGAATCGCTGTTCTCCGGTTTCGGCCCCGAAACCATAAAGCCGGGATGCCAATAAGCGGCAATCGCCAGCTGCACGGCGATCAGCAGGGAAAGCATGACGTTCAGGAAGCAGGAACCGCAGCCGCGTTTTTTAGCTGGCTGATTCTGCTTTTGGTTCGTCTGGCCTGCGGAACGGGAAAAATCGGCGTAGGAGGGAATTTGTTTGGCGGGCGCGGCCTGAGGCGGCGCGGCCGGCGGGGGAGCGCCCTGCGGCTGAATGGGCTGCGGCTGAGGAACGGGGACCGGCGCGGGGATGGGCTGCGGCGCGGGAACCGGCGCAGGCGCGGGCTGGGGCGCGGCCGGCGGATAGGCGGGCGTCTGCGCAGCGGGCTGAGGCGCGGGGGCTGGCGCATATTGAGGCGCGCCGGCCGCTGCCGTGGGCTGAACGGCGTTTTCTTTGATTCTGTAACCGCATTGAGGGCAGAAGGGTTCGCCGCCGTTTAGTCTGTTTCCGCAGTTTCCGCAGAATTTAGCCATAGTTTACGCTCAATGTCATAAAGTTAAGGCTGTAATTTGCTAAAAATGGCACATTAACTTGTTTTACCAATGCTTGCAAATGTTTCCCCTGTCATTGAGAGCGCAGCGAAGAATCTTTAGAGCATGTTCTGCGTGTTTTCGTTATGTCGGTTTTGTTTTGCACTTCGCTCCGCGCTCGCCGCAGCCGGAGCTCGGACGCTCGCTTCAGAGCAAAACAAAACCTGTGCAATAAAAGTATGCTTAAAGCCTGTTTTTGCTTAACTTACCGACAGTA
>JAFTAM010000166.1 GCA_017458675.1 bacterium
TATCTGAAAGCCTTGCAGCGTCTCGAAACCGTCTTAAAGCTCTCTCCCCATAACCACAACGCCGCCACCTCTTATGCGGCTATCACCCAAAAGGCCGTTTATCACTTAAATCAGGGCAAAAACGACGATGCTATCGCCCTGGCCGAAAAGAGCATAGAGGTAATGCCCAAATTCGATCAGCGCGAATTCCGGGTGGCTTTGTCGGGCTGCTATTACGCCAAGGGCATCGCCTACTTTGAACGCTGGTGCCTGACCAACAATCCCGAGGATTCCAACAAGGCCATGGAAGCCTGGGAAAAGACCCGCGAACTCGAGCCCACATCGGCCACTCAGCAGCTGGTAAACGGCATCAACGCCTTCCTTACCGGCAATTACGCCAGCGCCAAAAAGTATTTTGACGAAGGCTTATCGGTACGCACCGACAACGAATATCTGCAGCTCTGGCAAGGTTTTGCCAACGCCTCGGTAGGCGAATACCGCCTGGCCCTTTCTGAGCTCGACAACCTCACCTCCCTCTTCCCCCGCAATCCCGTCCTTCACCTTTACAAAGGCGACATCGACAAAGTCTTGGGAGACTATTCCACGGCCGGACAGGAATATATAACCGCCCAGGAGCTCCGTCCCACCGATCACCGCATAGATACCGCCATCAAGATGCTCTACTTATGCGCCAACCAGGTTGACGACGGCTTCAATCATTACTCAGCCCTCATCGCCCAGAATCCTCAGGATTTCAACTCTTATTATCAGCTGGCCAGCCTGCAGTTCGAAGCCGGCAAGTTCTCCGACGCTTTAGCTTCCTATAAAACTGCCGCCGCTCTGCCCACCGCCAATCCGGTACAGGCTGCCGCCGCCCGAATGCAGATGGCTTTGATCAATCTTCAGCAGGGAGACGTGAAAGCGGCCAACGCCTGCATAGCTCCCGAAGATCTGCAGCTTCTGCAGAATTCATCCAGTCCGCTGGCCCTTTTATATACCGCCTTTACCGACACGCAGGCTTCTGCGCGTGAAAAGGCCTGCCGCGACTCTCTGCTCTATGCCGGTCCCGACTCTATCTTTATCCACAGCGCCGCCTTCAAAGCCTGGGCTAATTTAGAGGTCGAGCGCAAGCAGTATCTCAGAGCCATGGAGTTTATTTATCAGGCCTGGAGACGCACCTATTCCCATTCCGAAATGTGCAATAATCTCCGAAGCCAGTTCTCCGAAGCCAAGCAGAACGCTTATGCCCAGCTCTCCGCCAAGGAGCGCAAACTGTCCAAAGCCAAGAACAGCGCTGAAAAGGTGCAGGAAATTCAGAATCAGATCAGCATTCTGGACGGCATTAACTTAGGCGAGCCCGGCAGCCTGCTCTATCAGGCTCAGGTATCCACCGACACCGAGCATGAAAGCCTCATTCCCAAGGAGCTCAACTCCAACATTCCTATGTCGGCCTCCACATCCGTGACAGCCAGCTCCTGGGTAAACATCACTCCCGACTGGCAGCAGTAATCTGCCTTAAAAGCAAATAGCTCAAAGCGAAAGAGGCGTTTCTCGGCTCAGAGGAACGCCTCTTTAAAGTTCTCTGCTCACAGCGGCAGAACTCACATTATCTCAGCCGGCGGCTGAGAAATATATCTGAATTTTCGGCAGGCTGCAGATATGACAGACAAGAAAAAAAAGGCGGAAATCATCGGCAGAATATTTGACGAATATTTCCCCGATCCCAAGCCAACTTTAATTTTTTACAGTCCATTTACGCTCTTGACCGCAGTCGTTCTTTCGGCTCAGTGCACCGATGAGCGCGTCAATTCCGCGACCGCCGAACTCTTCAAAATTGCCGATACTCCCGAGAAAATGGCCGGGCTTTCCCAGGAAGACATTTTTAAATGCATATACAAATTAGGCTTAGCCAAAAACAAAGCTAAATTCCTGTCTTTAATGGCAAAACAGCTCGTCGAAAACTTTGACGGAGATGTGCCGAGCAATTTTAAGGATCTCGAAAGTCTCAGCGGAGTCGGGCACAAAACCGCCTCCGTAGTCATGGCTCAGGCCTTCGGCATTCCGGCCTTTCCGGTCGACACTCATATTTTCCGGCTGGCTCGCCGCTGGGGACTTTCAGACGGAAACGACGTTAAAAAGGTAGAAGAAGATCTGAAAGAGCTTTTTCCTTCCCGGGACTGGAACAGAAGGCACATCCAGTTTATCAGTTTCGGACGCCGCTTCTGCAAAGCCGCCGGACACAAGCCCGAGCTCTGCCCTATCTGCAGCCTGCCGGAATTTCAAAGCTGAAACCGCAGGACTACTCTGCATCCTTAACTGACACGATTCTGATCTCTCCGTCGTCTTCTTTTACCGAAGGCTTAGCCACAAATTCTGCCTCTATAAAGCCGTCGTCGGACATATCGCCTTTTGGGAACGGGAAGGGCTTTTCCCCGGCGTCATGGCCGGCCCCGTTTCCGTCCAGCTGCAGCATATTGGCCAGCAGCGCCCCGACATTGCCGAACTGAGCCTGCAGAAGATCGGCGGGAGTAGCTTCGCCGCGCTCAATGCGGCGCATACGCTCAATCTCCTCGATCATCTTCTGCTCCCGGGCGCCGCTCATCCAGACGAAGAAGGCGATAAAGATCAGCATACTGTCGTAATATATTCCGGCCAAAGCCATAATTACAGCGCAGACGCGGCCGGTCTTAACGGCGATCGAAGTAGCCTTCAAAACATCGTATTTGAGGTTCAGGCATCCCCGCAGCACCCGGCCTCCGTCCATAGGGAAAGCCGGAATCAGGTTAAAGCTCATCAAAATTAAATTGCTGATAATAAACCATTTGCAGAAGGCCATCAGATAAAAGACATAAATGCTGCCCGAAACCTGCCCGCCGGGCAGATGATTTACAAACAAGAGCCCCAGCAGCAGGCTTGCCGCAAAAGTTATGCCGGCCAGGACCAAATTAACGGCCGGTCCGGCCAGGGCCATGAGGATTTCCTGCTTGGGAGTCTTTGCGCTGCCCTGCAGAGTGGCTACCCCGCCGCACATCCAGACGGTAATATCGCGAGTGGGTATGCCGAATCGGCGGGCGGTCAGAGCGTGACCGTATTCATGCAGGATAACCGTCAGAAAAACCACGCAGGTAATCAGCACGGACAGCCATTGAAATCTGCTGCTGTACCAAATCCAAGCTAAAAGCGCCAGAAAGGTTATATGAACGCGAATATCGATTCCCCATAAGCGGGCAATTTTAAAGGACCAGTTTTCCATAAAGACAAACTCAATCTAAGCCCTGCCGTCAAAACCGCCGATACCTATGAGAGCCGGTTCTGAGAGAGCTTTAAAAATAAGAGGCAATTTCATCCTGAATGTCGGCCAAATCTACGGCTCCGGCAGAGGCCTGTTCAAAACCGCGGTACAGCGCGTCCATCGAGGGGTTCTGCACAAATTCCATGCAGCTTTCCAATCCCTCAATATAGGTATCCATATCGGCTTCAAAACGCTCGATTAAAGAAGAATCAACGCCGTCGTCAATCAAAGCGCGGCGCACCTTATTCAAGTACATATTGCGGTATGAATAGGCGCTGTCCAGGAGACCTCCTACTACAGAGGCTATTTCGTCCGTATAGGCGGCGCCCTCCTCGACGGAGCGGATGACCTGCTCCAGCTTCATAATATTGCGCGGCAGATTTACCGAACCGCCGTTGACGACCTCTCCGCTCTCCATATCGGTATATTCGACCGGAGCCTGGGCCAGCTGCATCAAAACGGCGCTGCAGCGGCTGCAGTAACGGTCCTGCTGAGAATTGACCTGTCCGCAGCGCATACAGGTGACGGTCCGCGAAGAGGGGCCGTCCTCGACGCCCAGACCCTCTCTCATTTCTCTGTTCAGGCGCACCATAGAGGGCAGAGTTCCGGCTATTAAATGCCAGGCCTTGCGCAGTTCCTCCACATTATGAGAGGCGCAGGCCGCCTCCA
>JAFTAM010000167.1 GCA_017458675.1 bacterium
ACGTACCACTTGCAGGCGTTGATCAACGGTCTGCTTCTGCCAGGCAGGGGCTTCAGCATAAATGGCGTTTGCTTGAATTTCTGCTTGTTTGGCGGCTTTAGCGGCCTCTTGAGCTTGCTTTTCGGCTTTTGACGGCCTGCCACGCTTGGACTGCTTAGAGGCGGCCGCTTCCTGTTCGATGCGCACCTGCTGCCAATAGCGCTGCTGTGCATCCTGGGGCAGGGACTCGAGGGCGATCTCATATTTGAAGCCGCCGCGTCCGCCGTTCGGGTTGGGAACTTGCCGGGAAGTCAATTTCGGCAACTTGCGCATGAGCACTTGCCTAGCTATTCCTATACAATTACTCGCAGTAGAAACATCAATCCACATAATCGATCATCTCAATAAGTGAAGACAGTTTAATTGCATAGCATTTAGCTATAACGCATAACATCTTGAACCCAGGCTCACGCTCGTTATTTTCCCAGCGTGCAATACTCCGCGGAGCTACACCGATTTTTGACGCAGCTTCAAACCGCGTTAATCCTGCCATACATCTAGCTTTTTTAAGTGCTTCTCCTAAAGTAGCCATATAAGTCCCTTGCTTAAACTTGAGACCAAATAGGTCTTAATTTTCTATATTAAAGACCAAATAGGTCCCAATGTCAAGGGGGATATTATATATTTTTAATTAAAAAGACCAATATGGTCACACTGGAAGAAATCTTAAATAGAATATCTATAGCTATTCAGAATAGCGGAAAGAAAGAAATAGGAAACTCTATAGGAGTTTCTCTAAGGCAAGTTAACAGGTATTTAGACGGTAGCAGAGGTCTAAATATTGAAACCCTATTAAAAATATCTGAAGCTACAGGCATTGATATTTGTTGGTTTTTTGGAAAATCAAGGGAGGATGAAGTTCTGAACCTTGCCGCCGATGAAAAAAAAATACTATTAATTTATAGAGATCTTAACAAAGAGGGGAAAAAATACATTATGGAGTGCGCTGAAAATGCTTCCGAAGTTTCGAGGTATAAAAGTAATCAAAAAGAAGCCCTTGCTTAGGTTACTACCTCATAATTAATGGGTGCATTGAGTGCAATGGGTGCATTGCTCTGTTCTTAAATTTTCGATAAAATCGACATTTCTCAAATTCCATTTTTTATCGCTTTAATTCACAATAAAAAAAGGCCGTGAAACCGCCATTTTTCAGTCTTTCAACGGCTTTTTAAACATCATTTTTAAATATTTTAAAGGAAATTTAAAGGGCTTCAGCGGGCATTTTGTCGCAAACTACTTTACGATGGCCGATCTACGAAACGCCGATTCTATCGGCATTTCCGCCACCACCTCCACACCCTCTTAGTCTCAAACTACCCTCTGAAGCATAACAAGCTATTGTGCCATTTTTAGCAAAAGTTCGCCTTAACTTAACGACATTATGGAAAAAAGAGGCTGCGCCGTCATCGACGCAGCCTCTTTCCATCATTCCTACTCTTTTATCATCACGAGTGCAGCCGTCCCTTCGCGGCGCAGGCTACTCGTGGCGCAGGGCCTGAATGGGGTCCAGCTTGGAGGCCTGCACGGCCGGGTACAGGCCGAAGAAGACGCCGACGCAGGCCGAGAAGGCGAAAGCCATTATAATGGAGCCGCCGGATATCTGCATCGACATCTGAAATATACGAGAGGCGGTCTGAGTCATTACGAAGGCTGTAAAGACGCCCAGCGCCCCCCCCATCAGGCTTAAGAGCAGAGACTCCACCAGAAACTGGTTTCTGATGTCTCCCGCCTTGGCGCCCAGGGCCATGCGGATGCCGATTTCGCGGATGCGCTCGGTCACCGAAACCAGCATAATATTCATGATGCCGATGCCTCCTACCATCAGGGAGACCGAAGCGATGCCGCCCAGCAGCAGCGTAAAGGTCTGGGTGGTCTCGTTCATCATACTGGCTAATTCCGCCTGAGTGCGCACATTGAAATCGTCGTCGTCCTTAGTACGCAGACGGTGACGGGCGCGCAGAAGCGAGGTAATATCCTCCACACACTGCTCAACAGACTGTTCCGTAGCCGCTGAACACTGAATATTGCGGATATTGCGGATGCTGAAAATGCGATTCATGGCCGTAGTATAAGGAACCAGCATAATATCGTCCTGACTGGGACCGAAGCTGCCGTCGCCCTTTGCGACCAGCACTCCCACCACGCGCACGGGCGTCTTATTGACGCGGACGGTCTGCCCCACGGGATTGATGCCGCTAAAGAGCTCGTCAGCTACCGTCGCTCCCAGAACACAGACTTTCAGACGGCCGCGCACATCCTCGTCGGTAATAACGCGGCCGCCGGCCAGGGACCAGTTGGCGATATGCTGGTAAGATTCGGCGCAGCCGATGACCGAGGTCGACCAGTTCTGTTCCTGATAGATCATCTGCGCTGAATTCTGAGTAATGGGACTGACATAAACAATATTATCAACCGAAGAGGCTATAGCTTCAGCATCGTCGACCGTCAGCTTAGAGCTTCCGAAAGCGCCGCTGCGCACGCCTCCGCTCCTGACCGAACCGGCCGATATGGTTATGGTATTAGTTCCCATACTGGCAATACTGGACTGAACCTGACTCTGCGTACCCGTGCCCAGAGCCAGCATGGTAATGACCGCAGCCACGCCGATAATTATACCCAGCATAGTTAAAAAGGAACGCATTTTATTGCGCATTAACGCCAGACCGGCAATGCGCAGAATCATCAGCCAACTCATGCAGCTTTCCTTTCCGATAAACTAGAAGGGGCCGGGACCGCGGCGGCGGCGGTTATTCTTCTTGGAAGCGGCAGCGGCGGCTGCAGCCGGATCGATCTTGCCGGTTACGACCTTGTCGCCTTCATTCAGATTTTCAGAAGCCACTTCGGTTCTGCTGCCGTCTGCCAGTCCCACCTTAACTTTTACGCGCATGAGCGCTCCCGGCGCACGCGGGTCTTCAATATAGACATATCTTTCATTCGAGCTCAGGCTCTCTTCTCTGGCCGGAGGCGGCCCCTGGAACTCTCCGTCCCGGTGATGATCTTCAGGCTTGCTATCCTTTTTAGGCTTAATTCTGTCGATGATTTCGACATCCTTATCGGGCTTGAAGCGCAGCGCCGTACTGGAAACCGTCAGCACATTTTCATGGCTTACGGTATGAATGTCTATAGTAGCGGTCATACCCGGCATTAAGCACATATCCGGATTGTCGGTGTCAATGATGACAGGAAAAGTAACTACGTTATTGGTAGTTGTTGCAGATTTGCGGACCTCCCGGACCGTGCCGGTAAATTCGCGGTCCGACCAAGCGTCGACCGTAAAGGTGGCTTTGTTGCCGGCTTTAATCTGTCCGATATCGGCTTCATCGACGGTAGCTTCCACCTGCATATCGTTCAGGTTCTGAGCAAGTTCAAAGAGCTTAGGCGCTTGATACTGAGCCGCAACCGTCTGGCCTTCTGACACCTCAATATTCAGAACGACTCCGTCAATAGGAGAGGTAATTTTGGTCTTGCCCAGATCGACCTCGGCAGAATTCAAGTTAGCTTTGGCCTGTTCGACGTCAGCTTTGGCGCCTTTTACCGAAGCTTCCGAAGCTTCGGCCTGGCGCTGAGCTGATTCTATCTGAATGCGGGCCGCTTCAACTTTGGCGTTGGCGCCGCCCAGATTTACCAATGCCGAATTATATTTAGCTTCATTGCTCCTCAGCGAAGCGTATGACGATTCCAAACCAGCTTTAGCAGAATTTACCCCGGCTTCAGAGGAAACCATGCTCGTATAAGCGTTGTCGCATTCACTTCTGGCGATCAGATCCTGTTCGTAAAGACTCTTGGAACGCTCGTAATTAATTTTATCGTTGGCATATTCGGCAGCAGCCTTATCTAAGGCGGCTTGAGCGCTTTGGATGCCGGAACGGGCGCTGTCGCAGTTAGCCTTGCAGTTGTCAACGTCTATCTTGGCCTGTACCGCCGCCGCTTCCTGGGAAGTAAGTTCTGCCTGAGCCTTGCGTACCGCCGCCTGTGAGTTTTTCAGATTGGCTTGAGCATTTTCATAGGAAGACTGAGATTTGCTCAAATTAGCTTTAGCCTTATCAACTTGAGCCTGCAGCGTTTCCGGATTGATCTGGGCCAATAGCTGGCCTTTTTTTACTTCAGAATTATATTCTACAAAGATCTTCTCAATCGTACCGGAGACCTCAGAACCTACGTCCACGGCAGTAACGGCTTTAAGTTCACCGGTTGCCGTTACCACAGCCTGTACCGTACCGCGGGAGACCTCTTCTACAGAAAACTGACTGCCGGTATTTTTATGACCGTTATTCCAGAACAAAAATCCTACGCCGACTAAAACAGCGAGAATTACAATAATAACAATAACCTTCTTCATCGCTTTACTCTCCCCGGCGCAAGTTCTTATTCTTTATGGCTTCAACTTCCGAATTCTCGCCCTCGTATACCTCAGGCGCTTCCGGCAGCTCGTCGAGCTTAATTTCCTTGTTCTCAGTCGGTAAATTGTCCATATCTTCAATTCCCAAAGATTTAATCATGGCCGCCTTGGCCAGACGCAGATTATTGCGGGCCGAGGCATAGTCGGTCTGCGCCTGAGCTAGGGTCAGCTCGGCGTCGGAGACCTCAATGCTGCCGCCGACTCCCACCTTATAGCGGGCTAGCGCCAGACGATATTTTTCCTTTGCCAGGGCCAGAGAAGATTCCGAAGAAGCAATCGCCGCTTTTACCTGTCTGAGCCCAACTTCGCAGCTGCAGACCTCCTCATATACGGCGAGGCGTTTTTCTTCAAAATCCTTAGCTATAGCCAATATCTGAAATCTCTGAGCGCTGTTCTGATACTGATTCAGATAGCCGTCAAACACTGACCAGTTCAGACTGAGGCCCACGCTCCAACTGCTCTCCAAAGGAGAGAGAGAGCCGCCCGCTCCCACCGAACCGTTCAAACTCAAACTGGGATAATTATCAGCTTCAATAAGCTCCAACTCGGTCAGAGCGGAGCGCAGCTTTGTCCGCAGATTCAAAAGTTCGGGGCGATTGGCGAAAGCTACGGATACCAACGTATCCAAATCCGCCGCCGCATAGTCGTCCCAATAGGGATCGGGCGCCAGACGGTAAGGCTCGGAAGACCGCTTGCCCATAAGGACGTTTAAGCTAATCCAATCAAAGCTGAGCTGAGTCTGAGCCTTGATGACCTCGTTCTGAGAAGCGGCCAGGTCGGCTTTGGCGGAAATGACGTCCGACTTGGCCTTAGTGCCTATTTCATAGTGCTTGACAGCCTCGTCCAGGCGCACCTGCCGGTTTTTCACCTTATCCATGGCGATATCCAGAAGTTCCTGGTCGATAAAGCAGGCAAACCAGGCCTTGCGCACCTCATAGAGCAGATTCTGCCGCGCATTTTCCAGATCGGTCAGCGCCGAAAGCTCATTGAGCTCATACTTGCGCAGACGGGGACGGCGGGTAAAGTCCAGAAGGTTCTGCCTCACGTTCACCGATCCGTTCCAGTATGCTGAGCTCCCCGTCATGCCGTTTTTACGGTGCGCTTCAAAGCTTCCGCTTTCGCTCAGCCCCGCCGACACGGAAACGTCGGGATAAATATCGGAAAGCCATTGTCCCAGCTGCTCATGACTCACCATAGCCGAATATTTGCTCGACTGCAGAGAGGGACTGTGCTGCAGAGCATACTCTTCCGCTTCAAAAAGGGTCAGAGAGGCTCTTTCCTCAGGTTTGTCCGCCGCCTCCGGCTGCAGGTCTTCATGGATGCGCTCCGATAAAGCCGGCGCGGCGCCGTCGGCGGAGGGCTTATCCACATGATTTTTGACCGCTGCTTCGGCGTCCGTTTTTAATTCAGATGAATCGTCGCCTGAATATGATGCGGATAATACCAAAGGTTTATCCGCAGAAGCAGGTTCTTGAATATCGGAAGAAGAACGCCGCTCCGCCTGAGCCCCGTTAACCGAAGCGCAGAGCAAAAGGCATACTATCCACCATCTTTTAAATTTATAAAGGTTCATTTCACCCTGTCTTTATTTAAAAATCTCCGCGAAAGCACTGTGCTTATCATAAACGGTTCTGCAGAAAAGATGTAAAAGGGTATTTTTATAAAAAGTATACTAATTTTTAAAGTCTAAAAACTGCAAGCTGTTTCCAAAAGCTGAAAACCCCTCTGTTAATTCATATGTCTCCCCACAGATTGCCTACCAGAATTATAACCTATATGGCGGCTCTGGTGGCTCTCTCCTTAGCCTTGAGAGCCGTTCCCGTTCCGCCGGGCATGCACGGCATGCTGCGCTTCGCAGCTTTGCCCGTCATTTTGGCAGGCTTTCTTTTAAATCCCAAAGCCGGCTTTTGGGTGGGAGTAATAAGCGATCTGCTGTGCTGCTGCCTCTTTCCCATCGGTCCTTATTTTCCGGGTCTGACCATTACTCACGGTCTGACCGGGGCGCTGCCGGCCTTAATCTGCAGAAATGATAAAAACTCCTTTTTATCCGTCCTTTGGGGAGTAGCCTGCGGACAGACGGCGACCAAGTTATTCTTAGTGCCAATATGCCTCCATTTTGTATACGGCTTTACAGAGAGCTGGATCAGCACCTGGAAGCTGCTCTTCTGGCCCTCCCTGATAGTGCAGTCGGTTCACATCCCAATCTATGCATGGCTCATATATCTGATTTTAAAGGCTGTAGGTCAAAATAGCAGCCAGGTTCTATCCTATGAAAAAAAATGACCGCCGCAGAATATGCGGCAGGGTCATTTTAATTCTGCAGATTATCTCTGACGGTCGCGGGGAATACGCACCCGGCGAACGCTGCCGCTTTTAGAAGCGGTGCGGCCGGAAAAATCGTGTTTTCTGTCCGTATCAAAGCGCTTATCAAAATCATGGCGGCTTCCGAAGCGGCTCTTGCCGCCGCCGAAATCTCGCTCCCGCCTCGGCGCTCCGCTGCTTCCGCGGCGATCAAAGCGGTCCTCGCGCTTCCGGGAAGAAGCGAAGCCGCTGCGGCTGCCTCTGTCGTTTTTGCCGCCGTATGACTCGCGCTTTCCGGAAAATCCCGAACGCTCCCTGCGCCCGCGGCCTTTTCCGTCATCCTTCCTTTTAGCTCCCTCAAAACGGCCGCCTCTGAAAGAGCCTTTACTCTCGCGCTCTCTCTCCGAGCCAGGCTTCCGCTCACGGCGGAAGGCAGCGTCAAAGCGCCGGCGATTGTCCGAACCGTCTTCAAAGGACTCGGCACCTTCCGAATCATAGTCAGCCCGCCTGAAGCCCAAGGACGGGAAAACCGGCTCGCCGGCACGAGGAGCGGAAGGAAATTCCTCGATATCGTCCGTCTGATCAAAATCGTCAACCGAAACAATACCGAAATCGCGCTCCTTCTCAGGGGAAACTCCCACGCCGAAATCTTCGTCTCTCCCGGCTTCCTCATCCTCAAAATTATCAGTTTTCTCAGCTTCGGTCTCAGCGCCGGCAAAAACTGCCGAAGGAGTTTCGGCGGCTTCGGCTCCTGCCGAAACAGATCCGTCGGGTTCGCTCTCTTCCGGCCATACCGAATCCTCAGAGACTTTGGACTCAGTATCCTTAATACTTTCAAAATTATCCGGAGCAAGCTTGCCGCGCTGGCTCGCCGCTTTTCCGGTTTTCGTATAATACTCTTCCACGCCCGGGCGCTTGGCCGCAGATTTGACCTTCAGCATTTCGGGACGGAGGAAGCGCCCCATACTTCTCAGAGATTCGATGGCGTCAATCAGTCCGTCAAGTATGTAAGGCGAAATATCAGAGGGCAGAGCTCCGCTGGGAGCGATAATCATCTTATTGATAAAGAATTCTTCGGCGTATTTTTCAAAATAGCCGCGCAGGCTCTCCGGACTCTCTCCGCAAAGAGTTTCGTAATTTATGCCGCCCATTACGCAGCGCTTCCACTCTAACAGTCCCTTGACCAAACCGGGCAAAGTGCGGAAATGCGACCAGCTCACTACTGAAGTCGGATAATCCGTCAGGGTGTCAAAATAGAGCTTGCCGCCCTCTAAACGCAGAACATTGAAAGGCAGCTCGGAGGCGGCCTCTAAAATCCGCTCATTATAGGGTTTGCAGAGTTCTTCGTGCTTTATGGGGTCCAAGGCGTCGTAACCGGCTTCCGTAACCGTAAAAAATATGCCCTTAATGCCGGTCTCCATAGCCTTCTGCACATATTTAACCTGAGAGGCGGAAATTACATCCAGAGCCGCCTTGACGATCTCCGGACGTCTGCTGGCAGTATTGAACACCAAGCTGCGGTTTGACAAACGGCACAGATGAGTCCAGGGGCTGTCTATAGATTCCACGGCCCAAATCTCGCCTTTTAACGCTTTAACTATCTTATTGAGGGCCCGGAGCTGATGTCCCCAATAGCCATCTTCCGCCGCCGTCACGGCAGGGATCCTCAAAAGGTCGGTAGCTCTGTCAAAGCTGCGGCTGCCGCTGCCCAAGGGATAAGGATAACTGTTCATAACCCTTAAAAAATCGGGTCTGAAACGCTTGGCAAAAGCTATATGAGCGTCGGCTACGGCCTCGCCCGACATATGCTGCAAACCGAAATTATACCAAAAAGAAAAAGGAGGTCTGTCTACCTCCACGCCTGCCAAAGCAGCGTCTAAGCGTTCTATACTGTTCATAGTCTGCGCTTTTCGTTCGAGAGAAAATAAGCTCCTGCCTGGGCTTAATACAAGCGCCCCGGAGGTCCAGAGAAACCCCTCAAGTTCAGCCACGCATGAAAAACGGCCTCCCGAACCGCTGAATCTCAGCGCGAAGGCCGTTTTATTTTACGCTATATATACGCTTAATTATTTAGAAAGATACTTATCGGCGTAATCGCAGACGCCGTCGGCCAAGCCCGTGGCTATGCGCAGACGGTATTCGTCGGTGCTCAGCAGCTTAGCTTCGGCGCCGTTGGTGAGAAAAGCCATTTCTATCAGAACCGAAGGCATGACCGTATGGACCAGCACGTAAAAGCGATCCTGATGAATACCGCGATCATAGCGTCCGGTAGCGTTCAGCAGATAAGGATGCAGACACTTTGCCAGAGCTCGGTCGCTGTGCGTATAGACGTGCGTAGAGGTCCCTTCGGCAGAAGTCGATTGAGCCGCGTTGCAGTGTATGCTCATGAAGATATCGGCGTTGTTCTGGTTGGCCATTTCCGCTCGGGCGCGCAGTTCTTCAGTATTGGAAGAACCCGCATAGGTGACGTCGCGATCGTCCTCCCGGGTCATAATGACCCGCCAGCCTCTGGCGCGCAGAATTTCCGCCAGCTTCAAGCTGACATCCAGGGTCACTTCCTTTTCCATTAAGCCCGAAGCGCCGTGAATACAGCCGGAATCGGAACCGCCGTGACCGGCGTCAATGCAGATCAGACGTCCGCCGCCGCTCAGGCTGGAAACTCCCGTAACCGAGCCCTCGCCCCGCAAAGCGGTCATGCTCGAGTCGACTACTTGATTAAAAATATCTATGGACAGACAGTTGCCGCCCACTCCCCTGCCGACTTTAACTGAGACCGAATCCTTGAGGTCCAAAACCAGACGGGCCACGGGCATTGGCGCAGAGGAATACTGAGAGATGCGTACCTTATTGACAAAATCGCCTTTGACGTCGCGCATGAGCTTATTTTCAGGGAAGACCACCCGCTTAAAATCAAGAATAAAGCGGTTGCCCCCTTCGGTAAGACGCCGCCATTCATACTGCACCGGTCCGGAGAACTGCAGGCTGATATTGCTCTTATTGCCGTCGGCGGAACCGCTGATCGTATATTTCAGCAGCTTTTCCTGGGCGAACTTTACGTTGGCGTCTGACTTGGGCAATCCCAGATTGAAGGCGAAACTCTGACCGGAAAGAGCGCCGGGCGGCGTTATTTTTATATTTAAGGTAGTGGGCACGACCACTCGGGTAACAGCCGGAGCCAGGGAAAACTGGCCCATACGGATATCGCCCATTTCCGGATGGTCTATGCGCAGATTGGTGGTATCGAGCACGCCGCCGTAAAAGTCTATGACATAGCGGTTCGGCTGATTGAGACGGAAGGTCTTATAGCTTATGGGTGCGGTAGCCTTAACATTCAATACCAGATTGCGTCCGCTGCCGTCCAGATAGACATTGGTAATCAGCGGCTCCACCCAGCCCTTGCCCTGAGCCGGGCGGACCGTCACGCGCACATTTAAAATATCCTCTATAATCGAAAGAGGGAAATAATAGAGCCCGTCAACCTGGCGGATGCCTATTTCCAGATGGCGGCCTCCCAGGCTTTCCGGCAGGTCAAGCTGCCCTTCCTGCAGACTTAAGGTACTGGCTCCCTTGCGCAGGGTCAGCTTTTTGGCGCCGGCGTCCCACTGCCAGGAAGACAGTCCGAAAAGCTGAGCTATCGACTTAACGCCGCCGTCCTCTACCGGCGTCAGATACTCGTCTTCTATGCCGGTCGTGCGCAGCGAGACGGGAAAGCTTCGGTTTTTAGCGGTAAAATTCAGTTTTTTGGGAGCTCCGATAACGATGCTGGCTTTAGTATTTGAGCTGGCGCTGCCCGAGCCGTAATAGTCGCGGGTACCGGCAATTTTATTTCTGGAAGAGCCTCTCACCGCAGATTTACGCTCCTGAGATCCGCCCGCTTTGTTATCGCCGCCGGATTTATTGCCGGAACCGTAGGAAGGCTTAACAGGCGGCGGAGCCTGAGTAGAGGGCTTCAGTTTAACCTTGGCGTCGTCTTTGGTTTGATTATTCTTGCTGCGGTCATAATTGCCCCAGGGGAAACCGCCGGAAGGGCTGCTCTTTACATCCCTGCGCTTATGTTTCTGAGTATAAGCGGGAGGGGCTTTTACGGAAGGCTGAGCCTTCAGCTTGGCTTTATCGGAACTGCCCGAACTTTTTCCGCCGCCGTCGGGCAGCTGCACAACTTCCGGAATAACGTCATAATCGGAATCGTCGTCCCGATCGGCCCAAACCGGCGAAGTCCCTAAGCATAGCAGGAGCAGAACCGTCAGCATAAGGAACGAGCGCCCTGCAAAATATCTGTATTTAAAATTCATAAGAACTGATAAAACTCTGCACATAACCAAACGTCCGACCTTATATTTTCCTGCTCAATACAAAAAAAACCTACAAAAAACAAAATTAAAAAACTTTTGCGCCGCCTCACAGACTGCCCGGACCTTTAAAAAAGCCTTCGGCAAAATAGATTCTTCGCTGCGCTCAGAATGACAAAAGCAATAATTCATTATGCGCGTTTCCGCTTGCCGATATGAGCCTCTATCCGCTTACCGTCATATCAGCCTGATCATACCGAAACTCTGAGCCTTTTCATATTGTCGTCCTGAGCCGACTTCATCTTGTCATCCTGAGCCGACAGGCGAAGGATCTTTAATATACCCGGGCAGTCAGGATGTTTAACCTCGCCAGGTACGCCATGCCGGCCCCAATCCGGCAAAAGGGCATAAAAAAAGCCTCCCGGGCCTTCTGCTCGGGAAGCCTTCTGACGCGGCTTTACGGACGCTTAATCATCCGAACCGCCGGATATTTCGCAGCCTACTGCTTTTTCAGAATGATGGTAGAGCCTGCGGGCAGATTTACGCCGCCGTAGGAAACGACGCTGCTGCCGCCGTTGCCGGTACCGGAGCCGCCGTAGCAGCGGGCGTTGGTATTGAATACCTCTTTCCAGTTGCCCGGAGGAAGCTCCATCCTGTAGCCGTCGCGGTCGGCGTTGGCAAAGTTGGCGATAATGACGTACTCGTCGCCCTTGCCGTTATCGCGCTTGACGGCCAATACTCTGTCGTCGTTGTGAGTATAGACGCGGCTGACGTTGCCGGTGGCGCTGAAGGCGTCGGAGGTGCGGCGCAGAGCGATCAGGTCGCGGGTCAGAGCAAACTGTCCGGCCTGATTGGAGAGATCCTCGGCCTGAGCGCGCTCTTCGGGATTCATCTCACAGTAGCGGTCAAAGAGGGCCTGCTCGTCGGGAGACATGCGGGAGCGCTCTACCTCGCGCTGAGAGACGTCCATAGAGGCCAGCTTGGAGAAGTTGTCCAGCTTGTCGGGAGTGACGTTGAAGCTGAGCCAGCTCATATCGGCGCCCCAGGTGGAGGTTAAGCCGTGCTTGAAGTCGTTGTTGGCCAGGAACTCTTCGCCCTGGAAGATCATCGGCACGCCGGGGCCGGTCAGAGTGATGGCTTCGGCGGTGCGGGCCACGGCTCTGGGATAAGGCTTCTTGACGGCTTCGTCGTCCTTGGAGGCAGCCGCGCCGCGGTGCATCCAGTTGCCGGTGTTGCCTACCTCGTCATGGCTGTGCGCGTAGGTTACGGCGTGGCTCCAGTCGCTGACTCCGCAGTGGCAGGTGAGAGCTTCCATCAGGCGGTCGGCATTGCCCACGCCCTGAGCCATTTCCAGGAGGTCGTCATGGAAGCGGTCGTTCCAGACGGCGCTGAAGCCCATGCCCTTCTTCTCCCAGCTGCCGGGACCCTGGCCCTGCCATTCGGACTTGCTGGGATCTTCGGATACCAGCCAGCTTCCGCTGAAGTCCTCGGCCACCGTATAGACGTCGGGGTTGACCATGCGCAGCGTCCGGTTGATCTGGCGCAGAGTATTCATGCCCTCAATCTGCTCGTCGGTGGAGCCGGTAGAGTGCAGCACCTGGGTGAAGTCAAAGCGGATGCCGTCAAAGCCGAATTCGGTAACCTGCTGTACGGCGTTGTCGGAATAGAAATCCTTGACGCTCTGGTTGGCGAAGTTGGGCTTGGCGCCCCAGGGAGTATTGGATTCGCCTCTCTGATACCAGTTGAAGAAGGAGCGCTTGCCGCCGTCGATGCGCCCTAAGGGATCGTCGGCGTCGGGACGTCCGGAAGTGTGGTTGTAAACCACGTCGGCCATAACGTTGAAGCCGCGCTTGTGGCTCTCGTCGACGAAGAGCTTCAGAGCGTCGGTGCCGGAGATCCAGACCTTGTCCGCGCCTTCCTGCTCGTCGGGGCTGATCAGCTTGCGGTCGATGGCCTGCTGACGGTCCATCTCAAAACCGTAAGTATCTGCGCCGGCATAGTAGAAGTCGGGGGTGTAACCCCAGTCCTTCTTGCCGCCGAACTCGTTGGTAGGCATCAGCTCGATGGTATCGACGCCCAGGCTGGCGAAGTAATCGAGGTTGTTGATCATGTCCTCGAAGGTGCCGGGAACGGCGTTGTCCTTGGAGCTCATGAACGAACCGACGTGAGCCTCGTAAATTACGAAGTTCTTGGGATCGGTCTGGCGGCGGGGCACGTTGCCGTACTGGAATTCAAAGCTGGACTCGCGGATTAAGGACTTGCGGGCCGAACCGGGCTTAGGCTGAATGACGTTGGTGTAGGGATCGTTGAAAGGAGTGGCCATTCTTTCGGAAGCGCTGAGCTTGCCGTCGCCGTTGACGTCGCCCACCAGCTTGCCGTCTTCCACCACCTGGAACTCGTAAGACATGCCTACCAGCTCGGGGAAGTTGTTGACGGCCGTCACCCAGGATACGCCGGCGCCGGGGCTCTCGATCTTGGTCATATCGATGGAGCCGTCTTCGTTGACGTGGTCGATCCAGTTGTACTTGCCGATGCCCTCGGTCTTGTCCAGGAGCCAGCTCTTGAGGACGTCGACGTCGCGCTTATCGTCGGGAGCGGCCTTATCGTAAGGAGTGAACTTGGCTTCGCCCAGACGCTCTACCAGCTCGGCCTTGGTGAGCTGCTTGCCGTTCTCGTCGCGCAGGACCAGACGCACGCTGTCGGCGTTGTCGTGGTTGTCGACATTGAAGCGGGCCCACTGCTGGTTGTCGGCATAGTTGGGGCCGCCCTTGCCGGAGTCGTCGTACCAGCCGGTCTCAAAGCCCAGCACCGGGTCGACGAAGATGCGCTCTAAGCCGCGCTGCTCGCCCTGCAGGTAGCGGGCGTTGGGATCGGAGTAGCGGACGTCTCCGCCCCATTTATCCTTCAGAACCTCGCCCTTGTCGTTGAGAGCGGCATACTGATAAGTCTTGCCCTTGAGATCGGCCCAGCCGTCTTCTTTGGTCAAAGTCCAGACGCCGTTCTGCTCGTTCTTCTCCATGGGAAGGCGGGCTTCTATTTCGCCGGTCTGAGGATTGGAAATTTCTACGTAAAGTTTATAATCGGCCAAATCTCCCTTGCCCATTTCCGGGGACCAGGTCTGGAAGCGCACGCCGTTGTCGCCTTCCTTGTGGACGCCGAACAGGTGAGTCTGGATGGGCGCATAAGTCTGAACGGGGGAATCATCCAGATTGAAGTTGGGATTGGTGTCGGTCATAACCAGCCACTGGGCGTTCTGGACCGAGCCGTCCTTTCCGGTAATGTCGCCGACCACGCCCCAGCTGAACTGCTGGTTCTGTCCGGCCTTGAGGCCTACGGTAGCCGAAAAGATGCCGTCGCCGGCCACGGCGTCTCCGTTCAGGCCGTCGTCATGCATGGGGATGACCTTGTCGCCGTTCCAATGCTGATCGAACATGCCGGTCTGATCGTTGAAGGAGCCCTTCAGGCCTACGTTCTCAAACTTGGGGCAGCCGGCGCCGCGGCTGTCAAACTGGAAGGTAATCTGCTTCTTGCCGTCTTCGGTTTTGGCCTGGACCGAAGGAGCGCTCTCTTTTGCCTGCGCTTTGCTTTCTTCGGAGACGACTCTCTGAGGCTTAATGACGGCTTCTTCTTTGCCGCCCTTTACTCCGCTCATATCGAAACTGTCGACCGGAGTCGCCTGGGCTTGGCTCTGGCGTTCGGTTTTCTCGGCGTTCTGAACGCTGCCGGCAGTGGGCGCGGTAAGAGGACGAATGGCATCCGTGCGATCAAACTGTATATTCATTGATTCCTCGCTGTTATTTTTTTCAGATTCCCTAACCTGAGAATGGCGCTGACCCGGCAGAGCGTTTACCGCTGCAGAAACCGAAACGGCCGCTTTATGCGGTCCGGGATGAGGCTCGGCGGAGACGGCGGAAGGCAAAAAAATTCCGACCGCCAGACCGACAGCCAATTTTATATATAAGTCAACGTTACTCACCATAATAAGATTAAACCTTTAGGCAGTAAATTGCAAGCTGAAAATGTTGCGATTTTGCAAACATTGCGAGACGTTTGTCAAAAAAAAGCTTCCGCTCCCCCATTCGGATACAGGCGAAACAAAACTCTTGACAAAGGGAACCTCATGCTTCCCGTGTTCAGACTGTTTATGCGCGTACAAACAACCGCTTCCCCGGTTCTTATGGCCGCGGTTTTGCTCTGCGCGCCCGCCTCGGCAGACTCCGTCCCCGAAGGGCCCGGCGTCCGGGTTTCACATGCGCTGTTTCGTCAGGGAGAAAAACTCCCCGGACCTCAGGAGGTCTCCGCCTACAGAGAAAAACTGCGCCGTGAGGTTAAAACCTGGCTCGCTCAAAAATACCTCGGCTCTCCCAAGCCGGAGAAACGAACGGAAAATTACGGCAGGAAAGACCTGGAAGACATGCTTTGCATCTACGATCTGGGGGTTGATTACGCTTTTAAAAACGGCGGCGTCCTGGAGGGCTTCAACATAGCCGGATATGAAAATATCACCGCAGATCCGAATCTTCTGACCGACCTTCTGCGTCTTTGCGCCAATACATACAGATATATGCGGAATTTCATAAGCGGAACGCCGCCGGAAGAAAAGCCCTCTCCCTCCCGTCCGCCCATAGAGTTCAAAAATTCTTCCTCTGTCAAAGACTGCTGACTTGCGGCGAGCGCGCTTTTCTGACGAAACATTTTTCACAGAAGAGAATAAATATACTAAAACATAGTCTATAATATAGATAGTACTTAAGACTTTTATTATAAAGGGAATTTTATATTATGAAATTTAAAAGCAGAAAGCAGGGCATAGTTCTGATAACCACTATGCTGTCGGTAGTGTTAGTCGTCATGCTGCTGAGCGCGGTGGTCTATTCCAATATGGGCAGCCTGCGCCTAACCTCCAACTTTTACGACCGCGAAGCCGCTTTAATGGCCGCCGATTCGGGCGTGCAGTATGCCGTTACCCGGCTTCAGAACGACATTACGTGGCGCGGCGTCGACAAGTACAGCCTCAGCTTTTCAAAAACCAAGGGCCTGCTGCAGGTTGAAGAGGAGAACGGCAACGTCATAGGCATTATCAATCTTTCCAACGGACGCCGAGCGGCCTTCAGAATTAAGTTCAACTGCGAAGACGGAGCCGGCGGCCTCGACGATATGGCCGACAGCCAGCATCCTTTGGATTTGGTGAACGTTTCCAGCAACAACCTGTACAGCACCGCCTCTTCCTACGCATATATAGCCGACAAAAACGGCAAGGTTGCCGTAAAAGACGGCAAAGCGGAAACTGTAAAGTTCGGCGGCGGTCCTAATGACATTTACCCGTTTATTATTCCTAAGCAGACCTGCCGGCTGGTGGTCCAGGGGCTTTCCGGAACAGCCGTCCGCGATGCCAGTCCCAGCGATTTATACAGACTCGACGGCCTCAAGGGCAATATAACGCCGGTCTGCGCCGAATGTTACGCTTCCGTAAATAACGATACCGTAAGCGACAGTTCCTTGGTCAGCGCCGCCGCCGACATAAAAATCACAGGCAGCGACGAACTCTTAATCGACAAGGTCGATTCCGCGGACAGCACCAGGCTCAGTTCTTTGGGAAATATCGGCATAACTCACGGAGGCAAGTTCAACTTCAACGGCGAGACCTACACAGGCGCAGGCAAAGATTACACCGTCAACGGCGAAAAAAAGAAGAGCAATACTTACGACAAAAACGATTTCACCGCTCTGGCCTGGGAAGATATTCCCAAAGCTTCAAGCACCGGCAACACCTTGGAAAGCGGAACCTACGTCTGGAGCAAGGATGAAAACAACAATAACGTCTTAAAGTATTACGCATCCAGCTTTACCGACGCCTCCAAGGCCTCCGGTCAGCCTACGGCGGTCTATAACTATAATAAAGCAGGTTCTTCCTTAGGCTCTAAAAACGGCGTAAAAATAGACTTTGACAATATGTCCATGATATTTGAGCAGAACAGCTACGTCAAAGGCGACTTCAACGTTCTGACTGAAGACAGCGGCGGACGCCCTATTGTCGGCTTCTCTTACCAGCAGGACAACCGACAGAATATTTTGACCACCGCTTCCAACGGCGCAGACAATCCCGGTTCCGTCTATATTCAGGGCACGACCTTAGGCCAGGGGGCCATCACTTCCGAAGGCGATATCACCATTCAGGGGACTTCAGTTATGGAATCGACTCCCGAAATGGGCGTTTCCGTCTATTCTCACGGCGATGTGACTATAAACGAAATCGAAGGCACAACCCAGGCTGCCGAAGACGCCAAAGAGGACTTGAGCTCCGTCAACATTGATTCAGAGCACAAAATTGCCGCCCTGGATTTAATTCAGGCCAATAAAGTTGACCCCGACAAGCTTCAAAAGCGTTATGTAGAAATGACTTCTGCGTTCAGAGAACAACTGAAGATTTACATGACCCAGCAAGGCATCGCAAGCGATATAAAATTTAATGTTTCAAGATACGGAGAAAATCTTCAGTTTGATTTATCAGAATCATTAGTTGGCGTTTTTGCTTTATATATACAAGAAAAGCACTTATATGATGCAGACCCGAGAACATATACTGAATATTACTGCGGTTATACCCCTGAGGATTTTCTCCGCGATAATATCGCTCTTCTGAAACAATATGACAGCAGCTTAAATAATTTTTTGACTAATATAGAAACCATAACCAAGGATTCCTATTCTTGCTTAGGCAACAACAAACCGCTCAATTATTTCAATCTCGATCTCGGCAAAAAGAAAATCAACACCGAAAAGCTCATGGCTAACCCCACTTTTAAAAAGATGTTTGGAGACGCCAAGGGAGCAGAAAAGGTTCAGCAATATACCAACCTGGTTTTAAAATACGGTGATTTGACCTACAACGACCTCGATATTTCCGGCGTAATTTATGCCTGCGGCAATATTTCCATAAACACCGGCGATCATGTTCTGAACCTTACCGGCAATATGGTCGCTTACGGCGGAGATCCTGCCAACGACGATCCCGGAGCCAACAGCAAAGGAAACATAAACTTAAACGCCAGCAAAATAGGTTTAACCTACGATCCCACCTACCTCAACAATCTCCTGGCGCTTTCAAAACGGCGTCAGCTCAAGAAAGGCATGTACTGCACCTACTAAAAGAGCTCTGACAGAGCCTTTGCCCAAAAATCCCCCTCCGCCGAGCCGAGGGGGATTTTTTATATTCTTTTCCTGCCGCGCCGCTTATCAATCCGGCATAAAAGCGATACCGTCCGCGCAGACAGAAGAAAGGCGTTTCGAATCTCACTGTCCCATCAGCCGAAAGTTCCAGCCGCCCCTTGAGCTTCTCCGAGCCCACGTCCGAACTATTTCCGCCGTCATTCTCAGCGCAGCGAAGGATCTCCCGAACTTCAGACAAAGGATTTAACGTAACAGCAGGATTAAATTCCTAAAGATACAGGATTTTTTCACGGCCTGTCGGCGCATTGCACATATGCGTCCGAACGGCATGCAAAATATCCGTAAGTATAAGCACGCGTAAGTATTTATACTGTTTAATAAAATTAAGCTTTAAATTTTTGAGAAAGGAGCAGACCTAATATGCAGCAGCACAGTAAAAAAAAGGGCATAGTTCTGATAACCACCATGCTGTCGGTAGTATTGGTAGTCATGCTGCTGAGCGCGGTGGTCTATTCCAATATGGGCAGCCTGCGTCTCACCTCCAACTTTTACGATCGCGAAACCGCTTTAATGGCCGCCGATTCGGGGATGCAGTACGCAGTAACCCGCCTGCAGAAGGACATTGCCTGGAGGGCCGTCGATAAATACAGCCTAAAGCCAGCTCAGACTAAATCCGTTCTGCATGTCGAAGAAGAGGACGGCAACGTCGTCGGCACGGTCAGCCTGGCCAACGGACGAAAGGCCGCCTTCAGAATTAAATTTAACTGCGAGGACGGCGATTCCGGCCTGGACGCCATGAAAAACAGCTCCCAGCCGCTGGACATGGTCAACGTCTCTACCAACAATTTGTTCAGCTTATCTCCCGCCGAGGCCGTAATAGCCGATAAAAACGGAAAAGTAGCCGTAAAGAACGGCAAGCCCGAAAGAGTTGAGTTTACTGACGGCAGCGGCAATACCGATATATATCCCTTCTCCATTCCCAAGCAGACCTGCCGCATAGTGGTTCAGGGACTGGCCGGAACCGGCATCCGCGACGCCGAGCCCAAGGATCTTTTCAGCCTCGGCAGCATTAAGGGCAGCGTCACTCCCGTCTGCGTCGAGTGCTACGTTTCCATCGACACCGAAAACATGTATGCAGACGCTGTCACCTGCTCCGGCGGCAAACTTACCGCCAACAGCAAGCAGCTCTCCATCACCCAGGCTAAAGGTTCTGTTGGCTCCAATATCAGAGCTTTGAGCGACGTTAATTTAAAAATCTCCGATAAGCTCAATTATGACAGCGGTAAAATTTATGCTCACGGCGACGTCAGCGTCACCGAAAACGGCAGAGAAATTTCAAGCGGCCTGAAAGGCGGAGATCTGACCAACAAGGATTCCTTCCCGGAAATTAAATGGGAAGACGTCCCCAAAGCCGCCAGCAGCAGCCCGAAAATCATCGCCGGCACCTATGTCTGGGAAAACGTTGAGGGCTCGGACACTCCCCAGCTCAAATTCTATGAGGGAACTTACAAGAATGTCAGCGAGCTGGCCGGCAAAACCGGAATTCCCGTAACGCTGCCAAAGACTGTGCAAATGGACGCCAAGACCTTATCGCTGACCATCAGCGGCGACACCTACATCAACGGCGACTTCGTACTCCTTTCCAAAACAGAAAACCGCCCTTCGATCGGCTTTTTGGGTACCTCCTCAAATTACAATCCGATTCTGACCTCCAAGGGCGAAATGGTTATCAAGGGGACCATGCTGGGCGAAGGCTCCATAACTTCCGAAAGCAGCGTAACCATCCAGGGGCCCAGCGTCCTGGAATCCACCCCCAACTTGGGCGTTTCCGTTTACAGCAACAAGGACATCAACATTGTCGAAATTGACAAAACGACCAAGACTTACGACAACAGCCAGAAAGACGGCGCCAAGCAGACGGCTTTCACTCCCGACGAAGACGCTGTTTATTCCGACGACGGCTTTGTGCAGTGCGGGGAAACGCCGAGACCTGAGCAGGTAATAAATTATAGAAAAGATCTGGAAAACGCCGCTTTAAAATATTTTAAAAACACTTTAAAACTTAGCAGTTATCATGCGGGACATGCCTTAAATTATTATAATGACATTATCCGCGGCGCCGCCTACAACCCAACGACAGGAAGCGTATCAACCCTCGGAATACGCTGCAACTGCACTACAACAAAAAACAATTGTTTAGATGCCGTAACTGCGCGGGCATGCCAAGATCTTATCAGAATCTATAACTATGAAAACGGCGAAACCGAACCCGAGCCCAGCAGCACTCCCACTGCAGAACCTGAAACTGAGTACAACGCCGATAACATAGACGAGGCCCTGAAGGTTTACGGAGACAGCAACGGCGTTACTGACACCGCCGCCAAAAGAGAACAGCTTCTGTCTTTGATATCCCAGTACCAGAAACTCAAATATTCCGACCTGGATATTTCCGGCGTGCTTTACGCCATGGGCAACATCAATATCGATATCAAAGGCACGCTGAACGTCACCGGCTCCATCGTCGCTTACGGCGAGAACAGCGAAAACGGCAACATCAGCATGAACGCCGACAAAATAGGCCTGGTATCCGACCCTTCCTACATAAACAGCCTGCTGGCTCTTTCCAAGAGCCGTCAGCTCAAAAAGGGCCTGTACTGCACCTATTAAGGGCTCGCGCAAATAACTAACTGTCCCTGAAAAGACCGCCGCCCGGCGGTCTTTTTTTCCCAGAGCCTTCTGATATCTCCGGGCGCAGCTCGCCGATTTTACGACTCGGCAAAAATAATCTGTTCCGCGCAGTTCCGCAGATCGCAAAGGCAGCAAAAAGATACAAAAATAGACAATAAAGTTAATAATTTCCGTAGGAAAGCGCTTTCAACTTTGAAAGCAAATATTTAAAATATATAAAAGAAAAGTATCTAATTTCATATTTCAAACTTATGAAAGGAGCAGACCTGATATGCAGCAGCGCAGCAAAAAAAAGGGCATAGTATTGGTAACCACCATGCTGTCGGTAGTTCTGGTCATTATGCTGCTGAGCGCGGTGGTCTATTCCAATATGGGCAGCCTGCGCCTGACCTCCAATTTCTACGATCGCGAAACCGCTTTAATGGCCGCCGACTCGGGAATGCAGTACGCCGTAACCCGCCTGCAGAAGGACATCACCTGGCGGGCCGTCGACAAATACAGTCTGAAGCCCTCTCAAACCAAATCCGTTCTGCACGTTGAGGAAGAGAACGGCAACGTCGTAGGCACGGTCACCCTGGCCAACGGACGAAAAGCCGCTTTCAGAATCAAGTTTAACTGCGAGGACGGCGACTCCGGCCTGGACCATATGAAAAACAGCGCCAAGCCGCTGGACATGGTCAACGTCTCTGCCAACAACCTGTTCAGCACCGCCTCAGCCGAAGCCGTAATCGCCGACAAAAACGGCAAGGTCGCCGTGGATAAGAGCGGCAAGCCCAAAAAGGTGGAGTTTAAGGACGAGTCCGGAAAGGTCTGCACTTATCCTTTTTCAATTCCCAAGCAGACCTGCCGCTTGGTGGTTCAGGGCTTAGCCGGCACGGGCATCCGCGACGCCGAGCCTAAGGATCTCTTCGATATCGCCAGCCGCAGCAGCAAGGGCAGCGTCACTCCCGTCTGCGTCGAGTGCTATCTCGCCATCGACACCGAAAACATGTACACCGACGCCGTAACCTGCTCGGGCGGAAAACTTACCGCAAAAAGCGACTCGCTCTTAATTGCCGAAGCAAAAGGCGCAGTCGGCTCCAATATAAGATCTTTGAAAGACGTAAATATAAATATTAATAAAAAACTTAACTATAACACCGGTAAAATTTATGCCCACAGCGGCGTAAGCGTAACCGAAAATAAAAAAGACGTCACCAAAGACTACGTAGGCGGCAAAATTAACAATAAAGATTCCTTCCCCGAATTAAAATGGGAAGACGTCCCTAAAGCCAGCAGCAAGAGCCCGAGGATTACCGCCGGAACCTATGTTTGGGAAAACGTAAAGGGTTCCGACACCCCTCAGCTCATGTTTTATCCAGGGACCTATAAAGACGTCAAATCTCTGAAAGGCAAAGGCCAACCCGCCACTCTGCCCAGCACAGTAAACCTCGACAGCAAAAACTTAATTATGACCGTTAACGGCGACACCTACGTAAGCGGAGATTTCGTACTTCTTTCCAAGACAAAAAACCGCCCTTCGATAGGTTTCTTAAACACTTCCGACACCAAGGCGCCCATTTTGACTTCTTCGGGCGAAATGGTCATCAGAGGAGCTATGGTCGGCTCTGGAGCATTAACTTCTCAAGGGAATATTACCATTCAGGGGCCCAGCGTTCTGGAATCCACCCCCGACATCGGCGTATCCATCTACAGCAATAAGGATATCAACATCGTCGATATTAATAAAACCACCAAAAAATACTCGGACAGAAAGAAAGGCGCCAAACAAGCTTCCTTTATCCCCGACAGAGACTCCGCCGACTATACCGGCGATGGTTTTGTGCAGTGCGAAGGGTCTCCAAGCGGGAGCAAGGAAGAATATATGGCTGAACTCAGAGAAACTGCTAAAACGTATTTCATAAGCCAGGGAGCCCATGAACAGTGTCCGCATTGTATACAGTTATATGACGATATGATTTATCAGCTTATAAACGGTGGATTTGATCCGTCGGAAGAAATAGACATAAACATGCTCCCGCCCGATGACTGCAACGGATTAAAAAATTCATGTCTGTATAACGCAGTTAAAGCGCAGGCAATAACGGATTACGGATTAATCTATTACTATGAAGAAGAAGATCCGGACCTGTCAGCCGAGTTCGGTACGGACAATATAGACGAAGCCGTTCAGGCTTACGAAGAAATCAATCCTGACAACAGCAGCGAAACTAAAAAACAGCAGCTGATGTCTTTGATATCTCGCTATAATAGCCTCAAATATTCGGACTTGGACCTTTCCGGGGTACTCTATGCCATGGGCAACATCAATATCGATATCAAAGGCACGCTGAACGTCACCGGCTCAGTTATCGCTTACGGCGACAGCAGCGATTCCGGCAATATCAATATGAAGGCCGGCAAGATCGGTCTCATCTCGGATCCTGCCTATATCAACAATCTGCTGGATCTCTCCAAAAGCCGCCAGCTCAAAAAGGGCATATACTGCACCTACTAAACGCCGTTCATAACTGATTTCAGCGCCCAGACCGCCTCCCCGGCGGTCTTTTTTTTTGCGCCTGGGCAGCCTCGCAGCCTTAAGCTCGGCGGCGGTGAGGCCCGTCTCTGGGCCGTTTTCCGCTTCGGCAAAGGATCGCCGCCTCCGTCGGCAATTGAATCTGCATATTCGAAAAATAAAGAAAATTACCGATTTTTCTTCTAAAAGATCTTTTGACTTACGTAATTTAGAGTTAGAATATATACAGAAAAAGTTTGGCATTTTATATCAGCTTTAAGAAAGGAGCGGACCTATTATGCAGCACAAGAGCAAAAAACAGGGCATAGTGCTGATAACCACCATGCTATCGGTGGTTCTGGTAGTTATGCTTCTAAGCGCGGTAGTCTATTCCAATATGGGCAGCCTGCGCCTTACCTCTAATTTTTACGACCGGGAAACGGCCTTAATGGCCGCCGATTCCGGCCTTCAGTATGCCGTGACCAGGCTCCAGAAGGATATTACCTGGCGGGGCGTCGACAAATTCAGTCTTACCTTTTCCAAAACCAAGGGCCTTCTGCAGGTAGAGGAAGAGGACGGCAACGTCATAGGCATAGTCAACCTGGCCAACGGGCGCCGGGCCGCCTTCAGGATTAAATTCAACTGCGAGGACGGCGATTCCGGCCTGGACGGCATGAAGAACAGCGCCCATCCTTTGGACCTTATCAACGTTTCCACCAACAACTTGTTCAGCACCGCCTCCGCCTACGCGGTAATCGCCGATAAAAACGGCAAGGTAGCGACGAAAGAAGGACAGCCCGTTGAGGTAAAGTTTACCGGCGAAGGTTACTCTTGTAAATATCCCTTCGTAATCCCCAAACAAACTTGCAGACTGGTAGTCCAGGGCCTGGCAGGTACGGCCGTGCGCGACGCCAACCCTTCTGACTTATATCGTCTGGATAATCTCAAGGGCAATATTACTCCGGTCTGCGCCGAGTGTTACGCCTCCGTCGACACCGACACTCTGAGCGATGAAGCGGTAGCCTGCGCCGCCGCCGATATTAAAATAAACGGCGAAGAGAAACTGATTATCAACAGAAACGACAAGTCTGACGACCCCACCAAAATGAGCTCTATGGGCAATATAGCTTTAACTGCTAAGAATAAAGGCTCAGTAAACTATAAAAACAGCGACGTATCTGTAGGAAACGGCAAAGAATACACTATAAACGGCGAGAGCCAAAATAGCAACACTTTTAACAAGGACAGTATGACCACCCTGACCTGGGACGACATACCCAAAGCTGAAAAGAACGAAAACAAGCTCAATGGCGGCTGCTATGTCTGGGGAACCGATGCTGACAACAAACCCTGCTTAAAGTATTATTCCGATTTTACTATGGAAAACGGCAAGCCGGTCGTTTCCGGGACTCCAAATCAAATTTACACATCCAACTGCACATTGGGAGGAAGCAGCAAAATTTCCGTTGATATTGAAAATCACACTATGTACTTCAACGGCAATACCTACGTGAGCGGCTCCTTCAACGTCTTGAGCGAAAGCGCTGATACCCGCCCTATTGTCGGCTTCACCTACCAGGGCCAAGACAAACAAAATATTTTAACTACTACCGACAGCGTTTACATCCAGGGAACCACTCTGGGCGCCGGCGCCATCACCTCGGAGGGCAATATTACCATTCAGGGGACCTCGGTCATAGAGTCCAACCCCACGATGGGCGTTTCCACCTATTCCAAGGGCGACGTCAACATAACCGCCATTGAAGGCACCACCAAATCCGCCGAAAAGGCCAAGAAACCCGGCCATGCTTCTTTAAATTCCGGTACTGTCGAAGAGCAAAAAGTTGCATCAAGGGATATAATCATGGCAAACGGCATGCCTACCGGTCAAACTTATGCAAGCGGTGAATCTTACGCAGCAGGCTTTTTGAATTCATTTTTCAATCAGTTAACTTCATATATGTATAATGAAGAAACATATCAGAGAGATAGTAGCGGCGTATCATATTCAGGAGTCAACGGCTTAAGACATTCTCTTACCAGAGTTTTCGATAATTATTTAGAAATAATGACTGCATGGGAACAGTCTGGGAGAGTTACAAGAATCGACGCATACGGCGTCCAAGCCGATACTCCTGACAACTGGTTATTAGCAACGTTAAATGCTAATTTTAAAAATAAAGGCTATATTTCACAAGATTTCACCAATAAATTGGAAGCTGTTATGAAGGCCAATTATACCGAATACAAAAACAAAGCAACTACTGTTGATTTCTTTGGCTTAGGTACCGACGACGATGAAATTGATGTGGAAGAACTGGCCAACGACCAGGTCATGAATCAGATATACGGCAGCGCCGCAGCTAACCCTCAGCATTTCACCGACCTCAAGACTAAATTTGACGGCAAACTGCAGTATAAGGACGTCGATCTTACCGGCGTAATTTATGCCTGCGGCAACATTACTATAAATACCGGCGGAAACGTGCTCAACGTTACCGGCAACATGGTGGCCTACGGCGGCGATCCCGATACGCAGAATCCCGGCGAAAACGGCGGAACCATCACTCTGAACGCCAAGAAAGTCGGCCTGAGCTACGATCCCACCTATCTCAATAACCTGCTCAACCTGACTAAACACAGGAAGCTGAAGAAAGGCATGTACTGCACCTACTAAAACGCCGTACATTTAGAAAACCGCACAAAGGGGCTGTGAAAAAATGAGAAATCTTTTTTCGCAGGCCCTTTTTCTATGCATGCTTTGATAATAGGAACATGCGGAAACCGTAAAAAGCGCACAATCCCCCTTACCCCCATAAAACATGTCTTTCCTTGATCTAAGC
>JAFTAM010000168.1 GCA_017458675.1 bacterium
TACTGTCGGTAAGTTAAGCAAAAACAGGCTTTAAGCATACTTTTATTGCACAGGTTTTGTTTTGCTCTGAAGCGAGCGTCCGAGCTCCGGCTGCGGCGAGCGCGGAGCGAAGTGCAAAACAAAACCGACATAACGAAAACATGCAGAACATGCTCTAAAGATTCTTCGCTGCGCTCAGAATGACAGGGGCAACATTTGCAAGCATTGGTAAAACAAGTTAATGTGCCATGTTTAGCAAATTATAGCCTTAACTTTATGACATTGTTCAAAAACCGTTCGGCTTTGAGGAGCTTTTTGATTATAAAAGCTGAGAGCAGAAAAACTCCGCTACATCGGCGGCAGAGGCATAACCATAGAGCCGTCCCGGTTCTTTTCAACAGGCGCAGCCTTCACTTCCGGCTCAGCGGCTATTTCAGCGGCAGCCTGCTTTTCCGGCGCCGGCTTCTCTTTATTGTCGGGCCCCAACTCAACTACAAAATACGAATTTTTCACGCCGAAGCTTGAAAACTTAGCGCTCAGATTTTTAAGAGGAACCTTGGGCCAGGGATTTATGACAACGTAATCGTCGGTGATTTCCGCTATGCCCTCGAGCTCCTTTATGCTGCTGAGCTTCTGTTTGGCAAAGGACATGATCAAATTGCGAATCATCTGCGGCAGAGGCACCATATCGGCCGCCCAGAAGTTTGCAAAGACCACCTTAAAGCCTTCTTCGGTCGCTTTAAAATCTAATTCAACCGTAAAGGGAACGGTAACAAATTTGCGGACTTCGCCGCGAATGGTAACCTTTTCGTTGACAAAAACAAAACGCAGACCGTTGATCTCAACCGGCGCGTTGCGGCGCAGTTCTTCTTTAACGGTCGGACTGGATAAAAACGAATTGAGCAGATCGGCGCTCACCCTTATGGCTATGCGGTCAACCTTAATTGCGGCCTGCTCCATGAGCTGAGCAGGACTAAGTCCCAGCTTAACCCCGCTGACGGAGAACGAAAGCTCGTCAACGGCGACGCCCTCCAGAATATTGGAAGCGATTCTGCCGTTTTCGGAATGGAATTTAACTCCGTAGCCTTCCGGCTTGCTCTCCAGAGCCACAGTAACCTTTTCCACGCCGAAAGCATTGATATTACTAACAATTAAGGAAACGATCTCTTCCAGTCCCAATTTCATGAAAGTGCTTTAAACCGCCTTTTTATCAGAGTCTTTACTGTTTTCGTTTATCTTCGCGTCCTTACCTTCCGCCGCCGCCTTTTCCGGCTCCTTTGAGCCAGCGTCCGAAGCATGCTCATGAGAACCGGTATAAGAACCTCCGCCGTCTGACCCGTGAGGATTGTCGGTGACATAAAATCCGCTGCCCTTAAACTGAATGCCGATATTGGAAACCACCTTATGCATAGTTTCCGTACCGCACTGAGGACAGACCAACACCGGCGGATCGCTCACATGCTGCAGCTTCTCAACATCATGATGACATTTTGAACAACGGTAAACATAAATAGGCATCTCAAAAAAACCTCATACAAGCAAAAAGGAGATGAGATAAGCAAACCTTACCTCATCTCAATTTCGCAGAAAACTTTTAATATTCTAATCTAATTTGCTGTTATCCGTGGACAGCATGACCTCGATAGCATGCTTGTTGACGGTGACAAAATCAGACGTATATAAAAGAGTATCTCCGTTGACGCTGAAAACGTTGGCGTTGGTGACGGAAATAAACTCCTTGGCTCTTACATTGAGCTCGTCAGCGACCTTGGAGTCTGCCACCAGATAGATCTCGCCCTCTATACGGTGGTGGTTCGTGTAGATAATGACTTCCTTACGTTCTTTGGGAATACGCAGCGACATAATACTATAGGCTCCCCTTTTTTAATATTTCAAAAGCTGCAAAAAATACTAACTCTGAAAATATTGCGGACTTTAAACTTAAGTAGTTTCTGCACAAGCTTTTATTTCCCTACTCTGCCCCGCCGCCTGCAAGGCAAACAAAAGAGCCGGAGCAAATCTCGGCCGAGACCCATCCGGCTTTCCGGAACTCTGCTTAAAAGCAGCGTTTATTTAACGGGATTTACGCAGTTGGGAACAGCTTCCTTGCCTTCGCTGAAGATCTTGGCCAGGCGGGCGGCCTCTAAACCGGTGACTAACTCGGCCTGCTCGGTAGAAGCGCCGATATGGTGAGAAGCGTAGCAGTTGGGGTGCTTGGCTAAGGCGCAGTCAAAATCGGCTACCGCCGTGCCGGGCTCGTCAGGCAGAACGTCCAGGCCGCAGCGCAGTCCCTTTTCGTCCAGAGCTTTCAGCAGGGCGTCGTTATCGACGATGTCGGCGCGGGAAGTATTGAGCAGAATGGCTCCGGGCTTCATTGCCGCGAAGAATTCGGCGTTGACCATCTTGCGGGTGGAATCGAGCAGAGGCACATGGATGGAGACGATATCGGCTTTGGAGGCCAGTTCCAACAAGCTCTGGCAGAACTCAACGGTTATGCCGAGCTGCTTGCCCAATTTGTCCACCTTTTCACGGGCGGCGGGAGAAACCTCATAGGCGCAGATATCCACGTCAAAACCGCGCAGGCGTCTGATCAGCTCGCTGCCAATCATACCGGTGCCGATCAGGCCGACCTTCTTGCCTTTAAGACCCTGGGCCTTGCCGAACTCCTTTTTATTCCACTTGCCGGCTCTGAGCTGAGCCACGCAGTCGGGAATGCGGCGCTCCAGAGAGAGCAGCAGGCCCATAGCCAGCTCGGCGACGGCCACGGAATTCTTGCCGGGGCAGTTGACCACTCTGACGTTGTGCTCGGTAGCGCAGGCCACGTCGATGGTATTGACGCCTGAACCGGCGCGGATAACCAGACCCAGTTTTTTGCCGGCTTCAAAAGTCGCTTTGGTAACCTTGGTAGAGCGGACGACCAAAATTTCGACGTCGGCGATATTAGCGGGAAGTTCGTCTGCGGTCAGAGCAGGATTATTGATAACTTCGGCGCCCTCTATTGCTTTAAAGGCCTCGATGGCCACGGGGCTGAGCTTATCCGCCAATAAAATCTTCATATTACAAACCTTCCAATCCTGCGGCCCTGTAAGAAATATTCCGCAGGCCGCATTAACCTATAAAATATTTTATGTTCCTCTAGGGCACTATCAAAAAAACGGCAGAACCTTCCCCCATATGCTATAAGTTTCCTTCTTATTATGCACATTGCCAACCGTTCGCCTTTAAAGCTAAAAAGACCGCCGCAGTCAGGGCGGCGGTCTTCAGGTTCGGCGGCGCTCAGTCAGCTTTTAGGGCAGACGCTCCACCCTGTTGTCGGGATTGTTGCGAAGCGGCGAAAGTTTTTTCACGGCTTCAAAGTAAATAGGCTGGACCGGGCCTAACACGCGCTTATCCTTGGCGTTTTTAAAGGCCGGCTTGCGGGACATTGTTTCGTTGCTGACAATGAGATATTCGGCCTTGGGATCCAAAGCTGAACCGTCGGCCAGCTTAATTTCCACCAGGCGGCGGCCCTCGGGACGGGAGGCCGAATATTTGTAAGTAAGTCCGCAGGGCACGGCCAGTTCGGTAGCCTTGTCGCGCAGATCGTCTTCAATTTCATCTATGACGGCCTGGCCGGTCACTCTCATGGTGACATAGTTTTCTTCGGTAAAAGGCAGAGAAGAATACAGTTCTCTGTATTTAATTGCGCCCTTATGCAGATTGCCTCGCATTGAGCGGGAATTGCAGATGCCGAAGAGAGGTTTATCGGGACCGGGCTCGTCGAAGCCGGGCAATACCGGACGCTTTTCCCCGGCGGCCTGCAGAATGGAATCTGCGTGAATCTGATTTAATTTGGCCGCCTCGCGGTGAGCGTGGAGGACGTCCTCCGAGGCCTCGCCGCATACCTTTTCGCCGATTTTATCGGCCTGCTCGCGGTAGGGCTTCAAAATGGCCTCAACTTCCTTATCGGGCTCCAGATCAGCGCAGATTACCGGAATTAACTCCGCCTTTATATCCGCAACCTTCATGGCCCCAGGTTCGCCCGCCACCGTCATGTCGACTTTTCCCAGATATTTGGTCAGAGAACCGGCCTGTACCACCAAAGTATCGTTGACCTTGGTTCCGTGCTCCAAAGCGGTATGACTGTGCGCGCCCACGATCAAATCGATGCCGGGGACCTCTTTGGCCAGCTTCAGGTCCTCCTCATAGCCGATATGCGAAAGCACCACAATGATATCGGCTCCGGCCTGACGCATCAGCGGCATATACCATCTGACCGTATCCGCCGATTCCCGGAAAATCAGGTCCTTCAGCTTAAATTCCGCGATAAAATGACGGATGTTGGGAGTATCCAAGCCTAAAACTCCTATTTTAACGCCGTCGACTTCTAAGATGCGGTAAGGAGTAACGTCCGCCAGGGTTTGTCCTGTCGAGCCGTACTGCACGTTGCCCACGACGACCGGAGTTTTCAGAGCTTTAATCATGTTATGCAGATCCTGCTGTCCCCAGGCGAAATCATGGTTGCCCAAAGTGATCAGATCAAAATGCATGGCGCTCATGGCGCTGCAGTAGGCGACGCCCCGGCTCAGATAAGAGAACATGCTGCCCTCTGCCAAATCTCCGCCGTTTAAAAAGATTGTCGAATGGGGATTTTCCGCTCTGACCTTCTTAGCCAGAGAAGCCAGCCAGGCCAGACCTCCCACGTTGGAAACGCCGCTGATTTCCGGCGCCAGCAAAGGATCGACGGTTCCGTGAACATCGTTGACATGGAGCACGGTAATATGACGTACACCAGTTTCTTCAGAGCCGCTCAGCTTTACAGCCGCGGGGCTGGGAGCCGTCCCATCCTCGGCGGCTTCGGGCGCGGCCTGAGCCGGCGCCGCGGTCAAAGCCATAAATACTGCCAAACCGGCATAAGCGAACCTGCGGAAAAATTTATCCAAGCCCTTCATACCCATCTCCTTATCGCCTGCGTTATTGCCTTGACAGCATTTCATAAATCCGGCTGTATTCCTTGGCAGAACGATCCCAGGTAAAGTCCTCCCTCATGGCGCGCTTTACGGTCTCCTGCCACAGATAAGGATTAAACACGAAATGCTCCTGCGCTCTGCCCAAAGCGCCCAGCATATCGTCGGTATCGTAACGGTTGAAGAGATAGCCGGTACCCTTGCCGTCGTAATTGTCGCGGACGGTGTCAGCCAAGCCGCCGGTCCTTCTGACTACGGGTATAGTGCCGTATCTCATAGCGATCATCTGACTGAGTCCGCAGGGCTCAAACAGACTGGGCATGAGGAAGATGTCGCAGCCGGCATAAATAATCCGCGACAGAGGAGCGCTGAAACCGATATAGCAGCCGACTCTGCCGGGATACTGTGAAACCGCATAATTGACGCCGTTTTCCAGGTCCTTATTGCCGCTTCCCAAAATGACGATCTTCAAATTTGAATATTTCATAATATCGGGAATAGCTCTAAGAATCAGGTCCATGCCCTTTTGAGAATCCAGACGCGAGACAATGCCTACCAGAGGAGCGTCATCTTCCTGCAGATTAAAGCGGCGCAGCAGTTCCTGCTTGCAGAAGCGCTTGCCCGATATATCATCGGCGCTGTAAGTCGCGGCCAGATCGGTATCGGTACTTGGGTCATAGCTCGCCGTATCAAGACCGTTGACGATGCCCACTAAATTGTCTCCCTTGGAGCGCAGCAGACCGTCAAGACCGAAGCCGTATTCGGGACTGCAGATCTCCCGAGCGTAGGTGGGGCTCACCGTAGTTACCTTGTCGGCGCACCAAATAGCCTGATCCATCAGATTCAAAGGTCCCCTGCCGTCATAGACGCCCAAAAGCGGCCAGCCGTCCGGACGGCTGGTTCCCTGGTGAGCCATATTATGAATTGTAAATACCAGACCTGGCCGGTTTTCGGCGGCCCAGGCTATGCGTATGGCCGCAGCCGTATGCCAGTCGTGAGCATGAATTACGTCCGGCCGCCAGCCCTGCAGACGGCAGGCTTCAAAAGCCGCCCGGCAAAAAAGCACGAACTGTTCGGTCTCGTCGCCGCAGCCGTAAACCTGAAAACGATTGCAGAAAAAGCGGTCATTTTCTATAAAGTAATCGTCGCGTTCAGGATTTTTAAGCAGCCTGCAGTTTTCGCGCCGCCAGTCCATTCTTACTTCAAAATTATCCAAGCAAGCAGATAAATTAAACCTTTTAGTATCGATAAGCCCGTAACGAGGCATGAAAAGCCTCACATTATGGCCGCAGTTACGAAGAGCCGCCGGCAAAGAACCGGCCACGTCGCCCAATCCGCCGACTTTTACATAGGGCAGAGCTTCGGCGGCTAAAAAGAGAATATTCAAAATATATTTCCTCACTCAGATAAATCCAAATATAATGCGGCAGATTTTTAGCCTTCTTATGCGCGATCCCTCCCGATAACGGAGTGCGGCGAAATAAAATAGCTATAAGTCCGAGAATTTTTCATATTATTCCGCAAATATACCGAAATAATAGGCACTACCAATAATGCCTGCAAAGACTCTCCTGTCGGTAAGTAAAGCAAAAACAGGCTTTAAGCATACATGTTTCGCACAGGTTTTGTTTTGCGCTGAAGCGAGCGTCCGAGCTCCGGCGGCGGCGAGCGCGGAGCGAAGTGCAAAACAAAACCTACATAGCAAAAACATGTTTGAAAGATTCTTCGCTGCGCCAGAATGACAAGAAAAACGTTTGCAAGCATTATCAAACAAGCTAATGTTCCGTTCTTGGCAAAGCGTCGTCTTAACTACGGACATTTGAGGCGGAGTTTACTTTCTCTTTAAAAGAGGCAGCGCAGCCTGGATCAGCAATTCGCGCCAAAGACCGGAAACAGATTCCATGGGCTCGTAAAAAGGCTGCAGACTCTCCTCATTATAGCCTGCATACTTTTCAAATTCGGCAATGTTGGCGCTGAGCTGTCTGCGGCTTAAGAGTGCGGACCACGGCCCCAGCTCCAGCTCCGAGGCCAGACGCTCAAGCATGCTTCCGCTCAGGCTGCATCTTTTTACGTAGCTGTCCAGAAGCTCCAGAGGATGGTGAGAATCCAGACTATCAAAGCTGTCCGCCTTAACCAAGAGCACAAAGCCGCTGCTGCGGGTCAGAGAAAACGCCGCCGTTCCGGAGCAGTCTAAATAGGCCCTGAAAAACAGCGCCCATACGCTTCCCTTGAAATGCGAATAGATATAATAGCGATTCTCGCCGTACTGCAGATAGGTCCATAATACCTTACGCGGAGGCAGTTCCAAAAACGCCGCAAAATCCTCCGCCCACAGCCTTCCGGAATCAGGAGCCTTCTGTACGCTGAAGACGGGAATCTCCCCCTCCTTATCCTGCAGCGGAAGCACCTCGGCCCTGCCGCCGCCGCAGGCGGCGACGCGGTAAGCCCGGCCTCCCAAAGAAATATGCGAACCGACTGTCAGGCTGCGTCCGGAAACGCTCCCTAAAGAGCGGAGAGAGCCGGCCTCAACAACCTCCAGACAGGCTTCTTTGAAAGAGCCGCTTTTAAGCCCGCGGATACTCACGCCGCTGATATTATGGTGAATTTCGCCGCGCAGAAAGGCCTCCTGCAGACGGCCGCCCATTAAATACTTATTGCCGCTTTTCCCCGGCTGCAGCCACAAATCAGAATTGCCGCGCTCATCCTTATCGCCGGCAGCCAGGGCCTCTGCCAGCTCAGCGCATTCCTCTGCCGTAACGCGCTCCTTTAAAAACTCCGGCAGACGCTCCCTGAGAACCGCGCCGTTTACGGTATGAGAGGGGCTCTGACAGGTCAAAGACAAAAGCTGCTGCAAAAGCACCGAACGGGCAAAGGGAGGATGCTCGGAAAAGACGTGAGGAGAATTCACCCTGGCCAGCAGATGCTCATAGCATTTTCTTTCAAATTCATCGGCATATAAGCATAAAACGGAGGCAGGTTCGGTTCTTCGGCCGCTCCGCCCGATTCTCTGCAGAAAGGAATCTAAATCCGCCGGAGGCGAGGTAAAGGCTACCGCCTCCACAGAGCCTATGTCAATGCCGACTTCCAGAGTCGAAGTCGCCAGACACAGGCAGTATTGGTTAGCGGCAAAAAGCTTCTCCCTCTCTTCACGCAAAACCGTGCTTACGCTGCTGTGATGCGTATAAATGTTTTCACCGAAGGGATTGACTCCCAAATAAATCTTGGCCGCCGCCATAGCCTCAGCTTCAGCTCGGGAACGGACAAAGACCAGCATCTTCATCAGTTTGCGCTTCAGGCAGAAATTAACGCAGCTGCGCAGCTTGCTCAAAGCCGTCCTGACCTGTTCGTCGAGCAGCGCCTCGGCATTTTCGTCTATTTCCCGGCTGTAATCGACCGTTTCCGCTTCAAAATCGATATGCCGGCTGATATTGACTACAGCCGCCCGTCCGGCCAGATATTTATTGACAATCACCTGGGGCTGTCCGGGAGTGGCGCTGACCGCCAGGCGCTGCAGAGGCAGGTTCAAGGCCCCCAAAGTGCCCTCCATTCTCTTAGCCTTCTCACAGTGGACTAATGCGTCAAGGCGCTCGGACAGTACGGCCAGCTGATCTCCCCGGGGCGTGCCTTCACAGACATGAAGCTCCTCCAGCACCAAAGCCTTCAAAGTGACCAACTCTTCAGGACAGCGGCACAGCAGAGAGTCAAAGGATTCCAGAGTAGTCACCGCCGCGCCGGCGCCGCTGCTCCTCAGACTGTTGGCGTGATCGCCGGTACGCAGCAGAGTTTTGATTCGGCAGCGCTTTAAAGGCTCGGCGATCCTCTTAAAAAGATCGTTGGCCAGGGCTCTGGTAGGACAAACTATCAGAATGCAGAGCCGCCCCTTCTGCATATAATCGGCCCAGCGTTCGGTCAATGGCGCCAAATAGGCCTCCGTCTTGCCGGAAGCCGTGCCGGAGGCCAGCAGAACATTACCGCCCCGGTAAATTAACCCGCACGATTTGAGCTGTATATCTCTGGGCTTATAAAAGCCCCCGAAAAAAGCCGGCCAAACCCGCTTCAGCACCGACTTCATGCGAAGGACCTCAGCGGCGGCGGATTCGCTTATATTAGAAAGATCGCGGCCGTTCATAATCACCTCTCCGCTAAAGCCGAAGCGTCTGCTGTCTTCCTGACGCCGCAGCGCTGTAAATTAAAGCTGCAGAAGCTCTGCAAAATTATCCTCGGACAGCGCCTTTATACCGCCGCCGTATTGCTCAAAAAGAATAGCTATCCAAAACTTCACAAACAGGCGGTAGCCGCCGGTAAAGACATGTTCTTCCGTAAATTCGACAAACCGGCGCAGATTCTCCGCCATAACCTCCGATTCATGGGGACTCCAATCCCAGGCCTTGGCAGAGATCATCATCAGCCTTTTACCCAGAGCATAGAGAAAATCGCGGCTTTCGACGGAGATTTTTTCCAAATCAATAACCACCGACTGGGGGCTGCTCTTAGACATGGCCAGAGGCGTAATCAGGCGCTGCTGCAAAGCCGGATAGACCGTTATATCAAAATTGATAAATTCCGGCGGAACCGCATAAAAGAACATAACTCCAGGCATAGCCGAGCTGGCGCACAGATCGATGAGACGGCGCAGATTGTCGCCCATAGCCCTGAGATGCTTCTTTGAAGCTCCGGAGGTATGCAGATCGACCTCGTCAAACAAAAAAACCACTCCCGGGAAGCCCATGGCCGAGACCATAGAGATTAGAGAGCGCATGGCCGGAAAAGCATTGTCGTATGAGATCGATTCAAAGATTCCCAGGCGGCGCAGCCCCTCGGCGGAAACCTGAGCAGAGCCGCTCAGCCAATACTCCAAAAGCTCTTCATCTTCTTCACGTCCCTCCCGGCAGGCCTTGACAAATTCGCAGCAGGCGGTGCGAAAGGCATAATTTTCCACGGAGACCTCGCTGAAGGAGACGCCGGGGTTTTCCGTTTTCAGTTCGCCTTTGGCGAAAAGACGCAGAATATCGCTGAAACCGTAAACGGTATCTTTTAAGCGGCCGCTGCCCTCGTCCAGATGTTCCGCCGGAAGTTTGCAGGCGATATTGTCAAAAATAGCCTGATATACCTTTACGGTATCCTCATAGGGACATTCCTTGGGAGATAAATTGACCGTGCAGGTCAGAAAGCCCAGGCGCTGAGCCAGAGAGCGCACGCAGTAAAGGAAGTGGGTCTTGCCGCAGCCGTAGCTGCCCTGTACCAGCCGGAAGGCCGAACCCTTGGCCTTTTTGATTAAGCGCTCCAAATATTCATGCTCGACGATATACAAATATCGATCTATGCCTACGGTAATAAATTCCAGGCCGTACTCCGGCGGCTGCCCGGTCTCTCCCATGCAGTTGAGTATGGAGCTCGCCTGAATTCGGTTTAAAGAAAGCATTTCCGCATAACTGATATCCATTTTACGCTCCTATCCCCAAAAGTATATTTCTGTCTTACGTCCAGTCGGATTCATCAAGGTCTATATCCAAACCGTCGTCAAAATCAGCCTCATTATCCGCGCCGCCGCGGTATTCCGAAGACTCGTCCTCTTCTTCGCTTTCGTCAAAATTATAATTGACGCTGCTGACGACATTGATAAAGCCGTTTTCAATATGGTCGTTCATCTCATGCACATAAGCCGGAAGATCCTTGTTGCAGAGGCGCGCATAGTCCAGAAGCTCTATAATGCACTTGAGCATCTGCCGCGAACCGGTAAGCGCATTCTTCTGCACGGCTTTAAAGACCAGCTGTCCCATATAATCGGCCGCCGCGTCGGCGCACTGGAACTCCGGATAAGCTCTGCGGTACATGCCGATAACGATAGAGCAAAGAGTCTTATAGTCCTCGTCGGTCGGCTGCGAAAGCACAGAGAAGCAATACTGATCCAGGCGCTTGGTCAGACTGACAAGTCCTTCGCCGTCGTCCATGGTCATGGCAAAGGCGCAGTAAATGCCGCTGTGGTAGGTCTTGCCGCCGGGATTGTAAACCGGAGGCAGGCTGCGGTGGTTTCTGTAGCCGCCCCGAGAGCGGCTGTCCAGGCCGTTCACCCCCTCCGGCCCCAAAGCCAGAAGAGAGTAATAGGCGAACATGAGGTCGGCAAAGCGGCGGTTGCGTACATCCAGAAGATTATACATCTCCGCTTCGTCCAGAAGCAGCGCCAGGCCCTTGTAGCCCACCTGACGGGCCAGCGCCGCCAGACCGCTCCAAATGTAGCAGTAGATATGGCTGAAGGTGCGGAAGTCCTTGAGAGCCGGCAGCTTATAGCGCATAGGCGTTCCCGGAAAGGCCTTCATAACCGAAAGGTTGAGCTCCCGCGTTACCTGCTTGGGGTTCTGTCCCTCCAGCCAGTCCAGCAGATGGCGCACCGCCTTTTCCTGGTCGTTCAGCTGCCCGGAGGAAAGCTGACCGCCGCCTGAGGCCCCGGCCTCCAGATTTTTCATAAAAATATCAAAAAAATACAAAACCGGACTTATATATGCATGAAAATTCTCTTTTTTCTGCCACTCCTTGGGAAGTCCGCGCTTGTAGGCGGCCACAAACAGAGGCATCAAACCTTCCTTGCCGCTGTGATCGGGATATACGAGATTGAGCATTAAGGATTTATAAACCCGCGAAGGATTGCTGGGACTTATATCCTTGCTGTTGAGAGCGGTGCGGGCGGTCAGACAGCCGCAGCGCAGGGCCTTAGCCTCCAGACATTCCAGCATGTGGGTCTTGCCTGCGCCGTAATCTCCCAAAAAAACACGCACCGCCCCGTTGTCTACGGTCTTCAGTTCCTCGTCGATGAGAGCCATTTCCTTGAGGCGGCCCACGGTATAAAGCTCAACCCGCTCCCCTACCACGCCGGTGCGCATAGCCTCTAAAACACGCAGAGCCACGAAATCGCCTTCTTCACCCTCGGGAAGTCCCGCCGCTCCCTTAATCTGTTCTGCAAAGCTTCCGGGCGCTCCGTGACGCGGGATGCGCCGCGCCGGCACAGATACTGGGATAAGCCTGCCGTCTGGACGGTACCAGCGCAGCTCCGCGGCGCTGCAGTACTGATTGTTGTTATTTACAAAAAAATTTACAAAATATTCACCGCTGGATACTATGCGCAGAACTCTGCCGCGGCCATACCCGGAATGTTCAACTATATCGCCGGCCTTCAAAACTCTGGTTTCCGTACCCGCTCCCATTACCGCACCCGCACTCTAAAAATCTTCAAACTCTTCATCAAACTCCTGCAGATCGTCTTCTATGTTAACAGAATCAAGATCGGCCCGGCTTTCTCCTTCAAAATGCTGCGAGGTCAAAACCGCAATCCACTTGCGTACAAAATTTCTTCTCTGTCCGGCGTCAAAGCTTTCATTGAGATAGCTCTCCACCAGACGCTGCAGATTGTCCTCCTGCAGCTCTATATTATAATCCCAATCCCAGGCAATTTTAGCCGTCTCTAAAATTTTCTTGCCCAAAAGCATAAAAAGCTCAGCTTCCGGCATTGAAGCGCAGGAGGCCTCTATGGTGGGGACCTGCGGACAGGCCCTGCTGAAAGGCCTGGGACTGTTCAGCCTCTGCTGCAGAGCCGGATATTTGGAGATGATATCGGTAATAAACTCCGGCGGCACCGCAAATGCCCAGAAAAAGCCGGGATACTGAGCGCTGCATTTATCGGTGTACTGGCGCATATTGTCCGCTAATGAGCGCCGCTCGCGCTCTCCGCCGGCTACGGCGCGATCTACCTCGTCAAAGAGCAGCGCCGCTCCGGGATAGCCGCACATGCGCAGTATCCTAATCGCGCTGTAAAGCATAGAAGAAGCGTTGCTTTCATTGATGCACTCGCGGATCGTCATAGCGCCCAATTTTAAGGTCTTGATTTCCGCTCCCGAAAGCCAGGCTTCGCACAGGTCGGCTTTTTCCTCCTCGCCGTCCCATAAGGCCCGACAGAAGGAACTGAAAACGTGACGGAAATTCATGTTGTCAAAGCGCGCTATTTTCAGACGGCGCAAAAAATCGCTTCGCTCCTTTTCAGTCTCTATGCCGTAAGCCCAATTGCGCAGAATCGGCCCAATTCCCACTAATTCGGGGAAACTGTCGGAGCTTTCGGGAGGAGCGGTTATTTTTTCAGCCACGGCTCTGTAAACGTCCAGATTTTTGCCGAATCGGCATCCTGTCAGCGAAAGCTCGGTCAGTACGGTCAGAAAGCCGCTTTGCCAGGCCAGGTTGCGCAGACAGGTCAAAAAATGAGTTTTGCCGCTGCCGAACGAGCCCTTAATCACCTTAAAGGCCGAGCCCCGTTCACCGGCGGCGATAGGCTTAAGATAAACGTCGTTCAAAATAGCCAGAGGTTCCTCAAAGCCTACTGTGATAAATTCGATCCCGCGTTCCGGCGGCAGCCCCAGCGAGCCCATGCGATCTAAAATTTCATTTGCGATTATAGGTGTCAAGCGACTTTCTGCGTCCATAAATCTTTATCCTCAGCAGCCGTATCTGTGTTTTCTAAGTATCTCCGCCTCTTCAGGCTTTATTCTGACGTTCAAACCAAACCGATAAATAATACTGCCCTCGTCCTATGCCGTCGTCAAGGAAATAAACGCGATCCTTGTTTTTCGTACTGCCTATGGTAGCCGTGCCCAGATAAAGCCGAAGGCCGCGCTGCTGAAAGCCTCCGCAGCGGCGCAGACGCGCCAGATCCCAGCAAAACTGGCAGCGGCTGTAACTGACAAAACCGCTCCTGTCGTCATTGAGAGAAAAAGCTTTGCTCTGACGCTCTAAAGCCAGCATGGGGAAAAGCTCGGAAAGCTCCAGGCGCGTTCCCAGCGAGCCGCCGCTGAATTTCAGGCATACCTTGTAAGCTCTGAAAACATCACCGAAAAATTCTTCGGAAAACATGCGGCTTACAGCAGGGTCCTGAGAACTTAAGCCCTCGGGCAGGCCGTTTTTTAAGCCGCGATCTTCCAGTTCTCTGTATTTATCGGAAATATAATCAAACAGGGAAGCGAGCTCCAAAGAGATATTTTCACCTAAAAGACAGCCGGCATAATACAGGCTGCCGCAGGCCGATTCAAAATCAAGTTTAAAGATAAAAGGTCCTATTTTCAATTCCGGAGGCTGATTGGAAATACATTCAATTTTCCAGCCCCTTTCCTGTCCGAAATCCTTATAATGCCTTCTGAAATCAGCGCTGACCTTTTTGATCGCCTCCTGCTTATGCTGAGAAATAAGACTGTCCGCCGCCTCGAAGCAGCGGGCGGGTTCATCCTCCCGCCAGCCTGCCAATACCGCCGCCAGGGAAGCCAAGGAAGCCATATCCCGATTTTTTTTGTAATGCTGTCCCAATTCTTCCAGACTGCGCAGGACCTCAATCTGAGCAGCAATTTCTTCCAAATGAATCTGTTCTGACACCGCTTAAATAACTCCCGAGAAGCAGTATTTATATAAGGCTTACCAGGCTATGCCAGCTAAGCTCCTCCGGCTGCGCTTCAATAGCTATACCGTTCTTTTTCTCTTGATTCAGCAGCTCAGAGACTTCAAACAAAAGCTGTACTCTGCCGCAGGCTTCCAAATTAGCCCCGGTCGGATTTTTGGCAAAGGCGCTCTTCATTAAAGCAAAACGCCTCATGTAAGGGCAAAGCTCTTCTAATGCGCAGCTTTTTCTGCCGCTCTTGCCCACTGCCAGCGAAAAAGCTATTCTGAGACGGCGAGCCGTCTCTTCCGGATTCAGGCTCTTATTTCCTAAATCGGCGCGCCATTTGAGAAACGCCTCGGCCAAAGAAGGCGCCGACTTAGCGGCGAGGCGCTTTTCGGTATCGGAAATACCTATAAAAACGGCGGCGCTCTCACGCTTAAAATCTATATGCAGCGAGAATTCCCGACTGCGCAGAATCCGCGTATCGGCAAGCCCGGCCAAGTCGCCCTTCAGCTTCTGCCAATCCGTCAGATCCTCAAAGGAGACGCCGCCCTCCTGCAGAGCCTCTTTCAGACTTGAGCAGAAATCCCGTTCATAGCTCCATAAAAAATCGGCCAGTTCTGCTCTGAAAGAAGGCTCCATCTTTAAACCGACGCTTTTAGGCAGCGACAGCTGAGTAAGAGCCCTTTCATAGCTGCCGCAGGCCTCCAGCTCTGCCGCCGCCTTGCACCAGCGGCGCAGATATCTATGCATTTCTCCCGCTTTTTCGGCAAAAGCCTCCAGATAGCCGTCAAACTCAGAACCGTTCATTGTCGCCGCCTAATGTTCGCCGCAGTGTACGAAAAGCACGCCGACAATCATGTTTATTAAAGTCTCGAGTTCTTCCTTATCCGGACCTTCAGCCATTACCCTGATTAAATTCTCGGTGCCGGAAGGGCGCACCAGAATACGTCCGCGTCCTTCCAGAACTTTTTCTGCCTTTTTAAGGCAGGCCGCCACCTCAGGATAGGAGTTCCAGGTATGTTTATCCTTAACCTTGACATTAACCAGATACTGCGGCTTCTTTTCCACCTTGGAGGCCAGTTCGGAGAGCTTTCTGCGGGAAGATTTGACAATTTGCGCCAAGACCAGACCTGTCACCATACCGTCGCCGGTAGTGGAATAATCTGAGAAAATAATATGACCGGACTGCTCTCCGCCCAAAACCGCACCGGATTTGAGCATTTCCTCCAATACATAGCGATCGCCAACCGCCGTGCGAGCCATATTTAAGCCGTTCTCTCTGCAGGCGATCTCCAAGCCCAAGTTGGCCATGACCGTCGTAACCAGGCGGTTCTCATAGAGACGTCCCCGGCCGCGCAGCCATTCGGCGAACATGAAGAGCATGTGGTCGCCGTCAATCATGCGCCCATTTTCATCGCAGGCCAGGCAGCGATCGGCGTCCCCGTCAAAGGCCAGACCGAAATCGGCCTTCTCTTTAACTACGGTTTCCTGCATAATTTCCGGATGCGTAGAGCCGCAGGCTGCATTGATATTGACGCCGTCCGGTTCATTGTGAATGACCTTAACGGAAGCGCCCAAACCGGCAAAAATTCCTTCGGCGTAAGCCGAAGCAGCCCCGTTGGCGCAGTCGAGCACTATGCGCAGGCCGTCCAGACGCGTCTCCGAAAGTTTGCTGACATAATCGGCATAAGCGGCTCCGGCTTCCTTTAAGAAGCGCATAATTCCCAAGCCGTCCTTAGATGCTCTGGGCAGAGAGGAGGCGTCCTTAATCAGTTCCTCCAGCCGGTGTTCCTCATCGTCGGTGAGCTTATAGCCGTTTCCGCCGATCAGTTTAATTCCGTTATCGTAAAAGGGATTGTGACTGGCCGAAATTACGCAGCCTCCGTCGGCGCCATAGTTTCTTATAGCCCAGGCTATGCCGGGAGTGGGCAGCACGCCCAGCAGAAGAGCGTCGACTCCGGAGCTGTTCAAACCGCATACATAGCTGTACTGCAGCATCTGACCGCTGATGCGGGTATCCCTGCCGACAGCAATTACAGGCCTTTCAGAGCCAACATTATCGCCGGCGGAGACGGATCGGCCGTTTCTGATGAAAAAACCGTGAGCCCGGCCTATATCGAAAGCCAATTCCGGGATTAAACTCACGTTGGCCTGTCCTCTTACTCCATCCGTTCCAAATAAATGAGCCATAATATCTGTCCTTTCACAGCGGTCTCGGCAGTAAACCCAATGGGCAAAATTATCTCTTGCCGTAAAAATTCGGCGAAAATAATTAAAGTTTTAGGCTGTTTATTCCTGCCTCGCTCGAGACTCAGTCAAGCCGCCTTAAGAGGAAGGTCAATGACAGATACCGTTTTACGGCTTTTTGGGAGAGGCTGCCGGCTTTTCTTTTCCGGGGAGCGGACATTCCGTTATCGGCTCGGCCGTAACCGTAACATAATTCTGCGGAAGATCCAGGATTTTTACATTGTCCGGGATCTCAAGCTTCAGGGCCTTTGTCTGAACCTGTCTGTTCTTTTCAAACTGATACGGCTCTACAAAGACCTCGCTGATATTTAAATCTTCCGGAGATTCGCCGCGCAGAGTAACCTTGTCAGGATAGCATATCAATTTGTAACTGTCGCCGCCGCCCTTAACCGAAACCTTCATCAGACTGACCTCCGCCTCGCGCACCGGGAAAACCGGCACGGTGACGCTGACGCATTCGTTGGAGAATTCTATACCGTCAACGGTATTATTATCGCTGTCCACAGCCTTCAAAGAGCGGACCTGCGTGCTCAAAGTTTCGTCTATACCGGCAACGGCAACCTCGGCCAGAACCTTAGCGACCTTGCTGAGACTGTCTTCGCTGCCGATAAGCCTGACGCTGGGCGGCTCTACGACAGCTTTGCCGACCTGAAAATTACTGTTGACATTGCCTAAAAGCTGAACCTTGACAGGCATCACCGAAGTCGATTTTTTAGAGACCGCCGTCCATACATGGCTGGGTTCTATCTGAACAATCTCCGCGCCTCCGGGCGCCATAACATCGACCTTTTCCAGAGTGCTGCCCTGGTGTGTGCGCTCGCTGAGGTCAACAATTGCGGTAATCAAACTTGGCTCCAGACGGTTAATGACGCTTTTTTTGCCTTTTACGGTTATATTAACCTCTTTTGTTGCAACTGAATAGATATAATTTTCATTTTTGGGCGCAATAACATCAATAGATTTCGTAAAAATACGCTGAATAGGGAATTCCTTGATAGGACTAGCCAGGCTTTTAACCAAAATAAATGTTAAAACCGCCAAAGTTAAGGATAAAATCTTTAAGCCTATATTCTTTCGAAAAAAGTCCAGCATTTAATTATCCCCCGTCTTCTCTTCCTTGCCGAGCCCCAGAAAACCGGTCCAGGCGCTGCGCTTCTTGACTGAGGTATCTGTAATCAGCTCCTTGTATAAAGCCTTTTTGATCTGATTCTCTTCGGTCATAGCCTGACTGAAGACTCCGTCGTGGACAATGCGGATTTCTCCTGTTTCTTCAGAGACGACGATTACTACGGCGTCGCTCTGCTCAGATATGCCCATGGCCGCCCTGTGGCGGGTGCCGAAGCGGGAATCCAGCACGGAATCGGTGAGCGGCAGATAGCAGGACGCCGCCCAGATACGGTTGTTTCTGATAATAACCGCGCCGTCGTGCAGCGGCGTTTTGGGACGGAATATAGTTTGCAGCAGATTGGCGGAGATAACGCCCTTTATAAGCTTGCCGGTTTCAATGACCTCCTGAAGCCCGTTGTTTCTTTCCAGAACAATCAGAGCTCCGAAGCGCACGCTGGAAAGATTGTAAGCGGCGAAGGCGATTTCACCTATAGATTTTGTCAAATCCTCTCTCTCTGCGCCGTCTTCCTCAGCAGAGTACAGGATTCCGCGCATGCCCAGACGGGTCAGGGCTCTGCGCAGTTCCGGCTGAAAGACTACGGGCAAAGCTACCACGGTAGAAACCAGAATACCGTTTAAAATATAGCTGAAGGTCTGCAGCTGGAGAATATAAGCAATGCCGCGCAGCACGAACAAAGCGACCAGGCCCTGGAGAATCTGTACGGCCCGGGTGCCCTTTATGGCCAGCAATACATAATAAAAGAAGCTGGAAACGAGTAATATATCCAATACGTCCAGATAGGAAAATTCTTTTATAACAGTACTGACGCTGCTGTACAATCTGATATTACCTCAACAAAAGTTTTTTTTCAAAAAGAACAAACGGCCGCAGGCGGCAGAAACAATCAGGCAGGTCAGACAGCCCTTAAGAAAATTAAAGGGCAGAGCCGCTCCGACAACATACTGCCATAGCGGCATATCCTGCAGAAAATCCGCGAAAAAAAAGCTCATAAGCCTATACAGCAGGATATTGACCGGCGCCATAATCGCAGTCATGCAGACAATCCCCGCCGATGAAGCCCAAAACAGCCTCTTATAGTCTACCTGCCGTTTATCCTTTTCACCTTCGCCCTTTCCTGAATTATAAATATACGAAGCGACTCCTACCAGCGTAAATCCTGCCGCCAAATCGGCGGGGATGCCCATCAGCTCCAAAGGAGAGAAATGAAACAGCAGAAATACCGCATCCTTAATCAAAACAGTCAGAATACCGGCCGCAGGCCCCATCAGCAGCCCCATCAGCAGCGCCGGGACTTCGGAAAAATCATAGGTCAGGAACGGCGCCGACAGAATTAAGGGAAGGCGCACCGTGATCATTAAAATTGCCGACAACGAAGCCGCCGCAGCAATTTTAAGCAGATCGCGCAGTGAAAACTTTTTATTTATAACCGGTCCCTGCAATTTATCCGTCCCTAATCCTGCTCAGCACGCTTCTTATTCCGGCGAACCGCTCAGGCAGCCGTCTATCCAAGCCAGATAATCTGCATTGCCGCCGATCGGCACGCTTAATATTTCCGGAACCTCATAAGAATGGAGCTTCTTTATCTCCGCTTCCAGCTCTTCAAATTTTTCGGAGCGGGTTTTAATCAGCAGAAACGTCTCCTTGCATTCTTCAATCTTATCGTGCCACCAATACATCGAAGTCATCCGGGGAACGATATTAACGCAGACAGCCAGACGTCTGCGCAGCAGATGCATTGCTATGCCCTTTGCCGCCTCGGCAGATTCCGTAGTAACCAAAACCGCACAATATTTATTATCCATATCCACCTTACCTGTTTTTAGCCAGATCAGCCGCTGTTTTTGCCGTCAATAGACTTTTGATAACGCTCTTCTATGTTATGACCGGGAAAATCCCACACGTCTATAATAATTTTCACAAATTCGGATCGGCAATTTTTCTTTATTTCGTATTGCCATAAGTCATCGGAGACCCTGCTGGCTTTTCCCATTTCCAGAAACTCGCCGCGGGACTCCAAAATCAAAACCGCAACGTCCGTAACGCCAACCTGATCAAAAACACGTATATACAGCCGATCTCCTTTTTGGCCCCGATATTCCTTCAGATTGACATTTAAAATACTGGGGGGACAGAAAAAATCATAAACCGCAGCTTCAAGCGCTGTTTTCCCCGTTTTTTTAGCGGCCTCTATATACTCGTCATAATACTGAGCCTTCTCGGCATAAACCAAAGCGTCGTGGAAATATTCCCAATAGATGGGATCGGCTTCAAAGCTGTCGCCGGACGGATGGAACAGACACTTGTGATCCGGCGCAGCCTCAAGTGACAGACCTTCATGGATTGAAGCTTTAGGCTCTTTTAAATTATTATTCGAGCGTTTAGTCACCTAAAAGATATCTCCGCATAAAATTTGACTGTAATTTTTTTTCATTTAAAAAAAACTACATCCTGCCTGTCGTTTAAGGCGGCTGAAGAAAATTCCTCATATCCGCGGCGCAGCTTATTTTTGTGCGCAGTACCGCCGCTTCGAGAAAGGATTTTTTTAAAAAAAAATTCCAAACAGGAAGGAGCATCTTTCGCTTGAGAGAATAAAAGACATCACCAGGCAGGGGAGTCGGTGCTTTCCGGCTGAGAAGGCGGCTAGAGCCGCTTACCCTTAGAACCTGATCCGGGCAATTCCGGCGAAGGGAGCTTGGTTTTTTTTTAGGCATTTTTTTCTTTTCGAGAGAGTTATGACTGAGGATTCAGCAAACACACAAAACAAAGAGGTTTTAGCTCAGCTGCGCCAATTAGCCGAAATCAGCCGTTCTATCGAACAGCACACCAGAATGCAGGCCGCCGCCACAAATTTTGTGCAGGCCGGCGAAATAAAGCGACGCATCGATGAGCTTACGGCTAAACAGGATCGCCTGGTCATGACTA
>JAFTAM010000169.1 GCA_017458675.1 bacterium
AAGCAGACATTCCTAATAAAGGTTTTCTTTGACGCGTACGCGGAGATTCGAGCGTAAGCGAGCGCGGAGCGGTAGCGACAAAGAAAACCGGCATAACGAAAACAAGTTAAACATGCTTGAAAAATTCTTCGCTGCGCTCAGAATAACAGAAGAAACATTTACAAGCCTAATGCAGAAATACTCTTGTACCATTTTTATCAAGTTATTGCCTGAACTTTATGACATTGTGCTTTGCACAGGTTTTCTTTTGCGCTGAAGCGAGCGTCCGAAGCGAAGCGCAGTCGCGGAGCGAAGTGCAAAAGAAACAGCGAAAACATGCAGAACATGCTCTAAAGATTCTTCGCTGCGCTCTCAATGACGGGGGAAACATTTGCAAGCATTGGCAAAACAAGTTGATGAGCCATTTTTAGCAAATTATAGCCTTAACTTTATGACATTGCAGTCCAGATAATATAAAAAAGACCTCTAGTGCTGAATACATCAGAGGTCTTTCCGATATCAGGCCAGATTGGCAGCTAATTGTAGCGCGTAGCTATGCTGTCGAGATTCTTGACATACTTGCCTACTATATCCGCCTCTTTAACTCGCTTGTATTTGCGGAAATAATTGGCCATTCTGTCGAGCTCGTCCCTGTAATGGTAAGCTTCGTCGCTCTTGCCGATAACAAAGAGAGCTTCGGCCATGCGCACCTGCACGGCGGCGATCTCCAAAAGGTGACGCTGCCGGCTCTTTTCAGTGTCGCGGGTGTAATACTCTATAGCCCAACCGAAATCATCCACAGCTTCGGCGCATTTGCCGGTCATCATGTAAATTTCTGCCCGCGCCTTATAGACCTCAGCCATAGTCAGCTCTTCGTCAAAACCGTTCTCCAAAACTATCAAGCCTTGATCGACAGCGTTGTTGTAATTTTTGAGAGCGTTTTCGATATCGTTCATGCTCAGCAGAACCTTGCCCAGCTTGACCAGAGTCCTCAGTGCATCGGCACGCGAAGCCTCGCCTACTCCTAAGTCAATAAGCTTCAGATAAATCTCAATAGCCTTGCGGTAATGCTCGCAGGAATCGCTGTACTTCTTTAAAAGCGCGCAGCATTCGCCTGATTTAGCCTCCACGTCGCCCCACCAGGGCCAGGCCGCCGAATCGTAACGGCTGGATAAATACATACGGCTCAGACTGCTGGCCAGCAAAGCCACGTCATACGCACGCTTATTCATGCTGCTGTCGGCCATCGCGCAGGCAACTCCGTGGAAGCCTTCAAGCAGTCCGGCCATAACCTCGCCCAGATCGCGCTGCTGAATCTCGGGAATGGCTTTGCCTACCCTGATAAAGATGCGCTCGGCCTGGTCCAGGAGACCTTCGTCCAGTCTGGCAAATCCGTTGTCAATCTCCTGCAGAGCAACTCCGGCGTTAATGATATTGACAGGCTCGTCGCCTACAGCTGCAGCGGCGGGCATATCCTCGGCGCTGCGGGGCTTAGAATTAACGCTGAAACGATCTGCCTGAGGAGCTTCAGGACTGTTCGGTTTCTTTGTCTCCGGCTGTCCAACCGCAGCCTGACTTATATCTCCGGAAGCCACCGTCTTCTCCAAAGACGGATCGGCAGCAGGCGCCTCAGCCGTTTTGGGCTCCTCTTTAGTTCCGCTGAAACCTAAGGCCGAGCCCAGATTGCGCAGCATAGAACGCACGCTCAGAGTACCCTTAATGGCGATACCCTTAACGGGAGCCTCTTCTCCGCCAGCGTTGACAGCGGCGGGCTGACCGCCGGCCTCGGAAGCGCCCTCAGCCGCCTTGGCGCTGTCGTAATTATTTTCAGCGGCGCCGTTGACGCCGGCGGCAGGTTCAGAGGGCTGTTCGCTTTGGCTCGCCGCATTTTCAGGTTCAAAGTTAAGCGAAGATACATCAGCCGCAGGCGTTTCCTGCCGCAACGGCATGTTCTCAGCCTCAGCGCCTGCAGCCTGCTGAGCCTCGGCGCCGACAGATGAAGAGACTGCTTCGGCGGCCTGCTCGGCTAAAGCGGCATTCTCCGCGGCAGAAACCGGTACAGAATCGGCAGGAGCGGCTTCAGTCTGCAGAGCGCCGGCGGAAGCCATCGCCTCAGCGCTTTCCGAAGTTTGAGGAGTCTCGGCTTTTTTCTCCGCCTCATCGGCACGCCCGCTGTTTAAACGAGAGCGCAGCTTTAAGGTAATCAGATCGCCTCCGGCAGATTTTAAAGCTACTTTAGCCCTGGGGATAGCTTTTTTAGGAGCGGCTCCGCTCTTGCCTGCGTCCGCTGCCTTGTCTGCAGCGCTGTCTGCGGCGCCGGAATCATTCGAATCTTTTTTACGTTCGGCGGCCTTGCCTGCAGCCGAAACTTCATCCTTAGGCTTTCTGTCTATAGAAAGCTTATTGATCTTGTTCTTAGTTCCCTTATTGGCTACCAGCAGCGTATCGTTGCCGAGTCCCAAAACCTCAGAGGCGAAATTGGCGACTCCCTCAATTGAAACGTCTTTGTTCTTATCATTATTGATAGACAGACTCTTGCTGCCGCTGAATTTTTCACCGCCGGTTTTTTCAATATTCAGCATGCTCTTGCTGCCGCCGCTGCGCTCCTGACTGAGCTTAGCGCGCAGTTTTGCGACTGCAGAAGACGCAATAGTGCTTCCCCCGGCTCTGACGCCTTTATTTTCATTCTGAGAGGAGGAATCGGCGCTGAGTTGACCGGACTCGCTCCTGGAGCTGTCCGATTGAGCCGCGGGAGACTGACCGAGGTTCAGGCTGGGCGCAGACTGCTTGGCCTCGCCTTCGCCGGATTTGACGTCGGCAGCCAGAGACTGCGAATTCTTCCTGATCTCCTGACGTTCTTTCTTCTGTCTCTCCTTATTCATATGATCGACTAAGGATTCCGGAAGCTCTATCTGTTTTTTCGGCAGCGCCTTCTTAGCCGCAGCCTGCTGCTCCTGTTCCAGAGTAGCCTGAGCAGCCTTCTGAGAGAGCTTTTCTAAATGCTCGTCAGAAACCGCTCCTTTTAAAGAAATCTTTTTCGACTCGGAAACAGGAATGCGGCCGCCGCTCTTTTCCGCTCTGGCGCTGCTGGCCGCTTCAGCCTTGCGGGCGTTGAATTTAGCGTTTAACCTGGAGCGCAGGCTGGCGATGACGTTATCGCTGCTGACGCTGCGGGGATTTTTAGCCGCTCCGCCCATCGCAGCTGCGCCTCCGCCCTTTGCAGCCGAAAGGGCTTCGTTTCTTTCTACTTTGCCGCCAAGCAGAGCTTCCCGCAGAGTCTTTTTAATATCATCGGCGTCTGTCTTGCTGGTATTGACAGGAGCAGGCTCGCTGTCAGGGGCAGGAGCGCTCTCCTCGGCAGCGGGAACGGCAGGCTCAGCCGGTTCCGCCGGCTTAATCTCAGCGGCGGTAAGGTTATCGCTGCCGATGCTGTCAGGAATAAAACGCCTGCCGGTCCGCTTGGTCCCCGAATCTTCAGACTGTGAATCAAAGTCGGCGGCCTTAGCAAATTCGACATTTTCAAAGGCAGATTTAACATCCTCCTCTGAAAGCTGTTCCCTGACTGCGGAAGGAGCCGCTTCAGCAGGACTCTCTTTACGCTCTGCTTCAGCTGAAGCGATATCCGAAACCGATTTATTCTCTGCAGAACTGTCGGCTGAAGGAGCATAAAGCGACGGTTCTTCCTCTGTTATACCGACCGTCTGTTTATCGCTGCCCTTGCTCAGGCCGCCTCTCAGGAAGAGATCGACTCGAATGCGCTTAATCTTTTCAGCCAGCTTATCGTCTTCGCCGCAGTTGCTCTTCTGCAGATCCAGCTCAGCGCGATCCAAAGTATCCTTTGCGGCCTCATATTTGTTGTCCTTAATTAAAAGCTCAACCTGCTCGACTCCGATTTCCGCCTTCAGTCTGGAACTCTCCGCAATTGACAGCTCATCGCTGACTAAATTTAAAGCTTTTTCCAGATAGCTCATAGCCAAACGGCTGTTGCCTTCGCTGGCATAGAAATCGGCCAGACATTTCTGAGCCTTCATGGCGAAATTGACAGGCCAGCCTTTCAGCTGTCCGTACTCTTCGCCGAATCGGACCAAATCCTCCAGCATATAGAGGCCTTCGCTGCCTCCGGCCGCTTCATCGCGCAGAGCCGTATCCAGCCAAAGCTCAATGAATTTGCCGCCCGGCCTGCGCCCTTCAAACAGCATATCATCTCTGTGCTGCTCTTTAATTATATTTCTGAACAGAGCTATATATTTGCGTTTAAAAGCGTTCTGCAGAACTGCAATAAATTTATTTTCAAAGGTAATCAGCTCGTCTGCGCTCCACACAGGCAGCTTCATAATATCGCAGGCAAAATCGCGGCATGAAGCGAGATGCTTGAAAGCATAGCTCAGACGCTCAGCCAATTCCTCCGTAAATAAACGGCGGAAACTATCCTCGGCTTTAAGTCCGTCCGCTCCGCTTAAAACATTAAACAGCTCGTCAAAGAGGAAAAGCGTAAGATTCTCGTCGGCAGCCGCATTCCTCATCTGATTTAATATTATCATGCCGATTTCACATTCGAAGCCCCTGCCGCCGTTGGAGGAACGGAGTTCCGAATAGAGCTTTTTAGACCTTTCAAAGGCCGCTTTTGCCGCCTCCCGGCGATCTAAGGAACAGTATATAGCGGCTTTAATAGTCTGAAGCTCGGCATATTCCTCTTTTTTGATCTTGTCAAACTCATTGGCTGAGGTTCTGTCATATATGGAAACCGCCTGGTCGGCGAGCTCGCACATCTCATCCAGAGAGGTATAGTCTGGGGCGACAAAACCTCCGTTCCTGAACTCAGAAACTGAAGCCAGCAGTGAAACAACGTTGTAGGTAAGCCACGCCTCGCCGTACTCCTGGCTTTCAAAACCGACTTTCTTCAAGTCTCCGAATTTAATTTCACGCAGTATCTCTTTGGTTAATTTCAGACTTTCCTGCCCGTTTTTAGCGACGGTAAACACCTTGACCAAAGCTATTCCCGTCTGCATTCCGCAGTTAGGCAGATTGCTGTAAACGACCGGATACATGCCGAAATTTCTCAGCATCTTTAAAGGTGAAACCAGATAATCAACCCTGCGGGCGCCGATTAAACGCTCGGCGGCTCTCAGTATCATTTGTACGAAATCGACAAAAAATACAGTCATGGCGTCAAACAGCCGACTGTAATCGACGCCGAAATCCATGCCAAGGCTGTCATGCTGCCAAATCTGACAGGCCTTCTCATACTCTGTCAGTCCGGCTTCGCGATCTTTATCATAATTAACGTCTCCCAAGCCGCAGTGACAGACGACATTGCAGATTAAAGCCACCGTCCTGTCAATATCGGAAACCGCCAGATTCTTCTGCAGATTTTCAAAATGAACCTGAGCGGAATCAAAATCTTTGCTGCCCAGGCAGGATATACCCGCTCCCATTACGGCAAAGGGACTGCTGTGATCCTCGTACTGAATCAGGACCTGAGAGAAATCGGCCAGAGCCATGGTAAATTTGTCCTGGCGCAGACGGGCGCAGCCGCGGCCTAAGAGATTCTTCTCGTTCTGCTCATCCTGATTGGAAACAAAAATATTAGTAAAATCGTCTTCAGCCCGTTTAAACTGACCGTCGTAAAAATAAGTCCAGACCCGCTCGGAAAGGATCTGCAGCGATGTATTGCGATCTCCCCGGTTCTTGGCAATGACCAAAGCCTTTTCAAACTGAATAAGAGCCAGACTTACATTGTCAAGGCGGGCATAGGCTACGCCCAAATTCAAGAAAACGCGCGCTAAAGGCGCCTTAGCGTTCTTTAAATCGTGAGCGCCGGGCCATTTGGCAATAGCGATTTCCAGATCGGATTTGGCGTTCTCGTAATCTTTGCGGAGCACTCTTATATAACCGCGCTTAGCCATAACTTTAGCTAAGTCGGAGATATAGCGAACCTGACTGTCGTCTATAAGCCGCTCATAGTAATCCAGCGAATTGTTGATATATTTCTCAGCTTCCGTATAATTGTTCTGCAGTTCCTCGATACGTGAGCGCAGCAGCCAAAGTTTGGCCAGAGAAACCCGGTTGGCAAAGCGATCCGAAAAAGCCACGGATTTTTCATACATACCGATAGCGTGCTCGGTATACTGCAGACATTCATCCAGACGAGAGCATTTTTCCATTAAAAAGGCCAGACGGTAAACCAGCTCGGCATAAGCGGGGCGGCAGTCTTCCTTTTCATCAATTAAAACCTTTAAGTAGCCTTCGGCTTCCTTTAATTTTGCGACGGCGTTTTCAGTGTCCTTATCGTCTGCCAGGCCGCACAGAGCCTTAGCCTTCAGTTCTTTAACCCTTGAATTCTCGCTTAAGTCCTGAGTATAATACAGAACATCCTCAAAGCGCAGACGCACCTGGCGGATAGAAGTATTCTGCTCTTTCATGAGCTCGGCCAGACGCAGGCTTAAAGAGGCCCATAAAAGCTTCTCCTCTTCGGTGCGGGGATTGCTCTTGCGATCCATAAGCTTCTGCAGACAGGATACGGCCTGCGCTCTCTGCCCCAGAGCCAAGTTGGCCTTAACGCGCAGGCAGGTTATATTGGCTAAATTATTCAAGGCATTGCCGTCGCCCAAATCGCTGAGCTTCGACCAGATTTCCGCAGCGGCAGCCGCATCGTCGGCAGCCAGCCGGGGCAGGTCCAGCTCTAAATTCAAACCGGCCCTCTCGCCCAGAATTTCCGCTCTTACAACCTTGTTGCTCTCATTTTTCGAAATGAAAACTACAGCCTTGTCTAATTCCTCTTTAGCCTTGACATAATCGAGAATTTGCTTAAATACATCGCAGCGGAAACGGCAGATCTCAATGACCCGCTCGTTGGCGGCCTTAGAGGGATAAGTTAAAAACAGCTCCAAAAAGCCCTGACTTATATCCAAGGCCAGATTTCTGTCCTCTATGCCGCCGCGGGAAACGAGCTCCTTGCACCAACGCTGCACAAAGGGCATAAAATTGCCTTCTAATGCCAAGCGGCCTGAAAATTCCTTATCATCGCTCTTTTTAACCCATTCCGCCAAATGAGAAACGGCAAACGTCTGTACGGGAGTAAATTCGGAGCCTTCATCCTGCAGAACGGCCTCGGCCCACATGGCCAGGCGCAGATTGGCAAAGCGGCACTGTTCGGCAAAGCTCTTCTGACAGTATTCATATACCTGAGGAGAGCGCAGTTCTACTCTGCCGTCTTCTCCAAAAGCAATAAGTCCGTTTAATCTGTAGCTGACATACTCTCCGTCGCGGATACCGAAACCGGGCGTCTTCAAAATATCGAAAGGAAGCTCGCTGTTCGATTCGCATACCGTTGCCAGCACCGGCAAATGCCAGCGCTCAAAGACATGCTCTCCCAAATTGTCCAGCAGACGGGCTTTCAGCTCTTCAAAGCCTTCAGTAATCAGCGGAATGACGTTCGCTTCGGCATTATCTAAAGTGACGCTGGTAACGGAATTGCGCTCATGGCTCAGAGGATTGGTAAAAAAGCGCCGCTTAAATAAGGGATCCAGTTCCAAGGTCAGCTCGTGGCCGGTCAGAACTTCCCGATACAGAAAACGCTTGCCGCAGCAGGGCGCAGAAAAGAAATATATCGCCTGATCATTATTGCAGATCGAGCATCTGGAAGCGACGATAAAGGAAGGCAGTTCCGCGCTGGTATTATTATTGCGCATGATAATCTTGCGCGCGCTTTTGCCTGCGGCGATCTCAAAACGCCAGGGCGCCAGGAACTTATCAAACTCCGCCAGCAAATTGTTGAGATGGCCCAGATAATTCAAAACGCCCTTGGAAACTCTGCGCATTTCCGTCAGAGAACCGCTGCGAAAAAAACGGTCCTTCCACATATCCCAGGGAACATTGTCGAAATTGGCGCTGCTGCTGAAGCCTAAAAGACTTACATAATCCCGGCTCTCTCCGCAGCTTCCGTTATTGTAATCTTTATATAAAAAGTCCAGAATCTGACGGGCTAAATTACTCTGGCTGACGCGTCTGGGCAGATATGAAGCGGCCCAGCTCAAAAGACCGCCGGCGGCTTCGGCAAAATCTCCCCGCCACAGGCTGCGGCGCCAGCCGGGGAGCGGCGCTTCAGAAGGCGACAGAGGAATGACCGATAATGAAGCTGTTATAATTGAAATACAGTCAATAACGCTGCGGAACGCCCAGGCCGAACGTATATAATTAGGTTCAGGGCCGCTCTCTGCAGACTGCAGGCTATTCTGCAGTTCCTCAATACAGCCGGTCAATACCGCGCGCAAAGGATCATCATTGCCGCTCAAACCAGCCGGCGCCACAAGCTTAGTTACGTCCGCCACAGTATCGCTCACTTTCTAATCGTCGTCTGTCTCCGTTTAAGGGAAAAAACACTACAATTAGTTTCGAGGAGCTGGGGACATTTTCCCCCTTGCTAAGCGCTTTAAGGCGGCTTATGAATCCGACCAGAACTATGTTATCGGCTTCTTTCCGCCAGCATGCGTTCGGTTTCGCGCCTGACGGTACGGGCTGCCTCCGCTTCGCGCTTATCATACAATTTTTTGCCGCGGGCAACAGCCAATTCAACCTTTATAAAGTTTTTCCGGAAATAAATTTTCGTAGGGATCAGGGTCAGGCCCTTTTCGTGAGTTTTAACATACATGCGCCTGATTTCCGATTTATGCAGAAGCAGCCGGCGTTTTCTCAGCGGTTCATGGTTAAAGCAGCTGGCCTGCTTCCACTTGCTTATGTTCAGTCCCTTAAGCCATACCTGTCCGTTATTGTCAACCGCCGCATAAGCCTCCGTCATATTTAAGCGGTTTTCCCGCAGCGATTTTACTTCTGATCCGGTCAAAGCGATCCCAGCCTCAAAAAATTCTTCAAAAATATACTCATGGCGCGCCTGGCGATTTACGCCAATAATCTTCTGTCCGTCGGCTTCGCCTTTATTTTTCTGCTTTTTAGCCATAATCTCAGTTCTCTTTACGCTCCAGCTCAGGATAATACTTTCGGTATTCAGCTTCCCTTTTCAGGACCTTTCTGACAAAATACCGCGTTTCCGCCACCGGTATATTTTCCGTCTTAAGACGTCCCTTAGCTTCAGTCCATTTGCGGACTTCATTCTGACCTATATTATAGGCGGCCAAAGCTTCAACCTGCGAAAGCTCGAAATGAATATAGAGCCATTCCAAATATTTAGCTCCGAGACGTATATTTATTTCCGGGTCCAGCAATAACTCGGATTTTTTTTCAGGGAGCTCAATACCGCAGGTGTCAGCTATCCACCAGGCCGTCTGAGGCATGAGCTGCATGAGCCCCAGAGCCCCTGCCTCTGAGCGGGACTTTTCATTAAAGCCGCTCTCCGTCATTATTACGGCCGCCAACAGATAAGGAGATATATGAGCTTCCGAAGCCGCAGCCGCTACAGTTTCTTTATATTTCAAAGGATAAAAAATTTTGCCGACCTGAAAATGGGCGCAGATAAGCCATACCGACAGAATCGCCGCTAAAATCAGAAATATAACCTTTACAGCTTTTCTTTGCTTCAACTTATCCTTCCGCCGGCTCAAAATGCTCATGCCAAGCTGCCTCAATCTCTCGGCGCAGATCGTCCAGGCTGCCGTTGTTATCGATCAGAACATCGGCTCTGGCGGCCTTGTCGGCAGCTTTCATCTGAGAATCGAGACGGGCCTGCGCTTCCTCCGGACTCAGCCTGTCGCGCCTGAGCAAGCGCTTAAGCTGAATATCTTCCGAAGTGTCCACTACCCAAACCTTGCTGACCGCCGCTTCGGCCCCGTGCTCAAAAAGCAGGGGCGCGGCAATAAAAACGGCCTTGTTGGTCATAGCCGCCTCGGCCGCCATCTCGAAGGCCCGTTTCCAAATTCGCCGCTGCATTATATCATTTAGCTTCTGTAAAGCCTCTTTGGAGCCGAATACCAGAGAAGCTAAATACTTGCGCTTCAGTTCTCCCTTCCCGTCCAATATCCGGCTGCCGAAAGCCTCGGTCAGCAATTTCAGAGCTTCGCTGCCTGGCACGGTGAGTTCTCTGCTGATGATATCGCAGTCAATTATTACCGCCCCCAACTCCCTCAGAACAGCAGCGGCTTCGCTCTTGCCGCAGGCTATGCCTCCGGTCAAACCGAAAATACGCTCCGAAACCCGTTTTATCAAAAGATCCGTTTCTGCCATTTCCATAACGATTATAAAAGGCGCTCCGCCCTGATTCTATACGAACAAAAAAAATCGACGGGGAAAACAAATTTCGCTTTCGCAAATTACCGTTCTTCCCGCCGATTTATTCGCTGGCCGATTTAGAAAACCGCCATTTGGCCTCTATTTGTCAGAAGCGTCGCTGCTGACGATATCGTTGGCGTTGATCTTATCCTTGCCTAATTTAGCGGCCAACAAATCGCCGATGCTGTTGCCGCTGCCGCCCTCGTTATGACGGACGCGTCCGGCGTTGCTGTTTTCGGTGTGCTCGCCCTGCTGAACGCGCTTGATAGACAAAGTAATGCGGCGCTGGTCGCGCATAATCTCGATAATCTCAGCCTTGACTTCCTGGTCGACCTTAAGTACATCGGCAGGCTTATTGACATGGTCGCGATCCATCTCGCTCACGGGGATAAGACCCTCGACGCCGGGAGCCACTTCCATGAAGGCATATTTATTAGCCAAACGGGTGATGCGGCCCTTGACGACCTCGCCGACTTTGTACTTGTCGCAGGCGGCCAAGAACGGATCGGGAGCGGCCTGACGCAGAGACAGGGAAATCTTGCCGTTGGCTCTGTCAATCTTCAGGACCAAAACGTCAACCTGCTGACCGACGCTGACTACATCGGCGGGCTGTTTAATGCGCTTCCAGGAAAGTTCGGAGATGTGCACGAGTCCGTCGACTCCGCCAAGGTTTACAAAGGCGCCGAAATTAGTCAATCTGGCTACCGTACCGGAAACGATGCTGCCTTCGGAGAGCTTATTCATAGTATTCTCTTTGGCCTGACGTCTCTCTTCTTCAACGGCCTTCTTGCGGGAAAGGACCACCTTATGGCGGTTCTTGTCGACTTCCAGGACCTTCAGAGAAAGCTGCTCGCCGACATATTCGCTCAGATCGCGAACGGGACGGACATCAACATGAGAAGCAGGGACAAAGCCGCGAAGTCCGACGTCTACGATCAAACCGCCCTTAACCTGATCGGTGCAGGTAGCGGTGATGGTTTCCTGGGTCTCATGGCAGTGCATCACGTTTCTCCAGGCAGCTTCGTTGTCAGCCTGGCGCTTGGAGAGCAGAAGTCCTCCGTTTTCGCCTTCGCCGTCGCCGATCTTGTGGACCATCACATTGATCGTGTCTCCGACCTTCAAAACGTCGACCGGGGAAACGTCTTTAGCATTGCTCACCTGCTCAGCGGGAATAAACCCATCCGTCTTATAGCCTACGTCAACATAAGCTCCACGCTCATCGACACTAATGACCTTGCCGGTTAAAAAATCGCCCTTGTGAATAGGCTTAATGTTCTTCTCGAACTCCTCCAAGGCCGAAGCCATGTCCTGGCTGCTTTCCTCGTTAGCGGCCTCGTTAGCGTTTAAAACTTCCTGATTGTCCATTCCAATAATTCCTTAGGTAAACCCCTTCAGACTCTCGAGCCTTTAGGGGAAGATATGGTCACTGAGCTCATATATGGCCCGTTTATCTATTGAGGATTCTTGCAAGAGAAACTCTTTCCTTCCTATATAGTTCTAAATAAACATATTTTTTTATTTTTTTTAAGCAGAAAAGACTTCTCAGGCAGCTTAGTTAAGCGTGTATTCCACCTTTATATCAAATCCGTAAGCGGACTGCAGACAAAGCTCACGGCAGCGCTCGGCAATTTCACGCTGACGGTCCTTGGGAGAGCATACCACAATGATATTGCCGCAGGGGAATACCAAAACCTGCGATCCGAACTCTTTATAAATACTTACTAAAATTTTTCGGAAAATATCGGCGCAGCTTCCCTCTGCCGGCATTGCCCTGGCAAAGCGTTCTGCGTTTTCTCTCACGCTGTAATTGCGGCTGCCCGCCTCAAAAGGTACGCAGAAACGGCCGGCGGCCGTGGTCAGGTCCTCCATAGCCGAGGCCCGGGACTGACAGCGCAGAATGTAGTCCCAGCATACGGGATAATGCTTGCTGAAGGCATTTTCGAACTTGCGCAGCAATTTTTCAGCCGCAGCCGGGCCTTCCTCCTCGCTCAGGGATAGACGTCTGGCCAGCCAGGCCGGACTGTAAACAAAGAACAGCATATCTACAATCAGATTTCGTGCGCCTACCAAACCGCTGAAGTCTCCAAAGACCTCTTCCAAAAGCATTTTTTCAACGTCCTTTTCGGAAGCCAGGTCCTCTCTGAGAGCGCTGTCGCCGGACATCTCCGCATACATATACAGAGCCATGGCCGGGAAACTCAGAAATATTAGGCTGGAATTAACGCCCCTGGGGCGCAGAAAAGAATCGATGACCTGGGCCAAAGGCCGGCGTATTACATTGTATTCCAAATTATAAACCGAGGAAACCATGCGATACATAGTCTCTATGCCGCCGTGGCAGACGGCGCGTCCCAAAAGCTGCAGGCGCCTCTCAGAAGGCAGAGCCAGATTAAACAGATGACCGCCGACCTCCGCATTTAAACGGCCTTCCTTCATAAACTGACCGACGAAGACCTTTTTAAATTCCGAAAGCTCATAATGACAGCGGATTTTTTCTACTATAGGATTCTGATCCTGCAGAGAACGAAGCATCTCAGCGCTTAAGGCCGAGCCGTTCTTAGGTCTGGTGGGGACCAGAAGAGAGAGCTTTTCAAATAAATAATTCTTAACCTCTTCTTCAGAATCCAAATCGAGTTCGTCCAGTCCCGATTCCGACAGGAATTCCGCTTTGAGCTCCTTTAAATTTTCATCCAGCAGATCGGCAATTTTCTCGACCGACTGTTCGTCAAAGCCGATACCGTCATGGTTCAAATGCCAGGAGACAAACGCCAGAGGAATTTCTATCTCAAAATAGACCTCCTCCAGTTTGCGCTCCTTTAAAATATCCAGCATCCGCCCGCCCAATCCGGTCAGAATGTCGGCCGCTCTGGAGGTCCAGGCCATACGTCCCTCGGGAGAAGAATTCTCCCAGTTATCGCCGCAGGCCCCAAAAAGCATGCGGTCGTAAACAGCCAGACCGAAACGGGCGCAGACAGATTCAACGGAATGATCCCAGGAATTTATGAAAAGCAGCTCGGAAAGCAGATCGACGGCATAAACGCCGCTGTAGTCCTCAATGCCGTTTCTGATAATTTCATTAAAGTTTAAAACAAACTTTCGGCGGTTCTTATCTGCGAAGACGGGCTTGAGCCAGTCCAGGACCCGCTCCTGCAAGCCGGCGCAGGAAGCTTCCGTAAAATCTATATATACGGGTTCCAGGCTCTCGCAGCTCAGACTGAGGCCTAAGACATTTTCATGCTCGTCGGCCAGCCAAACTGCGGAAATATCCTCCGCCGTCTCCGCAAAGGGCTGCAGCGCATCAAAAAGATTATCAGCGGGCAAGGGGCTCAGAGGTATGCGTCCGGGTCCTTCTTCTGCGGCAAAGCGCTCCATGTATTTTATTAAGCCGCCGAAGCCCTCTACCTGGAAGAGATTAAGCACTCGGCCCACTATGTTTACGGGGAAGCCTTTAAATTCACATTCCTGCCAATCGATATGCAGAGGCAGATCGAACCTGATGGTGGAACGCGACAGAAATTCAAAGGCGTCGTCCCGGTTCTCCGACAGCGGGTTACGCCACTTGGCAGGAAGCTGACCGAGGGAATCAAAAAGCTCTGTAAGAGAGCTGTACTGAGAGAGCAGACGTTTAGCCGTAACTTCGCCTATTCCCGGAACTCCGCCGATATTTTGGCTGGAATCGCCGGCTAAAGCGCGCAGATCCGCCAGCTGAGCCGGACGCAGATTGTATTTTTTCTTAACCAGCGCCTCGTCGTAAATTACGGCGTCGGCAATGCCCCTCCGCATAGTCATGACCTTAACATGAGGAGAAACCAACTGCATGAGTTCCAAATCTCCGGCCACAATCAAGGTTTCAAAGCCGTCCTGAGAAGCCTTGGCGGCCAGGGTTGCTATGCAGTCGTCAGCCTCAAAACCGGGCAGACGAAAAGCTTTTATTCCGCAGAGCTGCACAAAATCTTCGACCACGGGAAGCTGATCGGCCAAATCGTCCAGCATTTCCTCGCGCTGCACGTTGTAGCTCTGGAATTTCATCAGTGTGTCTACAAAGGCGCCGTGATCAAAAGCGACGGCTATATGGGTAGGACGTTCGGAGATAACTGCGTTCAGCAATAGGTTAATAAAACCTAATACAGCGTTTACGGGAAACCCCTGATTAAGTCTGCGGAAAGGCAGAGCATAAAAAGATCTGTAAGCTAAACCGTTGCCGTCTATTAAAAGCAGCTTTTTTTGCTTATTGTCCGAACCGTTCACTTGTTACTCCAAATACTGCGAAAGCTTATTGATCGCACAAAAAAAGTACATCTGTTCTATATTCGACAAAATTTCAAATAAACCTACTTCACCCGAACGGCTGTCGGAGATACAGTTTTATATAAAATAAGCGTCTCTGCTCTTCAGCTCATTACAAAACATTGGGAATAATCAGCAGTCTGGCTACGGTAAGATACACCAGCAATCCCGTAACATCAACAAAAGTAGCGACAAAAGGAGCGGAAGCGCTGGCCGGGTCAAAGCGGAACAAACGCAGAATAAAAGGCAGAGTAGATCCTGCCAGACAGCCCAATAAAACTACTCCGGCCACCGATATAGCTATAGTATAAGCTAAATGCAGATATAAATTTCCGTAGACGCCGTTCAGAAAAAATTCTCCCAGCAGAACCCGCATCATACCGATAACTCCCAGAATAAGCCCCATTGCGGTTCCTGCGCCCAGCTCGCGCTTAAATACCTGGAACCAATCGCGGAGCTTAACCTCTCCCATGGCCATGGCTCTGATAACCAAGGTGGAAGCCTGAGAGCCGGAGTTGCCGCCGCTGGAAATAATCAGGGGAATAAAAATAGCCAAGTACCATACCCTGTTTAATTCGTTTTCGAAACCGGCCATGGCAAAGGTAGTCAGCATTTCCCCTATCAGCAGCATAATCAGCCAGCCGACGCGCTTTTTTATCAGCTCCGATATGCTGGTGCGCAGATACGATTCGTCCAGCGCTTCCATGCCGCCGTATTTCTGCACGTCCTCAGTAGCTTCTTCCTGAATGACGTCAATGACGTCGTCGGCCGTAATCAGACCGATCATACGGCCCTGTACGTCGACAACCGGCATAGCGGTCAGACCGAAGCGGGAGAATAGCGTGCCGACTTCCTCCTGATCCATATATTCGGTACAGGTGACGACGTCTTTCTCGGCCAGCTCGGTAATGAGATCGTTATTGTTGGCCGCCAGCAAAGCGCCCAGGGATACTTCGCCTATCAGCTGCTGGTCTGAATCGAGCACATATACATGCTCCAAAGAAATATTCTCCTGAGCCTGAATATGCAGATAATTTATGGCGGCCTCTACAGTCATGGTAGGCCGCACCCTGGCAAAACTGGGATTCATCAGGCCGCCGGCGTCGTCTTCGGCATAGGCCAGCAGAGCGCTGACTTTATCGTGCGTCCGGGCGTCCAGCAGGCCCAGCCACTCGTCGGCCTCTTCCTTGGGAAGCTCCAGCAGAATATCGGCGATATCGTCAAGGTCAAGATAACGCAGCCAGGAGCGCCGCTCGGAGACGTTCATCGTCGCCAGAAGTTCCGCCTGATCGTTGATATTCATACAATCTATCAGGTTTTCCGCTTCATCCAGGGGCAGAGCTCTGAAAAGCTCAATGCGCCTTTCGCTTTCCAGACGCGGCCAATCGCGCAGGGTCTGCTCAAACTGTTCCTGTTTCTCAGTCTCCATAGCAATAATCCCAATCCGACATAATCTGCCGTTTATCTGCAGATAAACGCAAGGTCCGGTCCGCTTTTGACAGATCAGATATCGGCATACCCAATCTCAGTAAGACAAACCAAACAAATATTAAACGTATACCTTCTATACCGATCAAATTTTTTCCCCCGTTTGCCGCCTCCGGCCGCGCCTGCGGAAAAAGCGCGGCCGCGGCGGGCGAACCGGCAAAAAAAAACAGCCGCGGGACCGCGGCTGCAGCTGAAGCTGCAATAATGCAGCTTTTATTTTTCCTTTTTTTCTTTGGGGCCTTCCAGGGAAAGCTGCTCATAAGCCTTTATCCAGAGAGAACGGGGATCGTTGGCCAGAAGCAGACTCTTTCCGCTCTTGTCGGCGACTATATACCTGCCTTCCTCAGCGGACAGCTCTCTTATGACAAATTCCCTGCTTCCGCCGTTATCGCCGCCTTCAAGAGAAAGCCTGGCTTCGGCGACGGCGGGAAGCTTATCGGGTTCCTTAACCTCAAGCTTCTCCTTCCACTGCAGGTCGGCAAGGCTGTATAAAAGATCTTCGGCAGCCGAATTAACCTTTGCTTCATTGCTGATGGATTTTTCCGGCTTAATAACCTCCCAGCCGCCCTTTATGCGCCGGGCTTCCGTTTCAAAAGCGCCCTCGCTCCTCTTGGATTCAACCCTTACGCTGAACTTCTGCACGTCCTCCATGGAGAATACGGCTATATGCTTATCGGTCAAGTCGTCGAAACGAAGTCCCAGCAGGCTTTTTAAGCCGCCTGCCAGAGCGCTGTAATCGACTTCCATATATTCGTCCGGATTGGTGCGGTGAGCATAAAGAGTATCCTTTTTGCCCGGAACTCCGGCGCCGAACTCCAGAATCATGTCGCCCTTGTTCTTGCCCAGAGTTACAAAATAGCGGCCCCTGAGCTTACCCAGCTTATTCTTTTCGTCAGGATGCAGATAGCGCGAAACCTTGAGATTGCGCAGAGACCATATAAAATCGTTGGTCTTGGTCATATCCGCCGCCGTCGTCTCTCCGCTCCGATCGCTGATGAACCACTTGTCGCTGCTGCTGATGTCGGGCTCAGAGTCCTCGTCAGCAGCTTCTGAAGTCTTGCCGTCTCTGCTCCTGTGCAGACTCAGCTCAAACCAATCCGGCCTGCTGCCCTCATAGGAGTCGTATTTAAGCTTAACCAATTTGCCGGGCGCCGCAGGCAGAAAATCCTTTTCGATAAGCTCGGTAAGCGGCATGCTCAGAGTTTTGACAAAGTCTCCGGGGACCTCGATAACGGCTTCGGGCTTCTCGCCCGTATAAGCATAATAACCGCTCTCATCCTCAGCCTCGGCGCCTAAGACCAGAACCGACTTTTCTTCTTTTCCGTCCCGTCGGTAATTAAGAACCAGCTTATATTTCGGCTTATCCAGACAAAACTGAGCCAGAGAAGCCGCCGGCGGAGCGTCCATTATCTTTTCAACCATCGACAGATCAGCTAGGCTGTGAACCAGCCCGCTGAAAATCGCCGAGTCTATCCTTACTTTATGGCCGTTAGGCAGAAGAGCCAGCCAGCCTATGCCGTCCTTCTGATAGACGGTCCGGCTGTCCTCGGTCTCCTGACCGTCCGACCAGACAATTGAGATGAATTCCTGAGGATTTATCGGAACAAAGACCCGCTTTTGAGCGGTTTCCTCCTCCAGCTTGCGTTCTCCGCCGCGGATATCGTGAAAATACCAAAACCCGCCCAAAATCAGGACGAGGATCAGCATTTTTACCCATCTCTGCATAGCTTACTTCTTCTTTCTCTTCATTACTACCGACAGGCCGTAGAAGAACACAATGCCGGGAACAATCAGAACCACAATAATTCCGAAAACGACGAAAGCGCGGGTCGAAAGCATAAGGGGCTCGCTGGAGGCTTCCTTGGCGCGAATTTCCATATTGGTTTCGCTGCCGCCCATCCAGCCGAACATGTTCAGCACCAGATCTTTGTTGGCAAACTGCGCGGCGTCGAAGAGTTCGTTGGAAAGGAAATCGGCGTCGCCGGAAACGATGCTGCGGGATTTCTTCGTATCCTTGTGCTCGTTGCCGTTCTTATCCTTGGTAGTTATGCCGCGTTCGCTCTTGTCTTTGGCAATTTCACGCTCGACGGTCTGAATCAGAGGTATGTTCACGCCCTGGCGTATAGGTTTGACCTTTTCGCCCTTGGCCAGGTTTTCAATGTTCTTCAGACTTACAGACAGAGCGTTGATATCGGTGCTGACAATAGGCGTTATGCTCAAGCTGCCGGCTTTGACCTTATTGTCGCGGTCTATGGGACGGGCGGTCTTATAGCAGCTGGGCAGGCGCATGCCCTTGGTAGCCGTGCAGGAGCCGTCATAGACGTTTGTCGCCACAAAAACCGGCTCGGCGCCGGCATAAGCCATTTTAATATCATAGACCAATTCTTCCGGGGATTTCACGCCCAGCTTGCTGAGCAGCCAGTCGTAATTGTCGGCGCTGTCCATATCCAGGCAAAGGAACAGATTGCCGCCCTTGTCAAGCCATTTTTCCATGAGATGGCGTTCCGTCAGATTAAAAGCGGTTACAGGAGCTATTATGGCAATATTTTCTATATCCTCGGGAATGCTGGAGCCGATACTAAAGTGTTCTACTCTGTATCCCTCCGCCAGCAGAGCCTTTTTGAGCTTGGATACCGATTCCAGACTCTTCTCGAAACCGCGCTCTCCGTGACCCTCAAGGAAATAAATGGTATTCTTGTTTCGGTTTGATATTGAAACCAGCGCTCCGGTTACGCCTTCCTCGCTTACGTCATATAAGCGCTCGGTGCGTTTGCCGCATTTGACGATAACGTCGCCGTTGCCCTTGGCGCCCATCTCCTTGGCTTTAATGGGGTTCTTGCGCAAGTCGATAAACTCATAGGATACTTTGCTGTCTCTGAGCGCGACATAGCCTTCCATTACATTATTTATGTTGGTTTTGCGGTCGCCGTCTGAGTCGGAGACAAAGAAATAAAAATCTACGGGTTCTCTGAGAGAGCGCACCGCTTTAAGACTGAACTCAGACAGAGTATAGCGCTTATGCGCGGTAAGATCCCATTTAAAGACGTTGCTGACCGAAATCAGCAGCGCCATGACCAGGGCGATTACGCCCAGAGCGACGGCCGCCGAAGCCTGCATGGCCAAGCTTACCCGGCGCTTGGAATTGCTTACAGGAACATCCTCAGCGTTCTTTTCGAGCCTCGCCCTTCTTCTTCTTTTAGATGAATCATTAAACTCGTCCATAAAAGCTCAGTTCCTCCATTTGCGACTTTCCAGGCAGCAGACGGCCAGATAAATAAAGAACACAGCCCCGGCCGCGAAATATATCACATCCTGACTGCAGATTACGCCCTTGGCGAAAAAATCCATATGGCTGATAAACGACAGCTTGCCGATATGCGAAGCATAAGCGGCGCCGTTCTGATCTAAATAAAAAAGAAGCCATAAACCTATAACGATAGCATAATTCAGCGAAGCGGCCGTAAGCTGGCTGGAAGTTATGCTGGCGGCAAAGATTCCCGTCGCCGCGATCGCGCAGGAAAAGAGAATCAGCCCTAAATAGCCGCTGAACACCACGCCCCATTCTATCGTACAGTATTTGCCTACAAAAAGAATACCGCTGGTGGAAAGGGCCAGCAGGATTAAAATTATCGGCATTACGCCGAAAAACTTGCCCAAAACGATATTCCAGTCCGACAGAGGGTAAGTAAAGAGCAGCTCCAGCATTCCCGAGTTCTTATCCTCGGCGAAGGTGCGCATTGTCATCAGAGGGACAAAGAACATCAGCAAAAACGACAGTATATAAATTATACTCGGCACAAAATAGACATTGACATTACAGGGGAAGCCGCCCTGCATGGCATTCTGAGAAAGGTTGGCATATTCGCTTATGCCCAGACAGAGAAAAAAGCCGAAAACAGCCAGAAACGCCGCCATCAGCGACCAGGCCAGCAGCGAACTGAAATAAGCCTTCATTTCACGGTAAAAAACAGCACCCATACTACACCTTCTCCTGATCTTTGTCATCGGATTCCGAGTCTGCGCTCAAATCCTGCTTATCAGCTTCGCCAGCCTCAGCTTCCTTGCTTAAATCAACCTTTTCAGCCGCTCCGGCCTCTTCCGCGGGAGCTTCGGCAGCTGACTCGGACGCCTCGTTTTTAGTGAGATCGACTTCCTTCTCTTTATTGACCAGATGAAGAAAGACGTCTTCCAAAGACAGCTTGTCCTCATAGAGGCCGTAAATCTCCCATTTTTTCTCGGCGATCAGAGCTGTAATACTGTGGCGCACCGATATATTTTCTCTGGGATACTCTATCTTATAGGAAAGCAGAGGCAAATCGTATCCGGCCAGTCTCTGTCCGCCCAGATTTTCTATGCTGATAACATCGGTGAGCTTTTTCAGTTCGGTCATAACCGCCTCCGAAGTCTGAGCCAGAACCTCCAGCTTCAGAGCTTTGGTCCTTTCCAGGCGGTCGGAAAGGTTCGACGGAGTATCCATCGCCACAATGGCGCCCTTATCGATAATGCAGACCCTGTCGCACATCAGGGATACCTCGGGAAGGATATGCGTCGAGAGGATCACCGTGGAATTTTTGGCCAGGCTCAATATGAGATCGCGGAAATCTTTAATCTGAGCGGGGTCCAGTCCCACCGACGGCTCGTCCAGAATCAGGATGGGAGGATTGTTGATTATCGCCTGAGCCAGACCGACGCGCTGCCTGTAGCCGCGGGAGATCGTAGATATCAGCTGTTCGGAGACATCCAGAAGATTGCATCTTTCCAGCGCGGAAGCCACGGCGGGCTTAATATCGATAGCAGCCATGCCCTTGGCCTTAGCTACAAAATATAAAAACTCCGATACCTTTAAATCAGCGTACAACGGCACGTTTTCAGGCATAAATCCTAAAGAGGCGCGCACGGACTCGCTGTCCTTCAATATGTCAAAGCCGTTAACCGTCGCCGTGCCGCTGGTCGGCGGATAAAAGCATGTAAGCATTTTCATAGTCGTGGTTTTTCCGGCGCCGTTAGGCCCCAGGAATCCCAGAATTTCACCTTTTTTAACGGAGAACGAAACGCGATCCACGGCCGTTTTTCCGTAAAAGGTCTTCGTCAGCCTTTTAGCCACAATTATAGAATCTAAATCGTTGTCTCTGGATTCCGGCATTTTTCTGCTCCACCATAAAATAATATCTGCATGCGGACCGACAGACGTCAGTCACAATCATATAAAGATAATTTCAAAAAAAAAGCATACCGCTCCCTTATTCAAAAATTTTCCAGCAGTTCTGCCCGTTATCGGCTATTACCTCTTTTATGCAAATTATTAAAGTCAACCCCTCCCCCACCATAACTTAAAGGAGGTCGGAAGCAGGGGAACCAGCCTGAGACAAGAAGCCTGTTCGGATCTATCAAATTAAAATTTTCAGCAAGCTTTCAGAAAAGAGGTAATACGCGTGCCCCCCTTGCTTCCTATAGGAAGCAGTCTCCGCAACAGATACCGCATAGTCAATGCCTTAAGCCAAACCAGATTCAGCAATTTGTACGTAGCCCAGGACGACCATCTGACCAGCCGCTACTGGGTTATAAAAGAGATTGGCATTTACGGTATGTCGCCGGGAGATCGCTCAAAAATGAGCCAGCTTTTTCAGGCCGAATCATATCAGATCTCGGCCCTTGAGCACGTGTGCATTCCTAAGCTCATAGATTATTTCTGTCAGTCGCAGTGTCTATATATTGTGCGCGAATTCATACCCGGAAACGATCTGGCCTCTCTGATTGAAAGCCGCATTCTGCCGGAGACCGAGATTATCAATATCGGCCTGCAGCTCTGCGACCTATGCATCTATCTGCAGAGCAAAAACTTCACGGCCAGTCTTTACACCAATCTGAAGCTTTCCAATATCGTTATGCGCAGCGACGGCCATATCAGCATTCTCGATATCGGCTATCTCAACATCAACAACATCATCAGAAACGAGCAGGAACTTGCGCAGGAATACGTTCCCCCGGAGACCTTTACCGGAGCCTTCAGCAGCGAGTCCAAAATGCTCATATATATTATCGGAAGCATAATCTATCATTTGTTTACCGGTCTGAACCCTTCGGTCTCTACCTTCAACCTTCCGCCTATCGAAACTATCCGCCAGGATATCTGCCCTGCCTCCAGAGCCGCTGCGGAAAGAGCGCTGAAAAACGATCCCCGCGATCGCTTCAGCTCGATCGGCGACCTGCAGAGCAGCCTGACCAAGGCCTTCCAGATATCAGCCAAGCGCTCGGGCCATAAAAACGCCATGCCCACTATAACCGACCGAAATGACGGCGGCTCTTCGAGCTGGCTGTGGATCGTAATCCTGCTGATAGTGTTTCTGATCGGCGGCGCCGTCTTCGTACTGTATCAGATGTATTTGAAATAAACTACAGCCCTTGAATTTACAGCATAAAAATTAAGAGAGGAAAAACGGTTTGCAGACTCCAGGTACTATAATAGGAAACAGATATAAGGTTCTCCGTCTCTTGGGACAGGGCGGCATGAGCAATATTTATATATGCCAGGATATAAATATGTATTATAAATCCTGCGCAGTCAAAGAGTTTGCAGCCCTCTACGCCGATCCCAAGGAGCAGGCCACGGCTCTGCAGCACTTCCAGCGCGAGGGAGAGCTTTTAAAAAGCCTGTCCCACCGCAATATCCCGGCCTATTACGATTTCTTCCAGGACAACGGCAGATATTATCTGGCCATGGAATATATCCAGGGCGACGATTTAGGCAAAACTCTGGAAAAGGCCGGCGGGCCTCTGCCCGAGCTTGACGTGGCCGACTGGGGCATGCAGTGCGCCAAGGTGCTGTACTACCTTCACTGCCACAAACCCGATCCTATTATTTTCAGAGACGTGAAGCCCAGCAATATCATTATTGTCCAGGGCGTCGTCAAGCTCATCGATTTCGGCATCGCCAGACTCTTCAGCAGCGCCAAGCGCGGAGACACCATGCGCATCGGCTCTCCCGGCTATGCTCCCCCCGAACAGTATCAGGGCAAAACCGATCAGCGCTCGGATATATTCGCCTTGGGCATGACTCTCAGACATGCTCTGACCGGAAAAGATCCCACGCTGGAGCCCAATCCTTTCATCGTACAAAAGATCCCCATTCTTACCGACAACCCCAACGTATCTCCGGAGCTGGCCGCTATTGTGGAAAAAGCCATACGTCTGCTGCCGGAAGAGCGTTACCAGAATATGCGCGACCTGAAATGCGATCTGAGCGACTTCCTGGAGTCAAAATGCGCAGGCCGCGGCAGGACCACCCCCTCGCTCAATCCGGCCCTGGGAGCGGCGGCCATAACCGCGGCTCAAACGGCCGTAGCCGCGCCGGTTTCGGCCGTTCCGCAGGTTCCCCCCACAATTCCCGTCGCCGCTCCTATGCTGCAGACGGGTCCGATTCCCTCTCAGCCTCCGGCCCCGACGCAAGCTTATCCGGCAGCTTCTCCCTCACCTGTTCCGGCCCCCGCGCCTAAGCCGGCTCCCGCAGCGCCTCCCCGGTTAAGGCCAAGACGTCCGCGCCTCCGGCCATAATCGCCCCGGCGGCCAAGAACCAGGGCAGCTCCGGCTCCGCTGCCGCCGGCGCACCGGTAATAGTGCCCGTCAGCAGTCCCAAAGCGGGAATCGGCAAAATTTTCGGCTATGCGTTCAAGGCCGCCTGTCTGCTCTTTACCGGAGCGGCTCTGGCCGCCGCTTCAGGCCTGTGGCGCCCGGACGTTTCCTTTTTGCTTCCCTATCTGAGCGCTCCGGGAAGGCAGAGCGCCTCTTCCGAAGAGAGTTCTGGCCGCGCAGCCGCTCTGTCCTCGCCGCTTTTGATCGCTGCGGACGTTCTGCGCAAGGCGCCCGAGCTGCAGACGGACTCCATTAACGACGTTTACAAATACACCCGGGATCGGACGTATGTGCGGGAAGCTCTGACCAAGGCCCTGGAAGCCAATCCCGCCGATCTGGAGATCGCGCTTCTCAATGAAAACGCCCTGGCGTCCGATTCAGCCGTCGCCGTAAATATTGCCGTCGCGCCCGCCAACAGACAGAGCGTCCTGCTGGGCGCGGCAGCCGCTCAGAAATATGTGCGCGAGCGCGGAGGCATGAAGGGACGGCTGCTTAAGGTCAACTTAATAACCGCGGAAAGCGAAGCGGAGGCTCTGCACAAGCTCCGCCTGCCCGCCGACGCGGCCGCGGAGACGCCTTCGGCAGAATCAGGCGGAACCGCCGTCATGCTCGACTCGGCGCTGTTAAACGGGGAAGCCTCAAAAAGCCGAAATAAAAAAATTACCTATATACCGACCTCGCCTCAGAGCCCCGGCTATATAAGCTCCGTAGCCTTTACGGCCAAAGAGGCCAAAATCAAGGAGCCCATTCTGACCAACTCCGACAGCGTCCAGGCCGAGCTCGCCCAGGCAGGCTTTGCCGGCGTCCAAAAAGTAGAGGGCGTCTATCCTCAGGATAAGTCCTCGGCCACATTCATTATAGATCCCGCCGAATCGGACAAGGACTGGCAGCTTCCCTCCTCGGTAACGGCGGTAATTTTAACTCCCACCGAAGAGGCTCTGAAAAAACTTCCCTCCGGCCTGCCTGCCGGGAATACCCAGGCCTGGATCCTTCTGACGCCGGACTCTCTTTGTCCCGACGCCGCCGAATTCTTAAATATTGACGCCCTGAAGAGACATCCGGAAAGCTTTGGCAGCTTCCACAATTCCCTGCAGACCGCCGACCTGCTTTTGAATGTTCTGGCCGACAGAAGCGGACAGAGCGGCCGCGGCTACGGATTCTTGTCAAATAAACGGGGAAGCTCCGACAGTCCTTTAAAATGCCGAATCAAAGTATTATAAAAATACACGGAGATTATTATGGCTAAAATTATATACAGAATTATAGTATTTTTGACGGCCTGCTCCGCAGGTCTGCTGCTGGCTCCGGGACTTATTCAGCTTCTTAAGCTTCCCCACAGCCTGACCGTCAAATTTATTCTGGCTATAGTATTGGCCGCACTCTGCACCATGGCTTTCCACGTCCTGTCCGAACGCTATCAGACCATAAGGGAGGAAACCGAGAACTATCCGAGCGATCAGGGCTGGGCCTGGCTTAAACCGGCGGGCATTGCCATTAAATCTCCCTTCCCCGTCAACAAAGCCCAGGTAATTATCGGCAGAGAAATCGCCTGTGATATCATGCTCTGCGACGATTCAATATCCCGCCGCCACGCTGAGGTAATCAGAGACTCCGATTGCTGGCGCGTTCACGATCTGGGCAGCAGCAACGGCACCTTTGTCAACGGCAAGCGCATAGAAGAAGTTGAACTGGCCGACGGAGACGTCATTACCCTGGGCGATATAAATCTGACTTTCGAGGCCCCCAGAGTCATAATTAACTCCGACAATCCCGAGCCGGTCAGCAACATCCAGATTACTCCCGAATCTCTCGGCATAGAAACTCAGGTCCATACTTCCTCCACAATGCCGCTGCAGTCGCCTACCGAGCTTTGGAACGCTCCTACCGAACAAAATCCCCGCCGCCAGTAATTCAAATCCGTCATTTTAAGCGAAAGTCGATAAGCAAATGAGCAACCGCAAAGCTGTCTGCAAGGAATATCTCACGGTGAGCGGCATTCTTCTGGCTCTGGCGGCCGCTGTTTTTTTTCCGGCCGTCTTCGGAGGCCGTTTTATCTATGCGGGAGATTATACCGGCTCCGATCTTCTGGATCTCAACCTGCCTCTGCGCTTTTTAGCCGCCGAAGCCGTAAAGGGCGGCAGTCTGCCTACCTGGTCAAAGCTCATAGGCAACGGCTTCCCGCTATTGGCGGAGGGACAGGCCGGCGTATTTTATCCTCTGACCCTGCCGCTGTTCTGTCTCTTTTCCGTTCCGACGGCTTCAAATCTCAGTATAATTCTTTCTCTGCTGATCGCCGGTCTGGGGACTTACCGCCTGGGCAGGCTTTACGGTCTCGACAAAGCTGCCGCGGTATTTTCCGCTGTCACTTTTGCTTTCAGTCCCATAGTCGTCTTTCGCTTAAAGCACCTGAATATGCTCCAGGTTATGGTATGGCTGCCCTGGAGCCTGACCTGCATCAAGCGGACTGCAGATTGTCTTCAGATCGAAAAGCGGATTGACAGAGTTCAAATTTGTTTTTTAGCGGCTATATGGGGTCTGCAAATCCTGGCAGGCCACCCTCACATGACCTGCATATGCGGCATAGCCGATCTTATTTACGCCGCCGTTCTCTGGCTGCTGTCTTTAAAAAAAGGCGATTCTCAAGGCCTCCTGCAAACGCTTAAGGGACTGTCTCTGGCGCTGGCGGCAGGCGCCGTTTTGGGCGCGGCTCTGGGGGCGGCGCAGCTGCTGCCGACTTTCAGCCTGGCCTCTCAGTCCACGCGAAGCGAAAAAATACCCTATGAACAGCTCAGTCAATATCCATTTAAGGCCGAGCACCTGCGGCTGCTGCTCTCTCCCTTTCTCTTCGAAAACCCGGCCGACAGCGCGGAAGACCGGCTCAGCCGCAGCGACATCGGCCGCCAGGGCGTATTCTGGGAAGCTATGCCTTACCTGGGGCTCATAGCTCTCATGGCTTTAATTCCCGCATTTTGGCACAGGGACAGAAGGGCGGCGGCATCTCTGGCGGTTTCGGCATTGATTATGCTGCTTCTGGCCTTCGGACCGGCCGGCCGCTTATATTATCTGCTGTGGAAGTTCTTCCCCGGCTTTGATCGCTTCAGATTTCCGGCCCGCTTTCTGGTCGCCTTCGGAAGCTTTGCCGCCGTCTGGGCCGGACTGGGTCTGCAGACCGTAAGCGAAGCGCTGAGCAAAAAGTATTCCAGGCCCGTCGTCAGCGGCGTCCTGATTCTGCTGATCGGCGCGGCCGCTCTCGATCTGGGCATCAATATCAATAAATATACAGCTTACCCTCAAAACGGCGTCTTCGCCGCCTCTCAGGCCGCCGAGGCCTTAAAGGGCGCCGCCAGAACCGCCGTTCCCGAGCTTCAGGACGAATGGTACATGGAGATAAAAGTCCCCGGCTGGAAGCGGGAAGAAGCGAAAATCGGCGCCTTTATGCACTGTCTGCCCCTGGATTCGGCCGCTTTCTGGCATATACCCCAGCACAGCAGCAGAATAGTCTGGGAGGGAGGCATGAGCTTTCCGGAATTCTGGCAGATGCAGACTCTCCAGCAAAAACTTTTGAAACTGGACAAAACCTCTGAAAACCGAAGAGTACTGAGAGAAACCGCTGAATTTTTATACCGCCTGCAGAACGTCAGTCACCTGCTGTCCTTCAATCCCTGGTTCGGCGAAGACGGCCGTGAGCTGAAGCCGGTAAAGGAAATAAAGGAGCCGTATCTCTCTAAAACTTTAAAAATATATAAAATCGGCGAACCTCAGCCACGCGTCCGCTTAACGGCCGATTTTCGCTTTATTCCTCCGGAAAAGGAGCTTAAAGACTTTCTCATTAAATACGACGGACTGCTGGCCGACGGCTGCTGCCTGCTGGCCGAGGCGGCGGAATATGAAGACGAAAACGCCTATGCCTCCTATCGGAAAACGGAATTGGGACCGAACGAATACTGCCGTATAATTGAAGAAAAAGATAATTATATAAAAACTGAATGCGAAACCGCCGCTGCGCGTCTTCTCTATATGCCGGAGAACTGGTCTCGGGAATGGAGCGCCGAAGCAGACGGAAAACAAATTCCCCTTTACCGCGCCAACTACGCCTTTATGGCCTGTTTCGTACCGGCAGGGAAGCACTGCGTAATTCTGAGACATTATCCCCGCTTGCTGACCGCCGGCCTGCTTATCAGCCTGCTCGGCGCCGCCTGTATAATATCAGTCCTTTGCTTTGAAGCAAAAGGCCGCTGAATTCAGTAAAAATACTTATCCTTAATCCGCCCTGTCAGCCGCGCAATCCATATAAAGGAATAATTGCTCAAACCGTGAAACCACTTATATTTCTTGCCGCTGTAGCACAGATGTCAACAAAACGGCAAAAGAAAGGTTTTTGACATGAAAAAATGGTTCCCCACCATGGTGCTTTTGGCAGCCTTGACCGCAGCCTGCACCACTCAGCCCAACCCCGGCAACAATCCGCCTCCGTCGGGCGATAACCCTCCGCCTCCGCCGGGCGTAGCAGATCAGAGCAATGCCAATTCAGCCAATGACGAAGCCGCTGTCGCTTTAATGGAAGCTCACGAAAAGTTTGCCGAAACCGCTGATAAAGCAAAGCTGTCAGGTAGCGCAAAATCAGACCTCGACAAGGCTTTCACCAAAGCCATAGATACTATTAAGGGGCCCACTCCCAAAGTCGAAAAAGTCGCCGCCTTCGATGAACTCGTAGGACTGGCCAATAAAACTGCCGCCGAAAACGCGGGCATGAAAGAAATGGCCGCCAACCTGGAACAGCAGAAGAAAGACTTTGAAAACGCTCCCGAGCCTCCTCAGGAACCCGGCACTCCTCAGGACCCCAACCGCGCACCCGAGCCTGCCGACGGCAGCGCGCCTCCGGCGGCTGACGCTCCCCCGGCGGCCGACGCTCCCCCGGCGGCCGGCAAATAACGGAAAATACTCTTGAATATATAATAAAAGGCAGTTACAATTTGCTGACTGCCTTTTATTATGTAAAAATACTGCAGCATACAGAGGATAACAAAAGATATATGTCTTGGTTAAGCATAATATTACTTTCTTTGCTGGGATTGATTCTGTTATTTATCTTCATACTGCTTCCGCTGTATATTTACTTTATCAAAAATATAATAAAGAACGTCAACCGCAGCTTTACGGAAATGGTCAGAGAAGGCAATCTCGGCGAAGCCCGTCAGCTTTTTGAAAAAACCGTCGGGGCTATACCCAGCGCCCTGGAGTTCAATCCTCTGCTGATAGAAGCCGCCGTCGATCTTAAAAATGTCGATTCTCCGCAGAAAAAGGAACAGCTGCAGATCTTCTTCTCCGAACTGGCCGAAATATACTTAAAAGAAAGTCCCGATTCCGGATTCGTCAAAATGTTTGCCGCCGGCCTCAAAGGAGAGGACCGCTTTCGGCTGCAGGCGACCATTGAGAAAGCTCTGGATGCGGATTCCTCGCCGTCAGCCTACAATTTTGCCGCTATGCTGATGCAGAATAAAGACATCCTGCTTGCCATTCAATACAGCATTGAGGCTATGCACCAGCTGCTCAGCCATAAAAGGCTGAACTCCCAGACCTTTATCTCAGCGATGCGTCTGATTATCGACAACATGTTTAAGGCGGGCTTGTACAAAACGGCGCTGCAGTGCTGCCAGCTCTGCCTCAGCCACAGGAGTTTGAATACCGAGACTCAGTATTTCTTTAAAGCCGTCAAATGGCGCATCTCAGACCTGCTCGGTTACGGCGTTATGCCCGAAAGCGAACTGACCGCGCTGGATGAAACGCAGGACGTCCACATTTCTCTCCTCCCGCTGTATGTGTATTATGCTCTCCGAGCCAATAACGCCAGGTTAGCCCTGTCCTGTGTCCAGCGCTTAAAGGAAAACTCCCGTTTCAAGCTGCCGAAATGGTGCATGGAGCTTTTTCTCGATCAAATAAATATCATCTCCTTTCTGCAGAGTTCCGTCAAAACACCGGACAGCCGAAGGACTGCGGCTGTTCCCGATTATCTGATCAAGAATTTAAAGGAAGCCGCCGACACTTATTCTGACAATAAAACCGTCCAGATTATCGCAGCGGACGCCTTATACTGCGCAGGCTCATATATCCAGGCTCTCATGTACCTGCAGCGCAGCCGGAAGCTCCGATCCGAGCTTCTGCTCGCCGAGAATTCAGAGTTTGATATTGAAAAGATCAGCCGCAGCTGCAGCGCCTATCTGCTTTCGCTGCCGGAGAATCTTCCCTATCTGAGCGGATACGGCGGCGAAGACGAATTAATGTTCTATCTGCTCATGAAACTGAACAAGGAGGAGGACGCCTTGCAGCTGGCCGCCAACCGCTGCAAATCGGTCTCGGAGGACTCCCCGGAAGGGATGCTCTGGCAGCTGAGAAAGCTGCAGCTTCAGCAAAACGGCGAATGTGCGGTTGAAAATGACCTGAAAATAATTGACAAGCGCTTAACCGAGTACCGTTCCGGCCATCATATCGATGAATCGGAGATCCCCTCTTCCCAATACGATTCTGAAAACAGCGATGAGACAAACGACTCTATCGAAAAGGCCATGAAAGAAGACTGCTTTATAGGAGAGCTGCAGTATTATTATGCGCTGGCTGAATATATAAAGCTTCAGAATAAACCTGACAGCGACGAACAAAGGCTGGAGGTTTTCAGCAATCTCTTTGAAAGCTGCCCCGGATCCAACCTCCTTATACGTACGGCCGTGCCTTTAGCCGTCAAGCTGGGGCGGCAATCCCTCCTGCTTCGTCTGTCCGAAGCTCTGCAGGCCCGCGCCGTATCCATGGAGGATATTGAAACGCTCAGGCTTGCCGACGAAGCTTTAAACGCTGCCGGCGTCTCAGACGAAGCCGCGCCTGTCTCCTCACCCGCTTCCGCCTCGGGAGCTCCGGCCGCAGGCGAGAGTCTTAATTCATTTATTCAGTCCATCGACGGCAAAACGCCGGTCAGCGAAACAGATCTGCTGAAGCTTTTAACTGTCAGCGAGGTAAACGCCGAAAAAGCCGCTCTGGCTCTGGAAGAATGCGGGCAGGACTGATTTTCCGGGTTAATCCCGCCGCCGCGTTCGGGGCTGCCTTAAATTTAAAGAAAGCCTGCGTTAATTATGTCCGCTCAGCTCCTGTTTACGCTCATCCCGCCGACAGCTCTTCCAAGACTTGATTTTTAATGAATTGCTGTTATAATAAAACCTGCTGTTGAGGCATGGCCAAGCGGTAAGGCAGTGGACTTTGGATCCACGATCCTAGGTTCGAATCCTGGTGCCTCAGCCAGAACAGGACGGAAATTCTGAGAGAATTGCCGTCCTTTTTTTTTCTGTTATTATATGCATTACGGGCGAAGCCTCCGGCCCGCCCGCGCTGCCTGTTAAGGAACGTCGGCAGTCAAACAAATCGGAATTTGCGGAGACTGATCAATATGAACTACAAAGTAATTGACAGGGAAACATACTATCGAAAAGGTGTCTTCCGTCACTTCTCAGAGGATTGCAGGTGTTCGACTTCGATGACGGCAAGAATCGACGTCGCCGATCTCGTTCGCTCTTCCAAAGAGACTGGGACAAAATTCTATATCAATTTTCTTTACATCCTGTCGAAAGTTCTCAATTCCCGCGAGGATTACAGGATGGGGTATCTTTGGCGTACAGACGAGCTGATCTGTTATGATGAGATAAATCCCACCCAGTATGTCTTTCACGAAGATACGGAAACCTGTACGCCGGTATACACAAAATACGATGAAAACTATGAACGGTTCTATGCCGACGCTTTGGCGGATGTTGAAAAGGCGAAAAAGAGCGGTGAATACATGCTGGATACGGCGAATCATCCGAACTGGTTTGACGCTTCGTATATACCGTGGCTCTCTTATGACGCTCTGAATATCGAGCTGCCGGACGGCCATCTGTTTTTTGCGCCGATTGTCAATTGGGGAAAATACAGAGAAGAAAACGGCAGGCTTGTCATGCCGGTAAGCGTCCGCCTGAATCATGCGATCGCCGACGGTTATCTGGTCGCCAACGTATTCCGTCTCTTGGAACGGGAGATCAAGTCGTTTGCTGAGCGATAATCTGATAATTGCAATTGGCCCAGTTCCCTGTCAAAGGCTTTGCCTCCCCTGCGGCGGGCGAACCTGCCGAAAACAGATCGCCCCGTCGAAAAGGGGGGAGCTCTCGGAGAATTCTCCGGCGGAACGCCGCGCGTTTTACGCATATAGCTCTGCATTATTCTTTAGAGTTCAGAGTTTTTTGTCCATTTTGTATTCAAGCTCCTAAATATGTGCAGGAAGCGGATATTTCTCTCTTTAATTTTGCTATATATCTCTTGTGCAAAGGAAAATATATGAATCTTTTCTCCAAATGCGCCGCTTCCCTGGCTCTGGCCTGCGCTCTTATCGCCCCCTTATCCGCTTCCGCCGCTACTCCGGAAGATTTTATAAGCGTTTCCGTCAACGGCAAGGTGCTCTATCTGGATCAGAATCCGGTGATGAGGAACGGAACCACCCTGGTTCCTATGCGCGCCATCTTTGAAGCCCTAGGCGCCAACATTAAGTGGGACGCCGCCACCAAAACCGTTACAGCCAATACTGCTTCCGAAGAACAATTGCTCAACGATCCCAATACTCCCAACACCAACGTGGTCCTGACCATCAATAAAGACAGGGCTCAAGTTAACGGAGAAGACATCAAGCTGCTGGAAGCGCCCCGCATCATATCCGGCAACACCATGGTGCCTCTGCGCTTCGTGGGCGAGGCTCTGGGAGCAACCGTAAAATGGTACGGCAGCGACCATATGATTAGAGTAGCCCAACAGGGCTATGAAGGCGCCCTGCCCGATCCGAAGGAATTTGAAGAAAAAGCTAAACAGATCGACGAAGCCACCCTTTGGAACATCGGCCAAAATTTGAAGAGAATCCAGGCTGGCGCCCAGGGCGGCATTATTAAAATTTTTGACGCTGAAAGAACAACCCCCGTTTATACCCGCGTGCAGCTGGACTCTTTCCAGCAGGCTCCCTGCACCGAAATTCAGCGCAAAGACGTCTGCAGAGCCTTGGGAATCAAAGAAGATGAAATTGAAGGCTTAGCTATACGCCTCATTAACAATTATGAATCCCACCGTAAAAATTACCAGGAGCTCGTCCTTCTGCTGGGTCTCCTCAACGGCAGCGAAAGCGTAAAGCTTAGCGATGAAACCCAAAACCGCGTTATGGCCTTTTTGGTAAGCAAAATGCTCAAGGGCTACAGCAAGTTCTCTCCCAACATGCAGAGTATTCTCAAACGCCAGTGCGTCACTTCTCTGGCTTTAATGAGCAAAGTCAGCCCCGAAGCCATCGAAGCGGTTGTCAAACTCTACGAAACGGAAAACAACAATTATATTTTAGCCCCCATGCCGCTCTTCTTCCGTCAGCATGCGACCGAAATAAAAGCTCTTCCCAACGGCAGCGATTTACTTCTCAGAATACACAGGGTGCAGTCCATGTATTCTGCTCAGGTTGCCGACGCTCTCAAATAACGGGCCAGCCGATTTTGCTCCTCTCAGAAGCGCTTTCAGGCATTTTTGCCTGCAGGCGCTTTTTTTTCTGCGTTTTTTACCCCGCGACGCCGTTTCGATCCCGTAAAACCGCCGTCGGCGCAGTCTGCAGACGCCGCCGCTGAAGGAATGAAATTTTCTTATAGAGAAATTCAATTTTTGCCTATCTCAGGATAGCAATTCTCTCCGGAAGGGTATTTCTATAATTATGTACAGTGAAGAACTGCCTCAGGCCGCCGCGGTAATTATGGCCGCAGGCAAAGGCACGCGCATGAAATCCGATTTAGCCAAAGTGCTGCATCCTATTCTGGGGAGACCCATGATTCTGAGCGTTCTCGACACTCTGCTGGCGGTCGGCTGCTCTCCCAATGTGGTTATCGTCGGCCATCAGGCCGAGCAGGTGGAGGAAGTCTGCCGGGAGTACAGCGGCGAGCTCAGATTTGCTCTGCAGGCCGTCCAGAGAGGTACCGGCCACGCCGTCCTCTCCGCTCTGCCCCAGCTGGAAGGCTTCGAAGGTCCGGTCCTGATTCTCAGCGGCGACATGCCCTTAATCGACGTTGAAACCGTAAAGCGCATCATCGCCGCCTGGCAGAAAAATGAGGATTCCCTCACCATACTGACCGCCGTTTCGGCGCAGCACCGGGATTTCGGCCGCATCATCCGCTGCGGCGACGGAAGCGTCGACCGCATAGTCGAGGCCAAGGACTGCAGCCCCGAAGAGTATGCCGTTGAGGAGGTAAATTTAGGGGCTTACTGCGCCAAGGCTTCGTTCCTGAGAGAATATCTGCCCAAGCTTACCCCCAACAACGCGCAGGGCGAATTATACCTGACCGACCTGGTCAAGCTGGGCCGGCATAACGGCTGCCGCATAGGCGCGGTAACGACCGAAAACATCCAGTGCGCCCTGGGCATAAATACCAGGCTTGATTTAGCGGCGGTAGCGGCCATTAAGAGGCGTAAAAAGACCGAAGCGCTGATGCTTTCCGGCGTGAGCGTCTGGGACCCCGATTCGGTGTGGATTGAAGAAGGCGTCAGCGTCGCTCCCAATACGGAAATACGTCCGGGCACGGTGCTGCTGGGAAAAACCTCTGTCGGCGAAGGCTGCATTATCGGTCCCCATACCCAGATCACCGACAGCAGCGTCGGCAGACGCTGTCAGATCATCCATTCGGTTTTAAATCAGGCTCAGGTTGAAGACGACGTCAATATCGGCCCCTTCGCTTATCTGCGTCCCAACGCCCATATCGGCTGTCAGGCTAAAATCGGCGATTTTGTAGAAATTAAAAATTCCAATATCGGCGTCGGTACCAAGGTTCCCCACCTGACCTATGTGGGCGACAGCGACGTCGGCAGCAAAACCAATATCGGCTGCGGAACCATTACCTGCAACTATGACGGCAGAAACAAACACCGCACGGTAATAGGCGACAACGTATTCATAGGCTCCAATTCCAGTCTGGTAGCCCCCGTAACGGTAGGCTCGGGCGCCAAAACCGGAGCCGGAGCGGTTATTACTCACGACGTGCCCGCCAACTGTACGGTCATAGGCGTGCCGGCCCGTCCCATGCCAGAGAAAAAAGAAAACTAGGTGGAAAATATGGAAAATATTTTTGAGAATTCGGCCGACGCCGTTCAGGACAGCGCTTTTGAGGAATATACCGACGATATAACCTCCAAAGAGATCGAAGGCATGACGCTCAACAGCGTATACCAGCCGACTCATAAGGTTAAAATCTTTTACGGCAATTCGCATCCGGAGCTGGCCAAATCCATCATCAATTATCTGGGCATACCGCCCGGCAAAGCTACGGTTTCCAGATTCGACAATGGAGAGATCAAGGTAAAAATTGAAGAGGACGTGCGCGGTCACCGCATCTTCATCATTCAGCCTACCTGCGGGAACGTCAACGACGCTCTCATGGAGCTGCTGATCATTATCGACGCCATGCGCCGGGCTTCCGCTCACCAAATCTGCGCGGTAATTCCCTATTACGGCTATGCCAAGCAGGAAAAGAAGACCTCCGGACGCGAGCCCATCACCGCCAAGCTGGTCGCCAATCTGATGAGAACCGCAGGCATGGACCGCCTCATAACCTGCGACCTCCACGCCGCCGCCATTCAGGGTTTCTTTGATATCCCCGTTGACAATTTGAGCGTCATCTCCATTCTGGCCAAACATTACGAACAAAAGCATATCCCCCCGGATGAGTTGGTTATAGTATCGCCGGACGCCGGCGGCGTGACCCGCGCCTCCAATCTGGCCGAACGCATGGGCGGCAAGCTGGCCATTATCTTCAAGCGCCGTCCCAAGCCCGACCAAGTCAGCATCATCGACATTGTCGGCGACGTCAAGGGCAAGATCTGCATCATCATCGACGACATGGTCTCAACCGGAAAGACCTTGGTCAGAGGCGCGGAGACTCTGATTAAGCATGGCGCCAAAAAGGTCTATGCCGCCGTCACTCACGCCATACTGGCCAAAGACGCCGCGGACATTATAGAGAATTCTCCCATAGAAGAATTTGTCGTCACCGACTCCATACCCATTTCCGAGCGCGCCGCACGAATGAAGAATCTGCACGTCATTCCGCTGGCGCCCTTCCTCGGAGAAGCGATAAGACGCACAAATTTCAACCTCTCTATCAGCAAACTTTCAGAAGAATTGCCCAGATTTTATAAGGAAAAACTGGAAATTTATCACAAAAAATAGTCCGGACCGTTCGGCGCGGAGGAAGCTGCCGCCTCAAAAAATTGCGGTTTCCTTCGTTTATTCGGCTTATATCACTCTTGACATCAACAGCAAAAAGGCCTAAAATTGTACGGCAATTTATCCTGCAGGCTTTGTGAGATATTCACGGAAAAATGCCGAAGGATAAGCGAATAAACGGCCTTTTCCAAAGTTTAAGCTAATAATAGCTGCAGGAAAGGTCTTCGCAGGTTTCGAGGAGGAATATATGTCCCAGGTTAAGCTGGAAGCTAAAATTCGTAAAGAGACCGGTAAGGGCGTTGCCAGACGCTTGCGCCGTGAGGGTCGAGTACCTGCCGTATTATACGGTCATCACCTCGAAGAGCCTATTATCCTTGATGTAAACTCAAAAGATACCGAAAAGATTCTTAAAACTAACGGTAAAACCGGTCTTATCAATTTGTCCTTCGACGACGAGAATGTAAAAGATCAGCTGGCCATGTTAGTTGATTATCAGCGCGATGTCTTTGGCACTTGTCTTTTGCATGTAGACTTCAAGCAGGTTCGCATGGACGAAAAAGTTACCGTATCCGTCCCTGTCGTATTAGTAGGCGAAGCGATCGGTGTGAAGGCCGGCGGCGTGTTAGAGCAGCATATCCGTGAAATCGAAGTGGAATGCCTGCCGACCGATATCCCCGCTCACATAGAAGTCGATGTTGCCAATTTAGATCTCGGTCATCACAGCACCGTCGCTCAGCTTAAAGCCCCCGAAGGCGTTGAGTTCAAGGCTGATCCCGAAGAGATGGTTGTCAGCGTAGCCATTACCAGAGCGGCTGCTGAAGCCGACGCTGCTGAAGAAACGACTGAAGCGGCGGCTGCAGAATAGACCGAACAGAGTTTTGGATATTTGGACGCCATATATAAAATTTTTCGAAGCTTTAGCAGCGGGAGGCCTATAGAGGTGAACGCTGCTAATGCTTTTTTAATTGCAGGCTTAGGCAATCCCGGAGCCGAGTACGCCAACACCCGCCACAATCTGGGCTTTAGAGTGCTGGATACTTTTGCTGCCAGGCATAATATCGAGTTCGGCCATAAGCATAAGCTGTACTGGGCGGGATCGGGCAGGATCGGCAATCACGACATAATCCTGCTGAAACCGCGCACCTATATGAACCTGTCAGGAAGCGCAATAGCTTCGGTATGCACAAAATACGGTTTAAAGCCGCAGCAGGTCATGGTGGTTTCCGATGATTTCGCTCTGCCGCTGGGAAGGCTGCGCATCCGCAAATCCGGCGGCGCCGGCGGCCACAACGGTCTCAAGGATATTATCGCCTGCCTGGGCAGTCAGGACTTTTTAAGAGTGCGGCTGGGCCTGGGCTCTGCGCCTGTAAATTCCGATCCTGCTAATTTTGTTCTGGACACTTTTAAACCGGACGAATACGAAACGGTAAATACGCTTATCGATACGGCCGCCGACGCTCTCTCCTATATTCTTGAGTGCGGACCGGACGCGGCCATGAACAAATTCAACGCTTCATAATTTTCACAGCGCCGTCAAAACAGCCCTCCGGGGCTGTTTTTTTATTGTCGAAAACCGCCCGTTCAGGCAAAATACTGCTAAAAAGCGACATTAGCTTGTTTTACTAATGCTTGTAAATATTTCCCTTGTCATTGAGAGCGCAGCAAAGAATCTTTAGAGCATGTTCTGCATGTTTTCGCTGTGCCGGTTTTCTTTTGCACTTCGCTCCGCGACTGCGCTTCGCTTCGGACGCTCGCTTCAGTGCAAAACTTAACCTATGCGAAACATGTATGCTAAAAGCTTGTTTTTGCTTAACTTACCGACAGTATCCTCCGGGGCTGTTTTTTATTATCGAAAACCGCCCGTTCAGGCAAAAAAAAAGAGCTCCATTTTCATGGAACTCTCTATGGTGCGGAGAGAGGGACTCGAACCCTCACGGAGTTATCCATACGCCCCTCAAACGTACGCGTCTACCGATTCCGCCACCTCCGCAGGAACGCAGATATTATAAACATCCTCTCGCTATATGTCAAGGTCTTTTACCGCCTGACGTCCGGACTTTTTTGATACTTTGAATCAGCTTTCCCCTCCTCCGCCGACGCAGCCAGCGCCCGGCTCATATCAGCGCGGACTTTTCCTAACGCCGCCAAACAGATATCTCAGCTTCGTCATTCTGAGCGAAGGGCGCGGCGCAGACAAAATCGCTGCTTTCAGATGATCTTCGGGTTCGGCCGAAAAGCAGGGATACAAGCTTTTTTTTACAATAAAGCGGTGATATGCTTAATTTCCATTCAGATTCCGAACTGCAGAAATCTTATCGCTGGTGCGAAGATATTACCAGAAGCAGAGCCAAAAACTTTTATTATGCCATCCGTCTTCTGCCCAAGGCCAGAAGAGAAGCTATGTGCGCAGTCTATGCCTTTTTCCGCGAATGCGACGATATATCCGACGCGGCCGATATCGACAACCGGCGTCAGCGTCTGGAATATTGGAAGGAAATCATCAATGGAGCTTCTCCCCAAGTTCCCATGCCGGGCCTCCCCGCTCTGCGCCATGCCGTACAGAAATACAGAATCGACGCCAAATGTTTTCTGGATCTCATTGAAGGCATGATCATGGACCTCGAAGACAGAGAATACAAGACTTTTGACGAGACTTATCTGTACTGCTACCGCGCCGCTTCTACCGTAGGCCTGGTCTGTCTGAGCATATTCGGCTTCGAGCCCAAACCGGAAGTTCTGAAGATGGCCGAATATCAGGGCATAGCCTTCCAGCTCACCAATATTCTGCGCGATATCAGCAAGGACGCTAAAGATGAGAAACGCGTCTATCTGCCCAGCGATATTCTGTCCCGTTTCAATTTAAGCAGACAGGCAATTTTAGAGGGCTCTTACAGTATGGCCGATATGGAGCGCCTTCTCGGATTTATGAGCGCTCTGACTGAACAGTATTATCAAAAAGCCGAATCTCTGCCTCATTTTATCAGTCCCCAGAGCCGCTGGTGCCTGAGAGCCATGGTCAATATTTATCATGGGATTTTAAAAAAGATAGCTAAAATCGGGACCGAATCTTTGAAGGCCAAAACCAGGCTTACGGTCTGGGAAAAGCTAATCGCTGTAATTCAGGCCTATTTCAGTACCTGGTTTGAATATTGGCAAGGTCTCTGGTCCGATATGATTAACGCCCTGAAAGCATAAAAGATGTCTCAGAAGCTCAAGACCGTACTTTTGCTGATTATCGCCATGGCCGCCACAACGCTGGGCGATATCCTTATGTCCAAGCTCATGCGCAGCAGCCCGGAAATCAAAGATTTCCTTGCTCCGGACGAGCTTAAGCTGCTGGCAGTCTATATGCTGACTTCCAAAATATTTTGGCTGGCGATAATATCCGGAATTATCTTTCTGAGCCTCTGGCTTTATGTGCTTTCCTACGAGGATCTCTCTTTTGCTATGCCCATGACGGCCATGACTTACATTTTCAACGCTTTTCTGGCCGGCCCGATTCTCAATGAAAAGATGACCGCCGCCCGCTGGATAGGAACCGTAGTCATAGGCGCAGGAGTAATAATAGTTTCGTTCAGTCAGGGAAAGGAAAAAGAGAAAGAAAAAGCCCAAAAAGCTCTGGATGAGGCTCCGACACAAAATCCGGCTTAATCGGAAATGCCGGCCATGCAGCAGAAATCGACGCCCTCCCGCCAGCCGCGCTCCTGCAGAAAGGCCCTTATCTCCGCCCGCGAATAAGGATTCCCTACCGCTGTCAGCAGAAAATAATCCCGGGGCTCGGGCAGTTCGTAAATGCTCAGAACCTTCAGGCCGCAGATGGTCTGCCCGTGCCGGGCTTCCAGGATATCGGTAAAATAATCGGGAGCAACGCCGTGACTGCGCAGGCTTTTTACCAGAGCCTTACCGTTCGGCCCGGCCCCCCAAACGATCAGACGCCGCTTATGAGCGGGGACCGCATACCTGCTCCCGTCCGCTTTTCCCCAGTAGGAAGACAGAAACATCGAGACCTTAAGCTCCCGCAGAGCCTCATGGCCGCAGCGGACGTCGCAGCGCGTCAGTCTTTGGGGAGTATCGCGCCAATAAAAGAGAGTATCCTCAAGCTTAGCCATTTTTACGCCCTGTATCCAGAAGCGGAACCAAAGCTGATAATCTTCCGGCCAGGGGCCGTCCGCATAATGACCGACCTTCTTCAGAGCTTCCGCCCGCAGCATGACGGAAGGATGCACCAGAGGGCTTTCAACAAAAATATCCCGCTGCAGAATCTCCGGATTGCAGGCCTTATTGAGCCAGCGCTCATAGCGCCTCATGCCGTCGGTCAGGCCCGCCCGCGGAAATATATGCACTCTGCAGCCCGCGGCGCCGACGTCGCCGTGTTCCTGCAGAAAAAGCAGCTGCCTGCGGAAGCGTTCGGGATGGGAAATATCGTCCCCGTCCATGCGGGCGATAAAGGGCGCCCGGCAATGCTTCAGCCCTTCGTTTAAAGCCGCCGTTATGCCGCCGTGCTCGACCCTGACAAGGCGGATTCGTTTATCTGAAGCGGCCAGCTCGGCGATATAATCGGCGGAACCGTCGTCGGAACCGTCGTCGACGGCGATCAGCTCCCAGAGCGGAAAGGTCTGCTTCTGAATCGAAGCGGCGGCATTTTTCAAGGTCCTCAGACAGTTATAGACCGGCATAACGCAGGAAATAACCGGTTTTTCCGCCGCCTGCCGGCGCAGAAAGCGCTCATATTTCGTGCGCTTCTGTTCCTGACAATCCGGGGAAGCCAGTCCCAGCTCCGCCGACAGTTTTCCCTTTATGTATTCAGGGCGGACGGTTTCTATTTCCAGCTCGTATTCATCGCCGTCGGCAAATTCCGTATGGTCGAGTTCCAGCTTTTCGCCGCCGTCCAGCCCGAAAACACTTATCGGCCACACCTCTCTGACATTGCGCACCGAACCGACGGCCTGCAGTTCTCCGCGGAAGCCGTCCTCGACAGCCTGCCGCCATACCCGCGTCGTAGCCAGTTCGCCTATGCGGCCGCACCTGAGCTCCGCAGCCGCCGATTCGCCGACTTCCTCCTCAATTTCCACGGCCTGGAAATAGCCGGCCTGCAGGTTCAGGCCTCTCTTATAGACAAAAAAATAACGCCCATTTTCCCGCCGCAGGCGCAGCATACTGCGCCGACAGGCAAAATAAGCGTCGTAACTGTCAAAATAAATATTCGTCTGTTCTAAAACCCGGGGCTCGGCCTTGCCGCCGCATAAACTGCGCAGCCTCTGCCAGGCCTCTTTACCGAGCTTAAATTTGAGCTCGCGCTCTACAGGCTCAGCCTGTTCTGCCGACTCTACTCCGGAAAGTACAGACTTCATACGTTTAGGTTAAAGGAAACAGACGCGGAACAAAGACGTTCATCTGAATCTTCCACCAGGGCCAGTCGTGAGAGACATCGTGGCCCCAAAGCTCAAAATTGTGCTTTATGCCGGCCCGATTCATAGCTTCATGCATCTCAACGGTATAATGGACCCTCTCCCATGCGCCCTGACCGCAGACGATGTTGATGCTGCAGCCCTCTAAAGAACGGCGGATTGACGGATCGTATAAATTAGAGACATAGCTTACAGGATTGTGATAATAGCATCTGTCGTCAAAATAACCGTCTAAGAAGCAGCTCATATTATAGATGCCGCTCATGCCGATGCACCAGCGGAATATTTCATGATGCCTGAACATAGTGTTTATGGCATGATAAGCGCCGAAGCTGGCTCCCGCCGTAGCTAAAGGAAGCTTGCCGCCGCAGTTGTTGAAGATAAAAGGCACGAGTTCATCTATAATATAGCGATCATAAAGTTCCTGACGCCAGGCGCGCTCTCCGGGAGAGATGTTGGGATTGTCCCAGCTCAAATCGTTGATGCTGTTGATGGAGATGATCTTGATGCGTCCGCGATCGATATGCTCCGCCAGCGCATCGATCATGCCGAAGCGCTCCAATTCCTCAAAATCGGCGGAAGCGGTAGGGAAATAAAGAAGCGGAACTCCCCAATGACCGTATATAGCCACCGGCATGTTCCCGCCTAAAGCTCCGCTGTAAAAGCTATGTTTTTCTACGCGCATGGATACAGATTTCAACAGAATATCGGATACGCGACCCTACATTCTGTCATTGACCTCCTGCCTCAATTCTTTGCCTTTTAACCAAAAATCCGGAAAAGTCTGACACTTTTCAAAACCGGGGCAGCCCAGACAGCGTTTTCCGCGCATATTGATCTCTCGCAAACGCTTATCGCGGCACTGCGGTTCAAAGAACTCGAAATTGTCAAAATATTTCTGCAGATACTCTTCCTTATAAACGGCCATTTTTTTATCCTTAGATCATTTTTGCGCGCTCCGGCGCGCAAGGTACGGCGGCAGCAAAGACCGCTTCCTTTCATTATACAAAAATAAGCGCATAAAGTACAGATAGGGCGCAGAAAAAACAATATGCAAATTCTCTTAAAAAACCTCCCGGCAACAAATGAAACGCTAACAAATTAAGCGCAGGAGCCGCATAACTGCAGGCAGAATTATATTTGAACATCTGTAGTTAAGAATGATAAGATATTATATTAAAGCGAATCCGTAAAATGCAGGAGGATTAGTAATGTTTTTTGACTTTTTTAAAAGCAAAAAGCCTGCTCTCAAAATTAAAGCTAAACAGGAAGTAGAAATCGAGTTCTTCTCTGACGAGACCTTTAAAACTTATTTTACCACGGTCCTGGACGTCAGGCGCAAGGAAATTATTTTAAAAAGTCCCGGAACGGAACGCAGACCCGTCAAAATGGAAACCGGTCAGGCTATCACCGTCACGGTGCTCGATCCTGAAGAAAGCAAGCTGTATTATTTCAATACCACGGTTACTGACGCGGGAGAGCGCGAATTTGACATTGCCAACGCTACGGATGTTCAGAGCGAAGACGTGCCTAAATTTGAAAACGGCAGCATCGAAGCTCCCGTAAACGTGGAATACAGGGCTATGAAGCTGGCCCACAGCCAGTCGGCCCGCACCCATTCCATCGGCTTCAACAGCATAGTGCTGAGCTGCAATATTCCTATTCCCCAAGGGACCGATCTGCATATCGAGATACAGATCCCCGGCGCTCCCGTTTATTCCTTCAAAGGCCGCTCAATAAGCGCCCGTCCCGATCCCTCCTCCAACAAAAAACATCTCTGCGAGATCGAGTATTCGGACGACGCCAGCCGTGAAGACCGTCTGGCCGTCATGCGCTATGCCGTTTATCTGAAGCGGCGCGAATACAGGCGCACGCAGCGCGAGGGCGACGGCGAGCCCCGCCGCTAACCGTTTATAATTAGATCATACCGTAACAGTCAGCACAGTCCATTTGAGTTGAGCTTGCTGACTTTTTTTTCAAGAAAGACAATACAGATTTTAACTGAGCCTTCGGAGGAAACGCTGCCGTGTGCGGTATTACAGGAATCCTTTATCAATATTCCGATTCTCTTCCCCATATAGATTTGGAGCCTCTGGCCGGACTTATCTCCAAGCTGGTATCCGAACCCGCAGATCCGGCCAATCCGCCGGAGCAGCTCATGGAAGAGCTGGAGCTGAAGCTCTCCTTCCTGCGCGAATACGCCGCCTTTGCCGCCGTGTGGAGCGACGGCTCGCTGGCGGCAAAACTTACTGAATATGCCGACAGTATCCTGAAATATGAACAGGATACCCAAAACAGGCTGCTGCACGGCAATCCTCCTCTGGCCACCAACCTGATTGAGAAATGGAACGCGCTGTGGATACGTCTGCGCGACGCGGCCTGGCTGATCAAACAGGATTTCCTGGCCAATCTGGACAGAGTGAAGCTGATCGTCCCCGAGGATCTGCAGCAATCTCCCAATCTTAACGCCTGGAAGATCACCGCAGTCATCAACAATATCGACCGCCTGGAAGTACGCGGACGCGACAGCCTGGGCATAAGCGTGGCCGTCGCCTTTGAAAGCGCCGAAGCTTATGAAACGTTTAAGCGGCGTCTGCAAAGCGCAGAACGCCTCGAAGAGCTGCAGGAGCGCTCTCAGATCAGGGATCTGAGCAATCTCAGCATCCGCATAGACAGCGAAAGCGCCGCTCCCGGGCTCATGTTCGTCTATAAGGTTTCCCAGGAAGTAGGCGCTCTGGGCGACAACGCCGCAGCCATCCGTCAGTATATCAAGGCCGACCGCCTGCTCTGGCTGGCTTTGGAGCAGCCGAATATTCAGACAAACATCTGGTCGCACACCCGCTGGGCCTCAAACGGCGTCATCAGTCTGCCAAACTGCCATCCCGTAGACGAACAGCTTGAAGACGCCCTTCCTAACAGCTATTGGATATCGGCGGCCTTGAACGGCGACATAGACAATTTCCAGGCTATTCTGGCGAAAATCAAAGAAGACGCAGGCAGCGGCGTCTCGGCGCATATCACCACCGACGCCAAAAGCATACCCGTACTCGTCGATTATTATTACCGCCGGAGCGGCTCTCTTCAGGAGGCCTTCTTTAAATCGGTCCGGAAATTCGAAGGTTCGGTTTCAATCTGCCTGAGCTCCAGTCTTCAGCCCAACCTCACTTATCTGGCTCTGAAGGGCAGCGGACAGTCCCTCTTTGTGGGCCTCTGCAGGCACGGCTATATCTTCGCCTCGGAAATGTACGGCCTGGTTGAACAGACTAACCGCTATCTGCGCCTGGACGGAACCTATGAATGCAATCCGGGAGATCCCGCCGGCTTAGGTCAGATCTTTATCATCGACCAAAATAAAACCGGCCTGGACGGCATCCGGGCCTTCTCCGCAGACGGAGCTCCTCTGCCTCTTGCCGAAGAGAATATCAGGAAAGCGGAAATCACCACCCGCGACATTAACCGCGGTCAGCACAGCCACTTCCTGCTGAAGGAAATCTTCGACGCTCCCAACTCCATAAGCAAAACTCTGCAGGGCAAGTATTACATACCCTCCGATTTTAAAGAGGAGGCTTCAATCAATTTAGGTCCCGAGGTATTTCCTCCCGAACTCAGAGCTCAATTTGCCGAGCGCAAAATCCAGCGAATCCTCTTAATCGGTCAGGGCACGGCGGCGGTCGCCGGCAACGCCATAGCCTCCATGATGCAGAGAGCCCTGAAAGGGTCGGCTATTGAAGTGAGAGCCATTAAAGCCACCGAGCTTTCCGGCTATGCCATGGAAGACGATATGAGCCAGACTTTGATTATCGCCGTCTCCCAGTCCGGCACCACCACCGACACCAACCGCACCGTCGATATGGTCCGCGCCAATAAAGCTACGGTTATCGCCATCGTCAATCGGCGCAATTCCGATTTGACCTATAAAGTCGACGGAGTGATGTATACCAGCGACGGCCGGGATATAGAGATGTCGGTGGCTTCCACAAAGGCCTTCTACAGCCAGGTCATCGCCGGCTATCTGCTGGGACTTTACATAGCCAACCTTATGGGAACGATGGAAAAGGAGGATATCAGGCGCGAACTCCAGGAGATGGTCGATCTGCCCAAAAAAATCGCCGTGCTTCTGGATAAACGCCAGCAGGTCGAGAAGCTGGCCCGCCAATATGCCACTACCCGGCGCGACTGGGCGGTCGTAGGCAGCGGCAGCACCAGGGCCGCCGCCGAAGAGATCCGCATCAAGCTCAGCGAGCTTTGCTACAAATCCATCGCCACCGATTATATCGAGGACAAAAAGCATATCGATCTCTCCTCCGAGCCTCTGACCCTGATCTGCACCGCCGGACTGCCGGGCATGGCCCTCCAGGACTCCGTCAAGGAAGTGGCCATCTTCAAAAGCCACAAATCCATACCCATCGTCATCTCCTCAGAAAGCTTCCGCGAATTCGAGAAATACGCGGCCGGCGTCATTTACGTCCCCGACGCCTCCGCCAACGCCTCGGTCCTGCTCAACACGGTAGTAGGCCACCTCTGGGGCTATTACTGCGCCCTGGCCATCAACGACGGCGCCAATCTGCTTAAGGCCGGCCGCGCTATGGCCATCCAGCACCTCAGTTCTTCAGAAGGCTCGGTCTGGACTCAGGCCGGCATAAGACGTCTGCTCAACATAGGCAAAACCTTCCAGGACGATCTCAAAGAGGGGCGCTTCAACAGCTCGCTGTCGGTAGATTCGGCGGTCAGGCTCTCCTTAATGTTCCAGTATTTCAGCGGCGCCAGATCGCTGCGCCAGTTCGCCCACGACTTTAAGGGCAACGATCTTATCGAAACCATGGTGGTCTGCCTTTCCCAGGGCATCCAGGAGCTTTCACGCCCCATCGACGCCATTAAGCACCAGGCCAAGACCATTACCGTAGGCATCTCGCGCTCTGCCGAGAGCATATCCGGACCGATATTTGAGGCCCTCGGCAAGGTGGATCTGAGCGCCGAAGATCTCCCCTACCGCGATCTGCCCATGCTCAAGGCCTTAAATATAGCCGTGGAACAGGCGCTGGGCATTACCGTTTACGGTATTTACGGATTCAGCGCCTTGAACGAGGTAGCGGACTTTACAAAGATCAAAGTTCTGCAAAAGCACGGACTGGCTAAAAACCTGCGCTCCCGCTCGGAAACGGAAATACCTCTGGTCGGCACCAAGCAGTGGGTCGCCGCTAACCGGCGCTCCTATGTAGGCCACGGACGCAACGACAACCGGCCCATCTTGATTATTCCCATTATCTCCGGCGGCCGCGTCGATTATCTGGTTCTGCTCCACCTGCGTTTTAAGGAGGAGCTCCCTCTGAACCAGCGCCTGGACGTCATCAAGAACCTCACCAACCGCTACGGCGATCTGGTCAGTCAAATTGAAGAGACCAACCTGATCTGGCAGGACGAGTTCCTCAATCTGCTCAGCGTCGAGGAACTTTCCACCGAAAGAGCCGCCGCTCTGGCTGAGCTCATAATCAAGCGCCAGCAAAACTAAAGCCGATTATATCTGCGCTTTCCGACAACAAAAAAGCTGCCGCCCGCCCCCCGCGGACCGCAGCTTTATTTTTTTATCCGAACCAGTTCAAAGCTGTGATAACCGAGAAGCCTCAGCTGCTGCTGAGCATATTTCCGCACATCTTCTCTCGTTCCCGAAAGAGGCTCCCGCCAGGCTTCCCTCCCGTCATAAACATCCTGGCCGCTCACATACCAGAGTATTTCCCATTTTTCGCTTTCATCCGTCAAATTAGTTTTCTCCCTTTTTGAAAACCTTGATTATATCGTAATTGCCGTTATGCACTTGGATTAAATAGATATCGCGCATATCCAGACATTCGGCCAGCGAAAAGCGCCCCGTGGCGCCCTCCCAGCAAGAGGAGCTGTCTGCCTTCGTGCCTATGGAGGCCAGATAATCGCGCATTCCCTTGCGCGTATCAACGCCTTTTTTGTAAGCGGAAAGGACTATTTCCGCAGCGTCATAGGCGCTGGCGTCCAGATGCGAGGGAGAAAGTCCGCCGAAGAGGCGGCGGAAACGAGCCACATAATCCTTGGTTTTGGGCGCCTGACTGTCGCGGTGAAAATAGCCCGAGAGGATTAAACCCTCCACGCTCTTGCCGCCGACCGCCAGAAGGTCCTTGGTAAAAGGGGCGACCTGGCTGGCAATGGGGACGTTGACGCCGCGGCGGCGCAGCTCCTTGGAGAACATGGCCAGGGGCGTTCCTCTGTAATCGGAGAAAAATACGCAGTCGGCCTGGGACGCTTCTATAGAATCTATAACTTTATCGAATTTAACATTTACAAAGGATAAGTCGCAGGCGATCTTGCCCCCGCCTTCCGTAAAACTCTGCTTAAAATAATCGGCGACGTTGACCGAAAGAATACTGTCCTGATCTACCACAACCGCTACGCTGCGCAGATTGTTCTGCAGCAGATACTGAGCAATAATCCGGCAGCGGGCCTTATTGGTATCGGAAGCGGTGAAAATGTATTCGCCCTGATTCCAGATGTCCGGCGCCGAAACCACCGGCGTCAAAATCGGCATTTCCCTGGCGTTGAAGAAGGGACTCAGAGCCAGAGAGAACTGCGAGCTGAAGGGGCCTATTATAACGGAATAGTCTTTGTCGTCAACGATCTGGCGGGCCATCTGAGCCGTAGTCTCCATGCTCGACTTATCGTTGAAAATATCTATAACCGCGTGACGGCCGTTCTTGTCGCCGCCGCTCTTGTTGAACTCTTCCTGAGCCATGGCGATTCCGTACAGCAGACGGTATGATTCCGGGGCGTTTACGCCGGAAGTGGCCAGCAGCACCGGAACTCGGAAATACTTGCGATCGGCGGTAAAGACGGAGACGTTGGAGCGCATAATATGGGCCTCGGCGTCGCTGGGATGCCTGGTGACGGCTCTGTCCAGGCAGTAGATCGCTTTGGGCCAATCCTTGCTGCTGATATAGGCTCTGGCCTCTTCTTTATCCTCGTTGACCAGCTCGTAGGGCGTGTCAAATTCCCAGATGGTCACAAAGTTATTAGACTGATACCCTTTCACGGCTCCGATAATGAACAAAGCTGTCACTATCAGCAGAACGGCCAGCGACCATTTCGGCGTTTTAGAGGCCCTTACAGGCAAAACGATCGCTTGTCTGGCAGCCGGTTTAGGTTCAGCCCTGACCGCGCTGTGCAGCTTGGAAATACTCTGAGAGGCGTTGCGGTAGAAGGCTTCGGTCTGCAGAGCCGCCCGCATCTCCTCATCGACGGAAGAGGCCATAATTACCAGCAGCTCTTTGATGATGCTCCCCATATCCTGGTAGCGATCTTCCGGCTTGATCTGCATGCACTTGAGGACAATATCCGCAAATTTCGGATTGATATTTCCGTAAGGGCGCAGATCGTGCCTGCCGTAAACGGGTGAAGGCGGCTTGCCGGTCAGCAGAAAGTAGAGAGTCGCTCCGAAGGAATAAATGTCCGTTCTGGCGTCGGTCTGCTGCTTGTCCTCCCATACTTCGGGAGCCGAATAGCCCACCGAACCCACCGCCGCGGTATCTCTCTGCTTCTTTTCTTCAAAGAAGCGGGCCAGTCCGAAATCTATAAGCTTTATATGGCCGTCGTGGTTAATCATGACGTTTTCCGGCTTCAAATCCCGGAAAATGATCGGCGGCTCCTGACCGTGGAGGAACTCCAAAACCTTAGCGATCTCCAAGGCCCACTGCATGACGGTAAACTCCTTGGGAGCTCCGCTCTTTTCCACCCACTGAGCCAGGTTTACCCCTTCGATCTCCTCCATTAAAATATAGGTTCGGTTATCTTCGCTGAAATAATCGATAATAACCGGCAGAGAACTGTGAATAAGGGAAGACAGCAGGCGCGCCTCCCGCTCAAAGCTGCGCTTAGCCTCGTCTTTCTGAGATTCATCGGCAAACTGCAGTTCCTTAAGCGCCCAGAATTTACCGGGCAGGCGCAGGTCGCTTACCTTATAGACCGAGCCGAAGCCGCCCTTGCCCAAGGTGTCGATAATCTTATAGCGCCCCTGCAGTACCGAACCGATACCGATAGGCGCGCTCCCCTGAGAGTTCTCTCTCTGACCGTCCCGAACTTCGGCGGCCCCTTTCCCGGCTTCAGCGCTTTGATCCGCCCTGACAGCTACGGTCGCAGATCCGTCAATAATGATTTTATTCTGATCCACTTTTTACTCCGCTTCTTCTACCGGAATACTGATTACAATAATCATGCCCCGGCTGGCGTCGACTTTTGCCTCAATCGATCCGTTGTGCTTACTGACGACCTCGCGCACCAGGGTCAGCCCGATACAGCTCTTCATATCGGGATGGGAATTGATAAAGAAAGGATCGAAAATTTTCGAGAGTTCCTCTTCTGAGATATAAAAGCTGTTGACCGCCAGAGTCACCCTTATTTTATCGTTAAGGAAGGAAGTAGCTACCTGAATGGCCGGGTTGGGACTCTTTCCGCGCAGCAGACAGTCGCGCAGAAAGGCCAGAATGTTGGCTAAAGCCTGCGACCATTGCGTGGAATTGGCTCTGAGCTTAGGCAGCTCTCCGTACTTGACCATGGGCGTAATCTTATTGTCGGCAAAATTGTCGCGCAGCAGTTCCAAACTGTCGGCCACTACCTGATTCATATCGGTATAGGCCCTGACAAAACGGGAAAAAGTTACGTCGTTCTCCTTTTCCAGCGTATTTTTGGAATAGACCACCAGCTTTTCGATGATGCCCTTGCACTTCTGCACCGCTTCCTGGATAATGCGCAGACGCCTGGAACTTACCGGGTCCTGAGAGGAACGGGAGAGGCTGCCGACCATGGTCAGAACCGCAGTCAGAGGCTGGCTCAGCTCGTGAGCTACTCCGGCGGCCAGACGGCCCACGCCGGCCAGATAGCTCTCCTGAGCTACTTCGCCCTTGAGGAGCTGAATTTCCTCATGCGCTTTATCCAAAGCGCTCTCGCGCATAAAGCGCGGCGCCATGATCGAAGCTACGGTTGCCGCCGATTTTAAAAGCGAAATTTCGGTCTCGCCGGGCTTTTTGCCGATAAAAGAAGCGATAAGCGCTCCGCCGCCGTTATGGCCGTGCCAAACCGGAACCGCCGCCAAATAGCGTCCTCCCAAGCTCAGCTCCGAAACTTCACCGCTCTGCCAGGCGTTGGTAAGCAGATCCTTTACCGCCCCCGTACCTGTCTCTTCGGCAGAGATCCCTGCCTGCGCCGCCCGCCGGAAGCCGGTTTCCTCAAAACCGGGCTGCAGATAAAGAGCGCAGCCCGAAGCTGCAGTTTCATCTATGCAGGCCTGACAGAGCAGCTGAGACTGACTGTTGAAATCGTCCGTAACCAGCGGGGCTTCCTGAATAGCCAGCAAACTCCGCTGATAAGCGTCGCGGGCCGACAAAAGCCGGTAGGACCACCATGAATAGCATACGGCGGCAGCCGCAGCCGCCAGCCAAAGAATATATAAAGCCAAAATATCAAGCCTCTTCCGGGATGTTATAAATTAAAGCTGAATTCTCCGTAAAAACAGAATTTCTTTGCTGAAGCGGACTATATTTATTAAAGGCCGTTCTCCCTGCGCCGCACTGTCGGTAAGTTAAGCAAAAACACGCTTTAAGCAGACATGCTTTGCACAGGTTTTCTTTTGCGCTGAAGCGAGCGTCCGAAGCGCAGCGCAGTCGCGGAGCGAAGTGCAAAAGAAAACCGACACAGCGAAAACACACAGAACATGCTTGACAGATTCTTCGCTGCGCTCTCAATAACAGCGGGAAAAGGCGCAGGACGGCATGGAAAAAGGCGCGGGACGATATACCGCCAGTAAGATAAGCAAAAACACGCTTTAAGCAGACACGCTTTGCACAGGTTTTCTTTTGCGCTGAAGCGAGCGTCCGAAGCGCAGCGCAGCCGCGGAGCGAAGTGCAAAAGAAAACCGGCACAGCCAAAACACGCAGAACATGCTTGACAGATTCTTCGCTGCGCTCTCAATGACAAGGGACACAATCTCAAGCATAATGCAGAAATGCTCTTGAGCCTTTTTTTGCAAATTATAGCCTTAACTTAATGACATTGCTTAAAAGGACAAAAAAAGCCGCCTAAATTCGGGCGGCTCGTTTGCATCCGGAATTTACAGCGCTTAAAACTCCGGAGTAACTCCCAGACCGGCAGCTTCGCGGACTTCGGCGATAGTCTGCCTGGCAATGACGCGCAGGCGGCGGGCCGATTCGTGCAGAATTTCTCTGATGCGCTCAGGCTTGGCAGCCAGTTCGCTCCTGCGTTCGCGTATCGGGGCCAGAGCCGCGACCAAATCGCGTCCTAAAGCGTCTTTCAGCTCTTTATAGCGCAGAGAACCGGAGGCATACTGCTCTTCAAAATACTTAACCGTTTCAGGCGCGGAAAAGACCTTAAGCAACGTAAACATGTTGGCCACTCCCGGGCTCATCTGATCCTGGGCAGCGCCGGGACCGGCGTCGGTAACGGCGCGCTTGACATGCTTCAAGATAACCGAATCGGGATCGCTGAGCATTATGGCCGAGCCTTCAACCGATTTAGACATCTTCTTAGTCGGATCGTTGAGGGCCATTAAGCGGGTGGCCTTAGTCAGACGGGGCTTAGGCTCGGGGAAGACCTCGCCGAACATTAAATTGAAGCGGCGGGCAAAGACGCGGGCCACCTCCAGATGCTGGAGCTGATCCTCGCCCACGGGAACGGTGTCCGCCTTAAAGAGCAGAATATCGGCGGCCATTAAAACCGGATAGGTAAATAAACCCGCGTTGACTATCTCCATATGAGCGCTCTTATCTTTATACTGAGTCATGCGGTTGAGCTCGCCCATGGGCGCGCAGCAGCTCAGAATCCAGGTAAGTTCCGTCACCTCAGGGACGTGCGACTGCACGAACAGAGAGCACTTTTCCGGGTCCAGGCCGCAGGCCAGAAGGTCCAGGGCCGCTTCAAAAACGCGCTCTTCCAGCTTTTTGGGCTCCTTTATAGCCGTCAAAGCGTGATAGTTGGCGATGCCGTAAATGCATTCGCCTTCCTCCTGCATTTTTACCCAATTCATGATAGCGCCGACATAATTGCCCAGATGGATGCTGCCGGTAGGCTGAATAGCAGAATAGATTCTCATAATTATCTCCTTAAAGATAAACTGACATAAAACATATTATTCGTCAGGCAAAAAAGCTTCGGGGATCGGCGAAAAATCGTTATCGGCGGAGAAGACCGTCTCAGCGCGGGAGGGAGCGGCCGCCGAGCCGGCGCTCTTTACGTGCGGCGCAGGATCTAAAACAGGCTTAGGCGCCCCTGCCTCGGAGGCTTTAACCGCAGGCGCGGCAGGCTGGAGCGCTTCGCTATCTTTCTCAGCAGGCGCCGCGGCTGCGGCAAGCGCAGAAGGCTTCTCTTTGACAGGCTCGGCGGCGTTCGTATCGGACTGACGGCGGAGATCCTCGGCTTTAAAGCCGCCGGCAGAGGCTCCGTCGGCAAAGCTGTCGGCAATCTTCAGCTCCTTTTCGGCGGATTCGGAGCTATCGGCAATATGGCCGGCCTCAGCCTTCGCTGCCTCGCTTCCGGTCTCCGGCCGAGGCGCGCCGGTCTTATCGGCCAGAGCGGCAGGCTCGGCGGCTTTAACGGCTTTTTCCGTTTGAGCTGTTTGAGCAGAAGCCTTTCCGCCTCTTTCGGAAGTTTTCTCCCGCTCTGCTATAACGCTTTCGGGCTTATGCTTGCTGACCTTGGGATTCTGCGGACTGCCTAAGGGAGCGTTGGGATTGTATGCAATGACGCCGGGAAGCCGAAAACGCACGTCGACAGAATTGAGCTTCCTGCCCTTGCTGCGCATGGTCTTTAAAATGACGCCCAGAACCTTCAGCTTAGGCTCGGCGGAACCGGTATTGCCGAGCAGAATTTCTGTCTCTCTGTTTAAAAAATTAACATAAACCGTAAAATTCTGGCACTGATCGACAGAATAGAAAAGAGAATCTCCGCCGGTCACTTTTTTTATCTTAGGCTCTAAATCAAGAACCGATGCGATAACGCCCTTGTTGACGCTGCCCAGAGCCGTTAAAGTATAGCCGAGCTTCAAACAGGGGTATTTGTCAAAGCTGCGCTTAGGGCACAAAATATCGCCGTCGGCGTCGGCCAGATACCATTTCTTGGCGCTGTCGAGCCAAACGCAGACGACGGGAACCTTGTCCTCGACCGTGACGACCGCCTTGCCGCCGCGGCTCAGGCTGACGTCCAGAGATTTAAAAGTCGAATTGTCAGGCAGCAGAGATTCATCGAAAAACAGCCGGTCAAACCAATAAGAATCTCCGACATGAAATTGACAGCAGTCCACAATCTGCCGGGGGTCGGAAATCTCGCAGCCCTCGACGACGATATCCTCAATTTTAAAAACGACGGAAGAAAAAAATATGTATTGCGAAGCGATCAACAGCAGCAGCAGAAAAACCCTGCGGATTATCATACGCTTAAACTTCAATAACACAGTTTCACCTATCGCAAGCCGTTAAAATTAAAGATACGTCTGCCGGTCAGTCCCTGAGCATTTCGGCGCAGCGGCGCGCGCATTTGCAGATGTCGCCCGCTCCTAAAAAGATCACCAAATCTCCGGCTTTACACTCTTTGCCGACAAAATCCACAATACCGTCGGCGTCAGGCACATAGGCCACGCGCTCAGGATGCGAATCCAAATTCATAATTTTTTCCACCAGTTTTTCCGAGGTGACCCCTTCTATAGGCTCCTCGCCGGCGGAATAAATATCTGTCACCAATAAAATATCGGCGTCCGAAAAGACTAAAGGGAACTGATCCAGCAGAAACTCGGTGCGGGAGAAGCGGTGAGGCTGGAAGACGGCAATCACTCTTTTGGCTCCTCCGGTATGCGCCGAATTTAAAGCGGCCTTAATCTTTTCCGGGTTATGGGCATAATCGTCAACTATAATTATATCCTTAGAGCGGCTGACTACATCGAAGCGTCTGCCCACGCCGCTGAAGGCGCCCAGAGCGTCTGCCGCGGACGCAAAGGGAATCCCCAGCCCCAGGCTTATGGCAATAGCGGCCAAAGCGTTCTGAACATTGTGACTGCCGGGCATAGGCAGCTGCACCCGTCCCAGCTCGGCGCCGTCCTTAACCACAGTAAAGGACGACTTATAATCGGCATATTCGATTCCGACGGCTCTTACGTCGTTGTGCTCGCTCAGGCCGTAAGTACAGAAGCGGCTCTTAACTTCCGGCAGCACCGCGCGCACGCCTTCATGATCTCCGCAGAGCACCGCAAAGCCGTCCGGCTTCACGCCGTTGATAAACTGCAGGAAGAGCCGGCGGATCTTCGTGAGGACCTCAGCGTAATCGTTATGACAGTCGTTAAAAGCCCCCGAGCTCAGATTGACGTCGCCGTCTATGCTGGTAACAACCGCGGCAAAGGGGTGAAGCTCAACAAAGGAGGCGTCGGATTCGTCGGCCTCGGCCACTAAATAATCGCTGCCGCCCAGCTTGGCGTTAGTGCCTATTGCCTTTAAAACGCCGCCGACGATAAAGGTAGGATCGAAAGCCGCACATTTTAAGATGTGGGAAACCATCGCCGAGGTCGTAGTCTTGCCGTGAGTTCCCGCTATAGCCACGCCCTTTTGGGGATTCATCAGCAGACTCAGGAGATGGCCGCGGGCCATAATATCCAGACCGCGCCTACGGGCCTCGGCAATTTCAGGATTATGGTCGGGGATAGCCGAAGAAGCCACCACCGCATCTGCGCCTTCGGGCAGATTTTCTTTTTTATGACTGTAAAATATCTCTGCTCCCAGTTTTTTAAGCTCTTCGGTTATATGAGTAGCAGACAGATCCGAACCAGAAACACGATATCCCATTTGCAGCAGCACACGAGCCAGTCCACTCATGCCAATTCCTCCCACCCCCACAAAATGTACGTGCTTAAAGTCCAACATATCCCTTACCTAACGATTCTAACATTTCAGTATACGCTCGTTCCGCCGGAGCTGCCGCTCGGCAGGCTGAATCGGTTTAAATGAAACTATACCATATTTTCAGATAAATATGCTGAAAAAAAACAGCATAATTATCCTCATCGCCGCTTTCCGCAGGCTGTATTCTTCCGAAGCCCGTTTATCTGGACAAATATCGGAAGCAATATAGCATTAAACTATTTGCCCGCCGCCAAAATCTGCTTAGCTACCGACTTAGCCGCCTCCGGACATCCCAAAGTTCGGGAAGCCGCTCCCATTCTGCGCAGACGCATCTCGTCGCTGAGCAGCGGCAGCAGCGCCGCGGGCAGTTCCTTTTCAACGTCCTTATCCAGAATTACTATCGCAGCGCCCTTGCTTTCCAGAATTCTGGCATTAGCCTCCTGATGATTTTCCGCCGCATGCGGATAAGGAACCAGTATAGAAGGCAGCCCTTTGGCCGTTATTTCAGCCAGCGTAGTGGCTCCGGCCCTGCAGACGACTAAATTGGCCGCGGCATACAGAGAAGCCATATCGTCGCAGTAGGCCATAGCTCTGTAATCAAGCCGTCCGTCCTTTACCAGCTCAATGCTGCGGGAGGAGACCTCTGCGAAATTGCTTTCGCCGGTCAGATGAATGAGCGTCATTTCTCTGTCGGTCAACTGAGGAATAAGCTTCAGTACCGCCTCGTTCAAGGCCTTGGCGCCCTGACTGCCGCCCATTACCACCGCGCAGAACTGCCCGGGCTTTATACCGAGCTTTTTCATAGCCTGTCCTTTATCGGCATTTACGATGGCCGATCTCACAGGATTGCCGGTAAAAACGAGCTTCTTTTCCGGCAGACCGGCATAGCGTCCCGGCATGCTTACACAGATGCAGCTGGCAAAATTGGCAAGCAGCTTAACCGCCTTGCCGGCAAAGGCATTCTGCTCCATGATGACGATCGGAATTCCCAGCACGGCGCCGGCCAGAGCTGCAGGCACGCTGACATAGCCGCCGGAAGCCACGACTACTCTGGGAGCGAACTGCCTGAGAATAAATATGCTCTGCACAAAGCCGCAGGCCATCTTAAAGCAGGCCTTAATCTTGTCAAGTATACCGCCTCCCAGCCCCTGAGCCATAATTGTACGCAGATCGTAGCCGTGACGCGGCACAATATCCCGCCCTACTCCATGGCCGGAATCGAAAAACATCGAAGTTATTCCCAGGCGCTTCAGCTCGTCGGCCACCGCCAAGGCCGGGTACAAATGACCGCCCGTGCCTCCTCCGGCAAAAGCCACTTTAAAATCATTCTTCAAAAGCGCCTTGCTTCCGGTGTTGAGCTGACCGAGTATGGGACGGCGCAAAGCCGCGCTTCCTCCTGCCGAGGCTATATAGTTAATCTTATTTACGGGAGCTTCGCCGCCCGGCTGCTTCGCGGATTCTCCCGAAACGTCCGCGCCTACCGGCTTCCCCATAGCCGCAGAAGCGCTGCGGGAATTTCCGAAAGCCTTGGCCAGAGCTCTGGCCACGCCCGGCGAGAGAGCGAGCGGAGAGCCTGCCGCTCCTTTCGCTTCCTGCTTATTTATATTCTCTTCATTTGCCATAAATATTATACCCCTCTGAAGCGGAAACTTTCCGGTATGCTGCCCTAATATGATATATCATTTTAAAAATCATAAAACCTGCCCAGTACCGAGCCGTAAAATTTATGTTTTAAAAACCGTCCTATTTCCCTGCCTTTCCGCTGCGGCGCAGCATGCGCAAATCCTCGGATGACATGATGCTGCAGCTAATAATAGGCTTGGGCAGCGCATTGTAGGAAGAGGTATTTTCTACGGGAGCGGCCGAGGCTTCCCAGGCGTCGCCGGAATCGTCGCCGGAAATACTTTCATGCTTCTCATATGAGGAATCTGAGGTGACCGCGACCGTGGGGCCCTTCTTTTTAACCTGTTTTTCTTCAATATGCTTTTCGGCGCTCTCGCTGTGATGAATAATATTTAAGAGAAGACCTACCGAAATAAAGCTCATCATCAGAGAACTGCCGCCGTGAGAGAAAAAGGGCAGAGGCAGTCCCTTATTGGGCATTAAGCCGGTAACGACGGAGATATTGTACAAAAGCTGACAGATAATCTGAGTAGTAATGCCGAAAGCCGCCAGGGACAGAAATTCGTTTTTACTGCGGTTAGCTATGGTCAGACCAAAGACGCCAAAGGCAAAAAACAGGCAGAACAGCCCTAAGACTCCCAGCAGCCCCATCTCCTCTGAATAAATGGAGTAGATAAAATCGCAGTGCATTTCGGGGATAAAGTTATACCTGCTTCGGGAATGAGGAATGCCGACTCCGAACAGTCCCCCGCTGGAAATTGCCGCCAAAGCGTTGCGAATCTGATAATTTACGCCCTTAGGATCGTAATCGGTATGACGCCAGCCGATCATTCTTTCCTTACGGTAATGGTTCTGCATTTCTTCGGGATGAAGCTGACTTATATTAACTGCGTCCAGACTGAGCACCGTGTATAAAACGATCAGAAACGCGCAGGTCATAATCGTCAGCAGAACCTTGCGGGAAAAGCCCACCATGAAAACCATGCAGAAAATCACAGCGCTCATGAGCACGGTGGTTCCCAGATCAGATCCTCTTTCAAACAGGCCTACGAAAATGACCGTAACAATAAGCGGAACCCAGAACAGTTTAAAAAAGATAACTATGCCGTTCAGCAAATCCAGCAAAAAATTAACTAAGCTCAGTTTCGTTTCCGCATGTTCGCTCTTGCGCTTCCTGAACCTAGAGCTGAAATCGGACAGTTTGACGACTTTCGATGAATGACGGCTCAGATACTCGGCCCACAGGAATATCAAAGCCAGCTTGCCCAGCTCAGAGGGCTGAAAGGATATCGATCTAAACGAGATCCAGCGGTGCACATTATTTATCGCCTCTGAAAACCAGCCTGCCCAAATCAGCAGAACAATCGTAAAGATAGTTAAGGGCCAGATCAGAAGTCTTCTAACCCGCGCTATGCTGCCGCAGGAACCTAAGGTGAACATAGCGGAAATGCCCAAAATCCAGGCTACCAGCTGAGTAAAGGCAGGCGCCAGAGAGCGGTGCATATCCGCTTCCTTGCCGATAGAAGACGACAGCAGAACCAAAAGGCCCAGCAGCGATAGAATTGTCGTCAAAACCGCAGTCCAATATCTCAGCTTATTGTCGCTGAAGCTGCTCAAATCAAACATTCTTCACCTCCAGTCAGCAGCAAGGTTATCTGAACAAACAATCAGGAAATGCCTTCGGCGTATTCCGAGAACAGCCGTCCGCGCTCTTCGGCATTTTTAAACATATCAAAGCTGGAGCAGGCCGGTGAGAGCAGCACCGTGCCTCCGCCTCTTTCGGCGGCTTCCTTATAGCCGATCTCCACGGCTTCTTTCAGTGAGGCGGCTCTGTATATGCGGGCGCCGCCGAATTTTTTAACCGCCGCTTCCAAACGGTCGCCGGCTTCTCCGATAAGCAGCAGAAGATCGCAGTGCGCCGCTATATGGCGGCCCAGAGGATCAAAATCGAAGCCCTTGTCCTTGCCGCCGGCAATCAGAGCCAGGAAGCCGTCCTTATAAGCGTCAATGGCGGCTATGACCGAGCTCACATTAGTGGCCTTGGAATCGTTGACAAACTGCACGTTGCGGCGCGTACAAACTTTTTCCATGCGGTAGTGCAGAGGCTTATGAGCCGCTAAAGCCGCTTTGATCGCACCGTTGTCAACGTGCAGATACTTAGCCGCGGCTGCGGCGGCTAAAGCGTTGGCGATATTATGGGGTCCGGGCAGTCCGGCAAAGCCTTCCCATTTCACGACGGGAACGGGCTCCGCCCCGTCTCTGTACCAAAGCGTCCCGTCAGCGTACCAGGCGCCGCGCTCCACAGGTCCCTTAACCGAAAAGGTCATAATCTGAGGGATTTCTCTATTGTGCGCTTCTTCAAAGCCGGGCAGCCAGGCGGGCAGCTTATGCTCGCGCAGCAGAGCGCACATTCTGGCCGCTTCCGGATCGTCGGCGCTGAAAATGGCTAAATCCGAGCTCTGCATGCGGGCGAAGAGGCGGGCCTTGGCCGCGAAGTATTCCTCGAGATCGGGATGGCGGTCGAGATGATCGGGCGTTATGTTGGTCAATACTGCGATATGCGGCCTGAATTTATCGACAGCTTCCAGCTGGAAGCTGGAAATTTCCGCCGTCACAAAGCCGCCGGCCGGAGCTCTGCCTACTTCGGAAACCAGAGGGACGCCGATATTGCCGGCCAGGATCGATTTTGAGCCCAGCATGCGATCTATCAAAGTGACCGTCGTCGATTTTCCGTTGGTTCCGGTCACGGCAATGAAGGGGGCTTCGGAAAGGTCCCAGGCGATTTCAACTTCGCCCAGCACCTTAATTCCCTGGGCCAGCGCCTTTTGAATCAAAGGATGGCGGACCGATACTCCCGGGCTGATAACGATAATTTCATTGTCCAGAACTCTGTCGCTATGGCCGCCGGTTTCATAATCCGCGCCCAGCTTCTCAAGCCTCGCGGCAGCCTCTTTAAGCTGCTCGGCGCTTCCGGCGTCGCTGACAAAAACCTTCGCCCCGCGGCGGCTCAGCTCTTCGGCTAAAGCCAGGCCGCTTTTGCCCATTCCCAATATAGCTATACGGCGATCCTTATAATTCATGGCCAAACTCCGAGATAAAACATTACGCCCAATAAAGCTAAAATCACAGAAACGATAATAAAGCGGGCCGTCACCTGCACCTCGTGCAGGCCGCCCAGCTCAAAATGGTGGTGAATGGGACTCATGCGGAAGATTCTCTTGCCGCCGGTCAGCTTAAAATAAGAGACCTGCAGAATTACCGAGAGAGCCTCCATGACGAAGACGCCGCCGATAAAAATCAGAAGAAACTCGCAGGAGGACGCCAGCGCCAGTACCGCCAGCGCTCCGCCCAATCCTAAAGAGCCGGTATCGCCCATAAAGACCCGGGCAGGAAAGACATTGAACCACAAAAAGCCCACGCAGGCGCCGGCCATGGCGGCGGCGGCGACGCAGAGCTCCGTATGGCCGCTGCATCCGGCAATTACCGAAAAAGCCGTCAGAGCGGAGAAACAGGTTCCGCCGGCCAGACCGTCCAGTCCGTCGGTAAGATTGACGGCGTTGACCGTTCCCGAAGTGAGCAGCAAAGTGACAATGAGCAGCAGCCAGAAGCTGTGTACTTCACCGAAATAAGGCAGCGTTAAGGCAAACGAAGAACGGGTAAGGCACAGCCAGACAAAGAGTCCTAAGCCTAAAATTCCCAGGAAAGCCAGCTTATGTCTGGCCTTAAGGCCCAGGCTCCGATGCTTCAGCAGCTTGCTGGCGTCGTCGACGCAGCCTAAGCCGGCGCAGGCCAGAACCGTGAAGCGAAAGACCCATACTTCCCAGCAGTTAGGCGCCCAGAAACCTGCCAGCAGTCCGGCCAGAATCAAAACTATGCCGCCCATCGTAGGGGTCCCGGCTTTTGAGAGATGCGCCTGCGGCCCCTCCTGCCTGACCTCCTGTCCCCAGCCGTGTCCCTTCGCCCACCGCAGAAACATCGGCATACTGACCAAAACCAGTCCCAAGCCGGACAGGACTGCCAAACCCAACAAATTCCAGGGCAAATTCAGCATATATATTCAGCCTCTTTACTAAAAATTAATTCTGCTTTAACACCCGGCGCAGAGCCTCGGCTGTTTTATCCAATTCCATAGAATGCGAAGCTTTAATCAGAATGCAGTCTCCGGGCTTCATGAGCTCCGAGACCTTATCGGCCGCTTCCTGCCAGTCGGCGCACCAGAAAGCGGCTATGCCCTCCGCTTCGGCGCTCTGCATGAGACAGCGGCTCAGCTCGCCCACCGCGGCCAGAATATCAACGCCGCATTCCCGACAGGCCCTGCCCAGTTCGGCATGCATGGCCTTCTCGTTTTCGCCCAGCTCCTTCATATCGCCCAGAACCGCAATTGAGCGCCCGCAGACGTCCTTAAGCTCCGGCAGCAAGCGCAGAGCCGCCTTCACCGAGGCGGGCGCCGCATTGTAGGAATCGTCGATTATGACGGTTCCGTCGGCGAAGATTTCCGTCTGCAGACGCTTTTCCGTCAGGGAGCAGCCGGCCAGAGCGGCGTCAATTTCGGGAATGCTCATACCCAGACAGACCGCCGCAGCCGCCGCGGCCAAAAAATTGGCGCAGTTGTGCAGGCCGGGCAGAGGCAGAAAGACGGTATGCTCGCCCGAAGGGGATGCGAATCTGACCTTCTGGCCGAAAACGATCCTGCGGACTCCCTCTTCAGCCTCTCTGAAAGCTTTGGAAACCTCGGTATCGAGCAGGCGGAAATCGGCTTTTTCGTTATTTATGCCGAATGAAACGATCCTGCCCTTGGCATGTTCGCATAAAAGCTCAAAGAAATCGCTGTCGGCGGGCAGAACGGCCGCAGAATCTTCAGCCGCCCAATCTAAAATTTCCGCCTTAGCCAGAGCGATATTGCGGCGGCTGCCCAGGAGCTCCAGATGAGATTCGCCTATCGTCGTAATAACAGAGACCTCGGGCGAAACTATCTTGGCCAGCTCGGCCACCTGGCCGAAGCCGCGCATTCCCATCTCCGCTATGGCGATATCGTAAGAAGGGTCCAGAGACATGAGCATCTCGGCCAGGCCGGTTTCGCTGTTATGGTTGGCCAGCGTAGCCTTCACCTTGTATTTTGAGGCCAGGAGCGAACGCAGCAAATCCTTGGTGGTGGTCTTGCCTACCGAACCGGTGATGCCGGCAGTCCTCGCCCCGCTGGCCTTCAAATTCGCCTGGGAAAGAGCCAAATGGGCTTTTAAGGAGGACTCGACAAAAAAAGCGCGGCAGGCCGCGGCTTCCGGAAGCGAACGTTCTCCGGCGTCGGCTCTCGGCCAAACGACGGCAGCCGCGCCCTTTTTAAGCGCCTCTTCCGCAAAATCACAGCCGTTGAAACGCTCTCCGCACAAAGGCAGGAAAAGCGAACCTGGCAAAATCTTACGGCTGTCGCTGCAGATCCCGCTGAAACAAAAATCTCCGGCGATCCCGACGGGGGTCTCCGCGCCCAGAACGGCAGCGACGCTGCCGGCAATCCATTTCATAAGCTAACCGTTACCTCTGCGCAGATATTTGCTGAGATCAAAAACGCATTCGTCAAACTTAATGGCCAAGCGCACCTTATGCATGGCGTTGACCGTTTTGGAGCATTTCATTTCCGACAGAGCGGCGGCAGCCTTCTCCGCGTCGTCAAAGTGGACCGTATGATCGCTGAATTTCTGATAGGTCTCATGTCCTTTGCCGGCGATGACCACAGTATCAAAAACTTTAGCGGTACTGACAGCCTTCTTAATGGCTTCGGCCCGATCGTAGATAATCTCCACCCGCTCCATCATTTCAAAAGGAATGCCGTTGAGAATATCTCCGACGATATCTTCCGGATTCTCGCTGCGGGGATTATCGTTGCTGATAAAAACTTTGTCCGCCTTATTGACGGCGATCCTTCCCATCAGGGGGCGCTTGCCCTTGTCGCGGTCTCCGCCGCATCCGAAGACGACTGTCAGCTCGCCTCCGTTAGGGGTAATCTGACGGGCCGAATCCAAGAGATGCGCCAGACCGTCCGGAGTATGCGCGTAATCAACTATAACAGCAAAGCCCTGTCCTCTGTTGATCAGCTGAAAACGGCCGGGAACCGAAGCTACTTCCTGCAGAGCGCAGACTATATCCGCAAAGCCTACGTGAGCGGCTATGCCGGCCGCCGCGGCCGCCAGGGCGTTGTGAACGTTGAAGCTGCCGGAAAGCTGAAGCTGTACCTCAGCGCAGCCCAGACGGGTTTCCAGCATAAAACTGAGTCCCTTGGGACTGGCCGAAACATTGTAGGCTCGCACGTCAGCCCGAGGATCGGTACCGTAGGTTATAACCGGCACTCTGTCCTTGATCATCTCCACGATTCTCTTGCCGTACTCGTCGTCTATATTTATTACCGCTACCGGCCCCAGTTCAGGCTCGGAAGGACGCTTATAGATGCCCAGGTTGGTAAACAGACGGGCTTTGGCATGGAAATACTCCTCCATCGTGCCGTGGAAATCGAGATGGTCCTGAGTTAAATTTGTAAAGACGGCCACGTCAAAGGGAATTCCGTAAGTACGGTCCAGAGCCAATGCATGAGAGGAGACCTCCATCACGCAGCTTTTCTGCTCGGCCTTAACCATATCGGCAAACATATGCTGCAGCTCATAAGCGCCCGGCGTAGTGTTGTTGAGCTTAATGACCTCGCCGGCCACATGAGCTTCTATAGTCCCCAGCAGACCGGGATTCTTGCCGCCTTTTTTAAGAATAGACTCTATAAGATAAGCCGTAGTCGTCTTTCCGTTGGTACCGGTAATACCGACATTAAGGAGCTTTTCGGAGGGACGTCCGCAGAAATGAGCAGCTAAAATACTCAGAGCCTTGCGGCTGTTGGGCACAACTATCAGGGGAATGCCGACGCCGCTGAGCCGGCGTTCCGTGACCAGCGCCGCCGCTCCTTTAGCCGCCGCTTCGGCGGCAAACTTATGGCCGTCACTCTGGAAACCGGTGACGCATACAAACAAATCCGAGGGCTTAACCAGGCGGGAGTCGCACGATAGATCGTTCACCTCTGTATCGGCGCTTCCAATGATTTCGGCGTCGTCAAGCAGCTTTGCCAATTCTGCGACTGTTGCTTTCATGTTCTTTATCCCTTTGCAGCTATCTTATAGAATTCCCCGCCCCTTTTTATGCTCAGCTTATTCGGTGTAAGCTTAATAAAAAAACTTTTTTTCAGCCGCCGACAGGGATCGGCGGCCGATATTATTTCTCATACTAATATATCATTATCATTTTATATTCTAATCAACAGCCTATTTTTCATGCCGGCATTTTAAAAAATCTGCGGATTGCCGCCGGCCTTAAGAAGGCTGTCAGTTTTGCGCTTCCGTCTCGATCTGCTTATAACCGGGCTGAGGCGCCACGTTTATAAGCGGCAAAACGCGCGAAGCAATTTCCTGGAATACGGGAGCGGCAGACGTTCCTCCGTGATGCAGGCCCATAACCGGCTCTTCCAGGCGTACAGCCACAATGATCTTAGGCTTATCGGCCGGCACTATGGCCATAAAGCCGGAATTGTAGCGGCCTTCTATATATCCCTTGGCGCCCTCGCAAACCTGAGCGGTGCCGGTTTTGCCGGCGACCTTGTAGCCTGCTACTCTGGCGGCCTTGCCGGTGCCGTAGCTGACCGTGCCCAGCATGCAGTCTCTCAGCTCGGCCGCGGCCTTGGGAGAAATAGGCTGCCCCAGAACTTTGGGCTCGTACTTTTTTACCGAACCGGTGCGGGGATCGATCAGCTCTTTAACGACGTGAGGCTGCATGCGCTTGCCGTCGTTGGCGATGGCCTGAGCCGCGGAAGCCAGCTGCATCATGGTGACGGCGATGCCCTGTCCGAAGGAAATAGTAGCCAGGTTCACCCTCTGCCAATCCTTATAGGGAGCGACAATGCCGCCGACCTCGCCGGCCAAATCTATGCCGGTAAGCTTGCCGAATCCGAAAGCTTCAAAGCCTTTGCCGCATTTTTCACGGCCGATATCCATAGCAACGGTAGCTGTGTGAGTATTAAAGGAGTGAGCTATGACGTTCTTCAGCGATTCGTAGATATTGCTGGAATGAGAGTTATGAATAGGCCATCCGTCCACTATTATGGTGTCCGGGCTGCAGACTACGGTTCTTTTGGTATATCCGGAATCCAAAGCCACGCCTGCCGTAAAGCACTTAAAGATAGAGCCGGGCTCATAGCAGTCGCAGATCACTCGGTTGCGCTTATTTTCTTCTTTAAAATTCTCGTACTCAGCCGGCAGAAAATCGGGGTAAGAGGTCATGGCCAGCACGTCGGCGGTAGCGGCGTCCAGAATTACGCAGCTTCCGCTCTTAGCCTTAAACTTCTTGACATTTTCGCGCAGAACGCTTTCGGCAATGAACTGAATGCGCTCATCGATAGTAAGAACGACGGTTTTGCCGTCCAGATTGCTGTTCTTATCGGCGGCGGCGCTGATTTGATTTTCCTCGTCGGCGCTGCCGGGAATGCGATCGCCGTTTTTATCTACCAGGAAGGTCCTTACTTCCGTTAAGGGAGACAGCTCGTCGTTATAGGCGGCTTCTACCCCTTGAATGCCTTTTTCGTCATGGTGACCGACCATGCCGAGGAGCTGACTGGCCAAACGCCCCTTGGGATAGCAGCGCAGACATACGTCGTCATTGGCTACTTCTATACCGCTCAAAACTCCGTAGGGATCGTCATCAGGAACAGGACCCTTACTGATTTTTTCATTGTAAATGCTATTCTGTTCCGCTGTTATAGCGTCGCAGACTTCGTCAGGAAGCTGGCGTCCCAAATATATAAAATTGGTGTCGCTCTTCAGTTTATCGCAGATCTTTTCAAAGGGCTCGTTCATAAGAGGCGCCAGGGCCTTTGCGGTCGCTTCGGGATCTCTGACATAAGGCTGGAGTTTGCCCTCAGCGTCATAGCGCTTCTTAAGATAGGCCTGCACGGTGCGCAGCTTAACGCTGGTGGCCAGCACCGCTCCGTTGCGGTCGACGATATCGCCGCGCCGGCCCGTATATTTAATTCTCGCCTTTCTCGTCTTATCGGCATAGTCCTGATATTCGCCCTTAGATTTAGTCAGGACCGTATTGCTTTCGGCATACAGCACGGCGGCATGCTTAGCGGCCACGGCCAGAAAGGCCAATATCATAAACAAAGCCAGAATTTTTAGATTAAACTGAAACTTACGCTTCCAGGACCTGGAAACCATACCTCACCTCCTGATAAATCTGCCCGCCGATATTTGAAAACTGGACGGCTATGATAAACGGCGGTCCGCTCCCCGTTCGCCGCTGAAACAGAAGCTGACGCCGACGCCCGGGCGCGCGCCGAATAAAAGCTCCGCTCTCAGCCGCGGCCGCTCATTCTTTCGTTCTGCGCCTTAAGCCGCCTAAAAATATGCGCAAGAGTATACTGTCCCCTCTGAAGCCCGACAGCCGTCCCTCAGGGACTCCTGCCGATCCTCTGCAGCCCGCACTCTACTTCTTGGCTTCCAGAACCTTGACTTGAGGATAAACCATATTCAGCTTTCCGGCTTCCGAAGCTATTCTTTCAAGTGAAGACAGTCTCTGAATATCAACGGCGACCTTCTGCTTCTCATGCTCCAAATCGTAGTATGCGGCCTTGGTGTTGTTGATTTCATACTGGACTTCTATGATGCCGGCTTTCTGTACGGTTCCGAAAATCGCCAGAGATATAGCGTAAGCGAAAACCAGCAGCGTCCAAACCGCCACCGTAGGGAAAGCCTTAGAGACCGGGCTGTTCTGCACGCTGGTCTTTAGTTCCAGCGCTTTATCCTCGTAAATAACCGCAGTCTTGCCTATAGGAGACCGCTTAATCCATTCCGGAATAGATACGGTATTTAATTTTCTGTCGTTTAAACTCATAGCGAATCTCTTCTTTTTAAAAATTTGAACGGATTAGTTTAGATATAATATATATATAGTAGAAAAATCTTTAAGTTATTTAAGCGAGCTTCTCACAAACTCGGAGTTTAGCCGAACGGGACCTCGGATTGGCGGAGACCTCTTTTTCCGAAGGCACTGCCGGCTTACGGAAGATTTCACGGACCGAGGCTTTGGCGCCGCATACGCAGAACGGCATTTCAGGACTGCATATACACTTTCCGAGTTTTCCCCTGATAAAATGCTTGACGATTCTCTCCTCGAGAGAATGATAGCTGATTACGGCCAGCCGTCCCCCGGGCCTGAGCAAATCGAACGCAGCCTGAAGGCCTTTCCGCAGGACTTCCAGCTCGCGGTTGACAGCGATCCTCAAGGCCTGAAATACTCTGGTAGCGGGATGAACGGTTCTGCCGCCCCGCGCCTTGGCAAAGGCGGGGACCGCGCTGCAGACGATCTCGGAGAGGCGGGAAGTCGTATCGACGGGAGCGGTCTTCTTGGACTCTGCAATGGCAGAAGCGATTCGGCGGGCAAACTTTTCTTCGCCGTAATCGCGGAAGATCTCGAAAAGCTCCCGTTCGGAAGCCTGAGCTATCAGCTCTGCCGCCGTAAGTCCTTCCCCGTCCGGATCCATGCGCATATCCAGCTTAGCGCCGCCGCGGAAAGAAAAACCGCGCTCCGGAGTATCCAGCTGGTGAGAGGACACTCCCAGATCCATCAGCACTCCGTCTGCTCCGGAAGCCTTAAGCGCTTCGGAAAGACCGCCCATATCGGCAAAGTTGCCCTTGAGTATCCGCATGGCAATCTTCCCTTCCCGCAGAGCTTCCCGCACAGTCTCATCTTCCTCCAAAACCGTCTGAGCATGAGAGATGGCTTCGGCGTCCTGATCGATGGCGAATAAGCTTCCCCCTCCGCATTCGGCCAGTCTTCTGAGAATAGCCATGGAGTGGCCGCAGCCGCCCAGCGTAGCGTCGACGTATACGCCGCCGCGCCTGACGGACAGAGCTTCCATAACTTCTTCCAGCAAAACGGGAATGTGGTACTGTTCCAAAACTGAGGGGGCCTTTCTGAGTAAGGAGATAGAGACAGAGGCAGAGGGGCAAGCGTCTGGGGGAAACGTCTGAGAAGACGGACCTGCGCTCCCCCAAAAGCCGACAGCCGACAGTTCGGCCTGAAGAACGCTGAAAAACGGAAGGGTGGGGGGAGACAATCAAGGGAGCGGCCGATTCAGCCTGCCCTGGTTCTGTCCGCGCCGAAGCGCAGACCGGCTTATGAAATCAAAATATTTTCTGAAGTCCCTTCAGTCTTAGAGCCGTGCGGCTCCGACCTTCGGGTTTCTCGCCTGCTCAACCGCTGAGAAGCAGCCTTGTATGCGAAGAGGTATCTTCATATACCAGCCGAACGCTCTCTGTCTAGGGGAGAATCGGCTTATACTTTTTACACCGGTCCTGTCCGCAAAGGACCTGATCCGGATAATATACAGTTAAACGCAGAAGTTATCTCGGAAAAAATCCGATATATCAACTACGCTCCGATTTTAACATATAAAAACCTGCTGACGCAAGTGGGACAAGTGGACAAACCGATAATTATACAAAAAATTAACATTTTTTCATATGCAAAGCGCCTCTGCAGCGCCGGTTTCCTCAGGCGAAGGGAGGTTGATTTCTCGGTACGCAGCGGCAGGCGGCGCGGCACGGCGGCGCTCAGCCGGAGAGCAAAGCGAAGCGCTGCCGACGGCGGCCGCAGAGCTGTACGTATGGGCGCGGGAACCGGCAGAGAGACAGGCCGCTCGGTCCGGAGTCCGGACGCTGCGGCTCTTTTCTCAAAAAAAAAGGAGCGTCTGCAGCCTTACAGAAAGCATATTCCCATTTTTTAGCGTTGGTTATAGGTAAAATCGTGGAAAAGTATGTTGTTGTGGGAGCCGGCGCAGCCGGTCTGACGTTGGCTTATTATCTGTGCAGAGCGGGCCTGGACGTCACCGTTCTGGAGAGAGAAGAAAGTATAGGCGGACTGGCCCGCAGCTTTCGGTACGGCTCGTGGTGCTTCGACATAGGGCCGCACCGCTTCTACTCCACCAATCCCAAAGTCAACGCCTTTCTTCAGGAGGTCAGCCAGGACAAATTCTTAGAGATTCCCCGGGTGTCTTCGGTTTTTTTCATGGATCATTATCACGACTGGCCCCTGCGTCTGAGCACGGTCTTTAAGCTGCCGCCGCTGATTGCCTTCAAAGCCGGCCTGGACATGCTTTTCAAAAACCTGGTATATGCCGGGAAAAAGAGCGATTCGTTTAAGGATTACGTCTTAAAACGTTACGGAAATACTTTATATAAAACTTTTTTCAAGGATTATACTGAAAAATTCGTGGGCATGAGTACGGAAAACACCCACAAAAACTGGGCGAAAACCGGTTTGGAAAGGGCGACTATCGATGAGACCGTCAATACCGCCACTCTTTTTGAAATTTTCAAACTCATGCTCGTACCCAAAAATGAAAATCTGCTTTTCCTTTATCCTCCCGAAGGAGGAATTCAGTCTTTCTGGAACGACTGCGCCGATGCCGTAAGAAGCATGGGGGGAAGAATCGTAACCGGCTGTCACATTGAAGAGATCGCCTGCGCAGATTCAGCGGAAGGGAAAAAGAAAATCACCGAGCTGCGCACTTCCGTTGGCGCCTTCGCCTGCGATCGGCTGTATTGGAGCGGCTCCGTAAACGAAATAGGCTCCATGCTGGGACTTTCTCCGACCGGCCTCGACTACCGCGCTCAGATTATCTGCAGCGTCATGCTCGACCGTCCTCCCCTGCAGCAGGCTCAATGGTGCTATTACGGCGCTAAGGATCTGATATTTTCCCGCATTTCCAACCCCGGCTCCTTTGCTCCCCTCTCCGTGCCCGAAGGCAAGGGCGGCCTCTGCATAGAGATTACCTGCCAATACCAGGATGAAATGTGGAACGATCCCGACAGTCTCTTCCCCAGAATACTTAAAGAGCTGAAGGCTATCAGGGCCATATCCGAGGACGCTAAGGCAGAGGGCTTCAAAATGGAAAGAATCAGGGAAGCCTATCCTATCTACAGAATAGATTACGGTCCGCGTCTGGACAAATTTGAATCAGAGGCTTCCGCTTTCGAAAATTTGGCTTTTATCGGACGTACAGGAAGATTCTGGTACAACAATATGGACCACTCTATTGAGAACGCACAGGCACAGGCCTTAACGAGCTTAAAAAATCTGGAATCTCCGTCAGAAGCAGCAATCGGCGTAATCAATTTCCTCAGCAGATAACCAGCCTAAACTCAGCCTCACATATACAGCCGCTCAAAAACATTTTCCCTCAATCGCTTTTCGGAGGCTTTCCAGACGGGGAAGTTAAGAACAAAAAGCGAAGGGGACAGGAATCTGAACAATTTACGCATGTCACAAAAGCAGACAGAGGCAAAAGCGAGAGGAAACAATGGCTGAAAGAACGTCGAAAGAAGCGAGCGGACTGCCCATATCCAGATTCGATTTATCTCTAAATTTTACGGATATTCAGTGGGCTTTCGGAGAAGTCAACAACGCCCGGGAGCAGGAAATAGAAAAATTTGAAGAGGAATTTGCCGCCTTTATAGGCGTGAAAAAGGCCATTTATATGGCCTCTGCCAGAGCCGGTCTCTACCTGGTCCTGCAAAGCCTGAACCTGGCGCCGCGCTCCCGGGTTTTAATACCCGCCTGGACTCACCATTCAATCCCCGCCGCCATTATAGCCGCCGGCCTCCAGCCCTGTCTGGTAGATATCCGCAAAAAAACCTGGACCATGGCCCCGGAACTTATCTCCGAAGACGATTGGGACGGCGTATCGGTCATCATTATCACTCACATGTACGGCTGTCCTGCTCCCGCTCCCGAGCTGCTGGCCGAAGCCAAAAAGAGAAATATTTTTGTTATTGAAGACTGCGCTCAGGGTTTCGGAGCGGAAATAGACGGCAAAAAAGCCGGTTCCTTCGGAGACGCGGCTATCTTCTCTTTCGCCCTGACCAAAAACTTCACCACTCTGGGCGGCGGCATGGTCGTATTCCAGAACGAAAAGATCGGCTCAACCTGCGCTCAGCTCATGCAGGACGCCAAAATTACCGCCAACACCTCTATGTATCCCACTCTGCTGAAAGCCGCGGCCATGTGGGTGGGAACCAGCAAATTCGGATTCCTGCTGGGGCCCTATCCCTTCCTGGCTCTGGGCTGGACATTCCAGGGACGCGATATGCTCCATGAAGGCTTCCGGGAAGAGGTAAACACAAGCATACCCGATATACACCGCAAGCCTTCTCCTCTGCAGGCCGCTCTGGGACGCCGCCTGCTGAAATGGTCCGTCGAGCAGAACGAATACCGCACGAAAAACGGACTTAAGCTTATAGAGCTCTTTGAAAAAGAACATATTCCCAACCTGTCGTTCAGCGGCGCTCCCAACTACGGAACCTCGGTTTTCATGAGCTTCGTAATTAACTACGAAAACAGCGAAAAGCTGGGCAAGCAGCTCTTCAATAAGGGCATAGACACCTCTCCCGGCTACCTGGCGCCCGTCCATCAGCAGCCTATCTTTGCCGAAAGCTGCCGCTACTTCGGAACTCTGCCCAACACCAACTTTTTGGCCAGGACTCAGCTGCATATACCGGTTTATCCGCGCCTGCAGGAGCCTGATCTGCGCCGCATAGTGGCAAAATGCCGAGAAGCCGTGGAATACGTCGAGCACTATTACTCAGACGAGACTAAATACAGAAGTCTGCCCAGCATGGAAAAGGAAAAAGCTCTCACCGATCCCGACGCCGCCAAAGCCTCCGCTAAAGCCGAACCGCCTGCCGAAAGCAAAAATCCCAATCTGCAGCTCATGACCGGCGACAAGGCCGCCCCCGCTTCTCATAAGCCGGCTTCCTTACATGAGAGTCAGCCGCTGCCCATAAACAGAGTGCCTCCCCGCCTCAACCGCTCGGCTTCTCCCTCCCAGCCGCCCGCAGCGCCTCCGGCCGGCCGTCCCGGCGCTCATAATTCCGGAGAATATCCTGCCGCGGGAACGGCTGTGCCTTCTGCCCGTCCGGCCGGCGCCGTGCCTCCTCCGCCTCCCCGCCGCATTCCCACTTTAAACCGCGCTTCCGCTCCCTCCGCTGACAGAGGCGGTCTGCCCCAGCCTCCCCAGAGGCCGACGAGCCTGCAGTCCCGCTTAAACCGCGGGGATCGGGAATAAACCTCCGCTTCTCCTACGGGCCGATTATTTTAACGGACACTTATTGATACTATGAAGCTTTACACGATGATGCGGGCCGGAACGGCGGTGTTAAAGGGGCGGCTTACCGGCCGTCCCAAACCTATATTTGCCACTCTGGCCACCAACAGCGACTGTCAGTCTCACTGCCGATACTGCAAAATTCCTTCCCTTAAGACCCCCCGGCTTTCTGCGGCTCAGATGATCGATATAATCGATCAGCTGGCGGATTTCGGCATTCAGCGGCTGGGCGTATGGGGCGGAGAGCCGCTGCTGCGCCCGGATTTGAAAGAAATTCTCAGCCGTGCCAAAAAGCGCGGAATGTACGTAACGCTGGATACCAACGGTTATCTTATTCCTCAGCGGCTCGAGATTCTGGACGTCATCGATCACCTAATTATTTCCCTGGACGGTCCCGAAGAGGCCCACGACGCCAACCGCGAGCCGGGTTCCTTCGCCAAAGCCTGGGCGGCGGTGGAAAAAGTCAGCGAAAGGGGAACGCCTCTCTGGACCATCACGGTGCTGACCGCCAACAATTTAGACAAAGTCGGCTGGATTTTGGATCAGGCCGAAGCTAAAAATTTTACGCCCACCTTCCAGGTGCTCCATCACAGCGATTATTACGGAATAAACGATCCTCTGCGCCCTTCGGACGAAGCCTGCCGCGCCTGCCTCAAAAAGCTTATCGAAGCTAAAAAGCAGGGACGGAAAATGGGCAATTCTCTGCAGTGTCTGGAGCACCTGCTGGCCTGGCCGGACTACAAGCTCAACGCCTCTCCTCAGTCAGGCCGCGGCTGGAATCAATGCTGGGCCGGCAGATTCTATGTCAATATCGACGCCGACGGCTGCCTCTATCCCTGCTCTCTGCTGATTAACGAAAACAAGGGGCCGAATATCCTCGAGCTCGGCTTTGAGCAGGCCTGGCAGAAGCTGATCTCATCTCCTCTGCCCTGCCAGAGCTGCTCGGCCACCTGCTTTACCGAGTACAACCTTTTGTTCTCCTTAAACCACCGCACGATACTGCAGTGGGTGCTGGCTATGAAAGGCCGCCTGAAAAAATGAAGGTTTTATTGCTGAATCCTCCCCGAGACAACAGTATATCCTCGGAGGTTCCCACCTCGATAAACGCAGAGACCAACACCATTCCTCCCCTGGGACTGATGTATCTGGAAGCTCATCTCCACAAATACGGCGAATGCGAAACGGAAATCGTCGACAGCCTGGCCGACAATCTGCATATACAGCAGCTAGAAAAACTCCTTCCGGATCGCCGTCCCGATATCGTCGGCATAACTGGCCACACCTACGATCTGGTGGACATGCTCTCGGTTTCCAAGCTGATCCGCCGCCTTCTCCCCCAGACTAAAATCTGGTGGGGCGGTCCCCATGTATCCGACTTTCCCATGCAGACCCTTCGCTATGACTGCGTCGACGGCTGCGTGCCCTTTGAGGGCGAAGAGCCCTTCACCGATGTCGTCAGAGCCCATCAGGCCTCCGTCCGCGGCGGCGCAATCGATCCTCAGGATCTGGCCGGCAATTTAAAAAAAATAAGCGGCATATACTTTAAAGACTCCGAGGGCCAAAGCGTGCATACCGGCGCCCGGCCGCCGGTCGCCGATCTGGACAGACTGCCTTTTCCCCGGCGCACCGCTACCAACTACAAAAAGTACAGCTACGTCCTAGGCAGCGAAGCTATTGCCACTTCGCTCCTGACCAGCCGGGGCTGCCCCTACAGCTGTTCCTTCTGCAATACGCCCGGGCGCACCACCTGGAGATGGCGCAGCGCCGAATCGGTGGTGGCGGAAATGGAAGAATGCGATAAGCTGGGCATCCACGAAATTTATGTGGTCGACGACACCTTCAACGTGCGCCGGGACCGCGTCATGGCTATCTGCGAGCAGATCAAAAAGCGCGGCCTGAAAATGAACTGGAATATCCGGGCCCGTGCCAACTGCATTACCAAAGAGACCGTAAAAGCCATGCGTCAGGCCGGCTGCAACAGGGTCCATATAGGCGTGGAAGCCGGCACCGACGAAGGCATGAAGGCCCTGCACAAAAACCTGACCACCGCCAAGGTCAAGGAAGCCTTCGACATTCTGCAGGGCGAGGGCATGACCACCGTCTGCTATTTCATGATCGGCTGTCCTCACGACAAAACCGTCGATGATATCAACCAGACCGTAAATTTCGCCATTAAGCTTGATCCCGATTACGCTCTCTTCGGCATTCTGACCCCTTACCCAAACACCGCCGTTTACCGCGAAGGCGTCGCCAAGGGGCTGCTCGATCCTCAGCATTGGGAAAATTTTTTAATTAACCCCACTCCCGAGTTCAAGCCCCAGGTCTGGACGGAGTTTTTTACGGCTCAGCAGCTCAGCGAAATGTGCGACAAGGCATTTAAAAAGTTTTATATAAGACCAAAACAGATGTTCCGCAAGCTCCTGGAGCTCAAAAACTTTCACGATATGGCCCGCAAGCTCAAGGCGGGCTGGGAAATATTCAAGCTATGATCAATTTTGCCCCCGCCCTCAAAGCTTTGCTCAAGAGAAACACTCCGGTTTACGTCCATTACGGCATAACCCACCGCTGCAATCTCACCTGCGCCATGTGCGGCCTCTGGAAGCTGAGCAACAAACAGGAAGAGCTGAACGTCGAACAGATCCGCGATCTGGCTTCCAACCTGCACACCCTGGGCACGATGGCCGTCTCCCTGGGCGGCGGCGAGCCCTTCATCCGCGAGGACCTGCCGGAAATAGTCAGCGCCTTTATCGACAGAGGCATCGAAACCCGAGTGCTGACCAACGCTCTGGCCGGCAGTCCGGAGCTGCGCAAAAAGGTTGCAGATACAGGGCTCCGTCATATATCTATTTCCCTGGACACGCCTAATCCGCAGGTTCAGAGTGAAATCTGCCACAAGCCGGAGATCTGGCACGATATTGTCGATTCGATTATCTATTGGTCTAAAATTGTCAATAAGCGCGGCGGAACCGGCATCATCAACTGCGTGGTTTCTCAGCGCAATCTGCAGGACATTCCCCAGATGGTAAAGATAGCCGAATGCTGCGGATTTCTGCTCTCTCTGGTTCCCATAGAAACGCACCGCTATCAGGGAAAGCGTCTGGTCGTCTCTGAGGAAGCCAGCCGGATGAAATTTTCCTCCGCCGACGATCTGAAGAAGCTGGAGGAATTCGGCCTCTATCTGCAGGAGCTCAAAAAGAAGCCCGGCAGTCCCCTGTTCAACTCCGCTCCGTACCTGCAGGGCATGATAAACTTTTTAAAATACTACTGCCTTGATAATCCGGATAATAAAAGCTTCGCTCCGCCCGGCACGCTCATTCCCGACTGCGGCGCGGGCGGCCTGAGTTTTTCCGTAGCTCCCGACGGCCGCTATTCCATGTGTCATCTCCATAACGACACCCAGGGGCTGTCGGTCCCTAAGGTCTGCGATCCCGGCTTTGTCGAATGGTACCGCAGCCGCTGTAATCTGCAGGAGATAGCTCATATCCGCAGAGACTGCCGAAGCTGCTTCCGCCCCTGCTGGTGGGAGATCGCCCTGAGCTTCTCCAACCCCGCCGCCTTCGCCAACGCCTGCCGCCTGCGCTTTAAGCCCGAATCCCGCCGGGCTTCCGTCGGTTCATCGCAGGAAATGTCCGCGCTCTTATAACGCCGCAGTTTGTCTTTATCTGCTTAACGGCGGCCAGCTTCAAAAAGGAGCCCTGAATTATGACACCAGACTCAGCCGTCAATTCAAACAGCCGGATTCCGGCGACGGTCTTTCCCAATATCCCCGCCGAAACGGAAATGCCGCTGACTCCCGCCGAGCTCCGCTCGCCAAACGCTCAGAGCGGCTGCGGCCGCAAGCATATCAAGGCCGATCCTTCGGCCTGGCGTCCCGAAGAGGGCTGGACCGGAGAGCCCAAAGATTTCAGCGTGCTGCTGATGACAGTTTACAGCGTAGAGAATTCCGGAGTGCGCTACCTTTCGGCCGCTCTGAAGCGGGCCGGCTTCAGTACCACCGTTATCTTCCTGCGCGACTGGGTGAACAACAAGCTGGAAATGCCCTCCGACGAGGATATCGAGCTGGCCTGCCGCATTATTCGGGAGCGGCGCGTCAATCTGATCGGCCTGGGCTTCATCTCCAGCCTGCTGCCCATCGCTCAGCGCCTGACCGAAATATTTCACCGTCAGTTTCCCGGCGTACCGATCTGCTGGGGCGGCATCCATGCCACTTCCTCCCCCGACGGCGCTCTCGATTATGCCGATTACCTCTGTCAGGGCGAGGGCGAAGCGCCCTTGATCGATCTCTGCAATCGCCTTCTCAATAAGAAATTTACCGGGGATATTCCCAACATCTGGGCCAAATTAGACGGTAAAATTTACAAAAACGAACTGCGCCCCTTAATCCAGAATTTAGACGAGCTTCCCTATCCCGACGTCGAGGACGACAACAAGTTTTATATAGAACACGGCCAGGTCCGCCGCGAAGAGCCCTGGAAGCGCACCGCCGAATACAGAATCTACTTTTCCCGGGGCTGCCCCTACAACTGTTCCTACTGCTACGTTTCCATTCTCAGGCAGAAGTTCAACGACAAGGTTCAGAAATTCTACCGCCTGCGCTCGGTCGATCATATCCTGGGCGAGCTCAATTATGTCAAGAGCCGCTTTCCCCGGCTGGCCCGCGTAAAGATCGACGATGACACCGCCTTCGCCGCCCCTCCCGCCTGGGTGAGCGAATTCTGCGAAAAGTATCCCCGCACAATCGGCCTGCCCTTCGAATGCATGCTCATCCCCCCCATGCTCAAGTACGATTTCCTCTCCCGGCTTAAAAAAGCCGGTCTGGTGCGCATGCAGACCGGCATTGAGAGCGGCTCGCCCGAGGAAAGCCTGAAAATGCACAACCGCACTCCCGGCAACGACAACATCCTGGAATTCTCACGCTTCAACCGCCGCTTAAATCTGAACGTCGTCTATGATCTCATTATCGACAATCCCTGGGCTACCGAAGAGATGAAGCTGGAAACCGCTAAATTCATGCTGCAGATCGAACGCCCTTACGACGTCTATTTCTATTCCTTAAATTTCTTCCCCGGCACGGTTGTGACCAAGCGCCTGCTGGACGAGGGGCAGATCACTCCCGACGACGTCGAAGGCAGAAGCAACAAGGCCTGGAAACAGTTCCGCGTCTCCATGGACTGGCCCCGCAGCCCCGAGGACCGCTTCTATCTGGCCGTCTACTGCCTGGTTTCCAAGCCCTTTATTCCCAAGAGCTGGATCCGCTTCATGCTCGAAAAGAGAGAATGGTTTAAAAAGCACTGGAAGCTGCCCTTCTATTTCGCCTGGGGCTGCAACCTCATCAAAATGGTCAGCGTCGCCTTCAGATATTTGAAAAACGGAGAGCTCACCCTGTTTAAAATCCGCCAGTACGGCGATCTGCGCAAGCTTATCAGCCAATAGCCTTCAGCCGCCTGCCCCGGACCGGACGGAGCCCCTCCTATGACAGACAGAGCTCTCTACCCTGTCATTCTGAGCGAAGAATCTTTCCCTGCCGCCTCGACAGAGACGGCTCAGCAAAGTCCAGCCTCAAAGCGGACAGTCTCCGCCAAGCAAAACAAATAATACAGAGTTATGTCCTACGAAAATTTCCCCATTGATGAAGAATTGTTAAAGCAGGCCGCGCAGGAGCTCGAGCGCGGCGGCCTGGTGGCCTTCCCCACCGAAACTGTTTACGGCCTGGGCGCCGACGCGGCCAACGCGCAGGCCATAAAGGACCTTTACGCCCTCAAGGGACGTCCCGCCGACCATCCCTCCATAGTTCACCTGGCCTGCGCCGAAGACATAGACAAATGGGCACGGGATATTCCGCCCCAGGCCCGCAGACTGGCCCGCCACTTCTGGCCCGGTCCCATGACCCTGATCCTTCCCAAAAGGCCCGATGTACTTGACCAGGTGACCGGCGGCCAAAACAGCGTAGGGCTGAGAGTTCCCGCCCATCCGCTGACCAGACGCCTGATTGAAGTTTTCGGGCGGGGCATAGCCGGACCCTCGGCCAACCGCTTCGGCCATATCAGTCCCACCTCCGCCGAACATGTGCGCCAGGAATTCGGCGGTGAGCTCAAATATATTTTGGACGGCGGTCCCTGCAGCGTTGGAGTTGAATCTACAATTATAGATTTTACCCAGGCTAAACCGGTAATACTGCGTCCGGGCATGCTAACCGAAACCATAATCAATCAGTATCTAGGCGCAGACATCACCACCGGCTCCGGCGCCAAAGCGCCGGGCACTCTCAAGAAGCATTACGCCCCCTCCTCTCCGGCGGAGCTGCTGAGCGCCGAGGAACTGCGCGAGCGTTTAAAGACGGCGTCGGGCCCGGCGGCGGTCGTCGCCTATTCGCCGAACATTGCTTCAGCCGACCCGTCTGTCAAAATTATTTCCATGCCCGCCGAACCGGCCCAATACGCTCAGAGTCTCTATGCGGCCCTGCGCTATGCCGACGCCATGCAGCCAAAGCGGATTTACATCGAAAAAGCGCCTTCCGGCGTCGAATGGAAGGCCGTAGCCGACCGTCTGCAGAGAGCCTCGGCCCGCTGACATTTGATTAAATGTTCAATCAGTATTCCCGCTGTAAAGGGAGAGTGAGGCTGCGCGTCGTAAATAAAGCCTTATGCGCATAATTACAGCCATTAAGGCTTTTTTCAAAGCTCTGTTCAATGCAGATTTTTCTCAAAAGGTAGAAAGGCTTCTCAGCGAGGCTTCTTCCTCTCAGACCGAAGTCAAGGCCCTGCCCCAGTTCGCCGAAGGCACTGTGGGTATTTTAGCCCTCCTGCAGCGTGAGGGCCGCTTTTTGGACTTTCTCCAGGAAGACCTGGAAAATGTGCCCGACGCTCAGATCGGCGCGGTCGTAAAAACGACTGTATATAAGGGCTGCCGCAAGGCTCTTCAGGATTATATTGAGGTCATTCCCGTAATGCAGGAGGAAGAAGGCGGCGAGGTCACTCTGGACAAGGATTTCAACCCCGCCGAAATCCGCGTTGTCGGCAAGGTCGAGGGCGAGCCGCCCTTCAACGGCACTCTGAGGCACAAGGGCTGGCGTTTAAAGAAGGCCAACCTGCCCGTTTCCGAGGATACGGACAGCGGCATCGTCTGCCCGGCCGAAGTGGAACTTTAAGCTGCCGAGCCTGACGACAAGCCGAGCATAGAACCGCTTTTCAGGAGAAAGCATAAATGATAATAGGTATAGACTTAGGAACAACCAACTGCGCAGTCGCTTGGGCCGATCCCCGCAATATTACCGACAAACAGACGCCGGTCGAGCTGCGCAGCTTTGAAATTCCTCAGCTGACTCATCCCGGCAGCGTCGAGCTGCGCACTCTTCTCCCCTCCTTTCTGTACTTCCCCGGTCCTAAGGATCTGCCCGCCAACAGCATAGAACTGCCCTGGGATCAGGATATAAATTACGCTGTAGGTCATCTGGCCCGCGAGCAGGGCGCAAAAATTCCCCACCGCGTCATTTCCTCGGCGAAATCCTGGCTTTCCAACGAAAACGTGGACAGAACCGCTCCCATTCTGCCCTGGAACAGCTCAGACGAGGTCCCTCATATTTCTCCCATTGAAGCCTCGGCCCGCTATCTGCAGCATATTGCCCGAGCCTGGGATCAGAGCTATCCCGACGCGCCCTTTACCGAACAGGACATCGTCATAACCGTTCCCGCCTCTTTCGATACCGTGGCCCGTGATTTCACGGTGCAGGCCGCCAAACAGATCGGCATAAAGAATCTCAGCCTGCTGGAAGAGCCGCAGGCCGCCTTCTATTCCTGGCTTGACGACAGCAACGCCGACTGGCGCTCCCAGATTTCCGTGGGAGACAGAATTCTGGTCTGCGATATCGGCGGCGGCACCACCGACTTCAGCCTGATAACCGTCGCCGACCGGGAGGGCAATCTCAGTCTGGAACGCTCCGCCGTAGGCGAGCACCTGCTGCTGGGCGGCGACAACATGGATTTGACGCTGGCCGTCTTTCTGCAGCAGAAGCTGAAGACCGAGCGCAGACAAAAGCTGGATTCCTGGCAGATGCAGGTGCTGACCCATGCCTGCCGCTCCGCCAAGGAGCAGCTTCTGCAGAAATACGGTCAGGAAGAATGGTCCATAAGCATTCCCGGCCGCGGCAGCAGCCTTATCTCCTCCTCTATTCAGACGTCTCTGCACAAAGAAGAGGTGGAGAAGCTGATCGTCGAAGGCTTCTTCCCCAAATGCACAGTCGAAGACCAGGCTGTGCGCTCCCGTCAGAGCGGTCTGCGCGAGCTGGGACTTCCCTTTGAATCCAATCCGGCCGTCACCAAGCACTTGGCCCGTTTCCTGAGCATCCATAAGCCCGAAGACGGCTCGGCCCCCTTCTTTGCTCCCACCGCTATCCTCTTTAACGGCGGCGTCTTAAAGGCCGCAGTTCTGAGAGAACGCATAACCGAGACGGTAAATTCCTGGCTGGCGGCCATAGGCGCTCCCGCCCTGAAGGTCCTCACCGGCGGAGATCACGATCTGGCCGTAGCCCGCGGCGCCGCCCGCAGCGGCCTCAGCCGCTACGGCTTAGGCGCCAGAATCAAAGCCGGCGTCAACCGCTCCTACTATATCGGCATAGAAAGCTCTATGCCGGCCATTCCCGGACTGCCGGCGCCCTTAAAGGCTCTCTGCGTGGCCAACTTCGGCATGGAGGAAGATACGCGGGAGGCCATTCCCAACCGCTCCTTCGGTTTAACCGTCGGCGAACAGGCCGACTTCCGCTTCTTCGGATCGACCTGCCGCCGCAGCGACAAAATCGGAGACATCGTCGAAGATTGGGAAGACGACATTGAGGAGCTGCTTTCCCTGCAGGTGACGCTCACCGGAGATACGGAGGGCGCTTCAAAGATTATCCCCGTAACTCTGGAATCCCATGTTACCGATTTAGGCACCTTAGAGGTCTGGTGCTGCCAAAACAACGGCTCCGGAAAATGGAAGCTGGAATTTGAGACCAGAAACCAAGCCTCCTGAAGCGGCTTTAAGATTTTTAAACAGTCTCCCCTAAAAGCGTAAAGCAGGGCTGATTAAAAATATGCCAAAATGTAAGCAGGTTATATAGCTTAAAGTATATGACCTATATATACAGCATTCATTTGCTGATGCTGCCTCTGTAACAAAGAGCAGATAGAAAGAGAAATTTCCATGATCCCTATTTTGCAGCTAAATACTCAGTATGAGCAGATTCGCGAGGAGCTGGAGGCCGCCGTATTAAAGGTGCTGCGCTCCACTCATTATATTCTCGGTCCCGAGGTGCAGGCTTTTGAACAGGAGTTTGCCGCCTGGAACCATGCAAAATATGCCGTAGGCGTAGGCAACGGAACCGATGCCATCCATTTGGCCATAAGAGCGCTGAACCTCGCCCCCGAACATGAAATTATTGTTCCTTCTTTCACATTTGTCGCTTCCGCAGGGGCGGCGGCTCTGGCCGGCCATAAGGTCGTCTTTGCCGACGTAGATCCCCAGACCTTTACCTTAAGCGCTGAAAGCCTGCGCAAATCGATTACTCCCAACGCCAAAGCGGTGGTAGCGGTTCATCTGTACGGTCATCCTGCGCCCATCAAGGAGATCATGGAGATCTGCCGCGAGCATAATCTCTATTTGATTGAAGACTGCGCTCAGTCTACCGGAGCCGAGGTCGACGGACAGAAAGTAGGAACCTTCGGCAATATGGGCTGCTTCTCGTTCTTCCCCACCAAAAATCTGGGCGGCATAGGCGACGGCGGCATGGTCATAACCAACAGCGAAAAGTACTTCGAGACTTTAAACATGCTGCGCGGCCACGGCAGCAAGGTCCGCTACTACCACGAAATTCTGGGAACCAACTCCCGCCTGGACGAAATTCAGGCCGCCGCGCTGCGAGTTAAGCTCAAGTACGTGGACGAATGGAACGTCAAGCGCCGTCAGGTGGCCGCCATGTATACAGAAGCCTTAAAAGACAGCGGCGTGACAGCTCCCGTCGAGCTTCCCGGCTGCCGTCACGTCTTCCATCAGTACACGGTAAAGGCCCCGGACCGCGACCGCCTCTTTGACTATATGCGCGAGCATGAAGTCGGCCCGGCCATTTATTATCCGGTCAGCCTCCACCTGCAGAAGACCTTTGCCGACAGCGGCATGAAGGAAGGCGATCTGCCGGTTTGTGAAAAGCTGCAGAAGGAAGTCATGTCTCTGCCCATGTTCCCCGAGCTTACCGGCGAGCAGATACAGTATATAGCTTCTGTTATCAAGGATTTCTATAAGAAATAGAAGATAGGTTCTATGCGTACTTCTTGGCTTCACAGGATCTCCGAGACTACGGCCGTAGGCTTCAGCTTGGAGTATGCCGTAAATAAAGCTCTTGAAAAGGAAGAGAGCTGCAATCTGAAGGGAAAACTTCTGTTCGGTCAGTTTTCCGGAGTTGCCGGCGTAGACGAAGCCAAGACTTACGCAATGCGCGAGCAGCTCGCTTCGGCCTCCGAAACCCTTTTGGACTACTTCAGCGGCCGTATGAAGCCGCTCTTTTTTCTCCACAATTCAGACATAAAGCTTTTACACGAAAAACTGAATAAATATCCTGAGGTCAGCCAGCTCCTGCAGGTCCCCGGTCAGATGGCCATGAGCCGCCGTTTCCGGCCTTACGGCAGCAAAAACGTTTACGAGCTGCCCTTAAACATAAATTGGAACTCCGATTTCCGGGGAGGCAGTTATCCGATTCTGCCCGTGAAAAAGCTCAAAGAGCTTTTAAATCCGGAAAGCGCCGAGCTGCTTAAGGCCTCTAACTTGTATGGGCATCCGCCCTTAAAATACACCGAAGAGCTCAATGAGCATATGCACTTTCTGGATCTGGTGAGGATCTTCTGGATAACCGGCCAGGACAATTACGCTTCGGAGTTTCTCAGTCAGGCCGCCCACTGGGCCGCCACCAATCCCATCTGGCAGGGCGTCAACTGGCTGAATTTTGACAATATTGCCATACGTCTGACCAACTGGATAATATCCTTAAACATGTGCTTGGGCTGCCGCTTTCTGCTGGCCCACGTCTTTACGGAAATTTTAGCCTCCGCCATTCTCCAGGCCGCCGCTCTGGCCTGGCATCTGCAGCACGACCCCGAACCTTCGCTGGCGGCGGCCTCCGCTCTCTGCTTATTTTCCAACTGCTTCCCGGAATTAAAATTATCCTCTCCCTGGCTCAAGCTTGCGTTAGACAGATTTCCTGACGCCATAGAAAGAGAATTTTCAGCCGGCGGTCTCCATCTGAGCAATTCCTCGTCCGCTCACTGCAGAGCTGCGGAATGGCTTTTGCTGCCCATGGTCTTTTATTACCGGGCTCAGATCAGTCCGCCGATGTTCCTGGAACAGTCCTGCGGCAATGTGTTGAACGCCCTCAACAGCCTCGTCGGTCCCGGCCGCTGGCTGTCGGATATAGGAACTCACTGCCGCCACGGCCTCCTGGGCCGCCATGTCAGCTTGAGCGATTACGCCAAAAACCTCTTATGCCTGGGAGCGGCGGCTCTCAACCACGGCAAATGGACCGCCAATTACGAGAATATGCCGGGCGAGCTGTTCTGGTGGCTGGGACTCAACGCCGAAAACGACTTCAACAGTTTAAACCGCGATTATCCGACAACTCTGGACAATTATTTTGCGGCCAACGGCGTAGGCATAACCAGAGACGGCTGGCGCCCGAACTCTTCCCAATGCACGGTCATCGGCAACACCTCAGCCAGCCGAAACGTCTCTCCTGGTTTCCCTAATTTACCGACTGCCCAGCCCGAAAATCACTGCGATAACCTCTCGGTCGTTTTGGATGTTCAGGGAGAGCCCTTCCTCATTGAACCGGGCGCTAGTTCCTTCCGCGACGCCTTCGGAACTTACCTGTCAAGCTTTTTTGCACACTCCGCGCCCTGCTTCAGCGAGGAAATTACTCCCTTTAAGGTTGGCTTTTACGAAGATCTCGACGATAAAACCGCGGCGGAAATACGCACTAACGGTCTGGAGTCCGTCAAGATAGGCGATTTATCGCTGTGCTCACCGCTTTACACCAAAACCTCGGACCGAGGCCTCATTTTCATTGCTAAGCGCCAGGCCAGGCTGAAAAACGGCTTTACCGCCGTTATTACCAGGGAGCTGCTCTTCGACGCCTTCAGCAGTATGCTGTTCATTCGCGACAGCTTCACAGGTCCGAAGGAAGCCGGCGATCTCCATCTGCAGAGCAGCCTGCTTTTAGCTCCCCACTTAAAACTGATCATGCGCGGAGACATGGGCTGTCAGGTGCGAGGACAAAAAGTCAGAGCCCGCGTTATTCCTATCTTCCCCAAGGGGACGCGCAACTTCAAAGGGCGCGGCATCTCCGAGCATGCTCCCACCGGCTGGTACAACGGACGCGAACCCTTGCCCACCAGCCAAATCAGATATTACAGCGTCATAAAACTGCCGCAGAAAGCCTATTACATCATAGATTGGACCGGCAAAGATCCGCCGAAATGGCATTCGTCAAAAATTGACGAATTGCTGGATTTCTAGCGGCGGCATTTTCGCCCCGAGCGCCTCGCCCATATAGGGCGGAGCGCTTTTTTATTGTCATTTACGGCAGGCCTCTGCCATTCCGATTAGTGGGGCGCGCCTCTCCCCTGCCGCAGACTTGCTGCCGAAGACTTACTGCCGCAGAGCAAAAAAAATCGGCCTGCAGCCGCAAGATGCGCAGACCGAATTTAAATATGAGCTTATTTCAGCAATTACTTCTGGGCGCCGCAGTTGATGTAGCCGAGAATCTTGCCGCTGCTCAGGCTGTAGGAATTTCTCTTGACGGAATCGGAAGAGTTGCCTTCAATGGTATAAACCTTGCCGTTGGCGACCTTCTCGACAATGCCGATATGCTGAGCCGTGCCGTTGCCGTTCCAGTCGAAGAGAATGGCGTCTCCGGCCTGAGGAGTGTAGCTCCTGTTGGCCCAGATGCCCTCTTTCTTGGCCCAACTGGTAATGGTGGGACAGTAATTGATGTTGGAGCAGCCGGAAACGTCCAGCACGCCGTGATCTTTGAGCATGTTCATGGCGAAGGCCGCGCACCAGGGCGTAGTAGCGCAGTTGATGCCGCTCTCTTTGGTGACCTTGTTGATGGCGGCAGCGTTGCTGTGCTCATTGAGACCGACCATGGAACCTGCGTCGGCCAGCAGACCGTCAACGCCGGCCTTCTTGGCGTAATGCCTGTTGTTTCCGGCGCCGGAAACGCCGCCGATCTCGCCGGCGCCGCCGACTCCGCCGGAGCCGCCCATGCCGCTGACCATGGACATCAGAGAGGACATATCGCCCATCTTGGCCAGGTTCTCAAACTGAGAAGAGTAATTCTTTACGATAGAACTGATATCGCTGTCGGACATGCCAGGGAAGTTGGATTTCAGATACTTTGTCATCATCTTTTCGAAATCCATCGAACCGTCGCCGTTCATGCTCTCGCCCAGAGCATTCATCATGGAATTCATCTGGTCGTAGTAGTTGCCGTAATAGCTCAGTAAGTTGCTGACGCTCTCCGAGCTCAGGCCCATGCTCTGGAAATACTTGCCGGCCGCGCTGAGAACGCCGTTTTTGATGTCGCCTTCGCTGCCGCCGCTGATCGAGCTCGACAGTGACTCTACCAAAGAACTGGCGCCGCTGGTCAGGGAGCTGAGCATATCCGTGCCCATTGAGCCCAGACCGGAGCTGCCCAGGCTGCCCGCTAAAGAGCTGACGTCGCCCAAATTTCCGTAAATAGACTGGATTGACGAATAATCGATATTGCCAAGTCCTAAAGAACCGATCATAGCTAATACCTCGTTTCAATTAGTAATTGGTATAATTATCACCAATGCAAATTGAAAAGTAAATACCGATTTTTTGCATTTATGTAATAAAAGGCAATCGGGTAGGAGACTGACCGCTTAGCGGTCAGCCGACCTCCCACAGAACCGTGCGTACCGGTCAGTACACGGCTCCTCCTTTGTTTACGCCGCAACAAACTTATAATACGGTAAAAACATCTGGAACCCAGCCCTTTC
>JAFTAM010000170.1 GCA_017458675.1 bacterium
GAACCGCTCAGCTCGGGGACGGCAAAAACCGGAAGCGACTTAATGTTGGATGGAGCGTGAGGCGACATGATTATAATGCGCTCGGGCTTAACCGCCTTCAAGGTTCCGGCCAATACTCTCTCGGCCTCTAAAGTTTTGCGCACTTTGCTCAGCCCCTCGCGTCCTACTTCGGGAATTAAAAGCGGCGGATGCGGTGAAACTCCCCAAAAAACTATACCCATAACAAAAATCGCCCCTTACGCATAATATTCATATAAATTCACTTAAACAAGCAGACGTTCCAGCCTCAGCGCCGACGCTCCTCCGCCCCTGCGGACCGCCGTACCCACGCCTATAAATCTGCCGCTGCTCCGCTCAAAAACCGGCCAGGCCTGAGAAATCTCTCCTAAACTGCAGATTTTGCCTTCTTCATCCCAGACGCGCCGAAATTCCTGGTTTCCCTGGAAGTTCTTTCCTTCTACAAAGGCTTTGCGTCCCAAGGCTTCTTCAAGAACCTCTTCCACAGGCTCAAGATAAGGCTCTAAACCGAAAGCCCGCAGGTCCTCCAAAGCACAGGCGCTATCCAAAACAAAGGAACCGCTGCGGGTGCGCAGCAGAAAAGAGAGATGAGCGCAGCAGCCCAGCATTGAGCCTAAATCTCGGGCAAAAGATCTTATATAGGTGCCCGGCCCGCATTCGACGTCTATCAGAGCTCTGCCGTTTTCATAGCTCAAAACCGAGATCTTGTGAAAAAAAACTTCTCGGGGCGTCATTTCAAAATCTGCTCCCTCCCGGGAGAGATAATAGGCGCGGCGTCCCTCTACATGAATTGCGCTGACCCGGGGCGGTATCTGTTCAAAGCGTCCTAAAAAACGGCGGCAGCAGCTCTCGATATCGCCGACGCTTAAAGCGGGCACGTCAGAGGTTTTAATCACCTCGCCGTGAGCGTCGTCGGTATCCGTAGACGTCCCGAAGGCTACTTCCGCCCTGTATGACTTGCTGTTGGGAGGAAAATACTGAATGGTGCGGGTAGCCCAGCCCACGGCCACGGGAAGAACTCCGCAGGCTCCGGGATCGAGCGTCCCTAAATGGCCGACCTTAACGCCTCTGGGAAGCAGATGGCGCACAAAACCCACCACATCGTGAGAGCTCATGCCCGCCGGCTTATTGATATTTAAAAAACCTAAAGACATACAAAAATTAACGGACGAATTTAAAAGCCGGAATGGGAAAGCCCGCATTAAAACGGCTCAGCCCCGTCCCGGCCTTTTAAGATCAAAGAAATTAACCGGCCTTATTGGATTTTTCTTCCTCAAGCACACCCGGATTTGTCATATAAATTCTGTCGATCTTTTCCGGAGCATCTTTCTCGGTGATGAAATAGACGCCGCGGTAAAAATAGATCAGCATATCGTTGGCTTCGCGATCGGGCTCTTTCCATTTGGCTACCACATCTTTGGTGGACTGGCCGATCTTAAAGGGAATGCCGTCAAGCTCGATATTGTTGGTCAGAGCGGTCATGCTCTGCACCATATTCTGCTTGTTGATATTGACCAGGAAGCGATTGCGGTAGATGAAATGAATGTAATCGCTGTTTTCATCCTTATTCTTGGAACGCATGGGCAGAACCTGATCGGGAGGTCCGAAGACGCTGAAAACCACCTGCATATCGTCGCCGGTACGTACAACCCCCTTGCCCATCTTAATGCCGCAGACAGGATACTTGGGAGCTTCCTTCTTGGCGTCGGCCGGTTTGGCGTCGGCCGGAGCAGCCGCCTTTTTGCTGTCATTTTTAACGCTCTGCGCAACATAATTTCCACCGCCGCTTACAGCCGTTTCCTGCGCCGATAAACTGCCGTCCGCAAAAACGGGAGCGGCAGCGCCCAGGCAAAGAGTCAAAGCCAATCCCAAAGACCAAGAATTAAGTTTCATTAACTGACCTCCGCAATCTCATCTATCTTTGTACTGCAAAATAAAGCTCTTATATGATATTCTGTTTCTCATTCGGGGAAACAGCCTGCAATTTTCTTCTCATAAAAATGAGTCTGTCCGACTGTATGAATACCGGCTCCGGCTTAACCGTCCTTTTTCTTCTTAGGCTTAATCGGTATGCTGAGACGTTTGGGAGCAGACGAGCTGTCCACGGTTTTAGCGGTATTGACTTCAGAGAAGAAATCAGAAGAGGCTATGGCCTTGTAGGCCTCGCTGCTGGAGGTTCCGCCCGACTGGCCCATATAGCCGTCCTCGCCGGGCTGGAACGGAGAAGAAGCCTGACTGTAATTAGCCGAATTTCCTCCGTAGTCGTCGCCCATCCAGGCCCGCAGCGCCTCGCGCTCCTGGTCGGAGAGCTCTTCCTCGGGATTGCCGGCGAACAAGCTCTCGGCGCCGTCTTCCGAAAAACCGTTAATCTCATTTATGCCGCAGTTATTGCCCAAATCTATAGCGCCGTGCTGTACATTGACTTCATAATGCTGAGTCGGCATAAACAGATTGGAAAGATCGTCTTGATCAAATCCGCTGTCCACTACATTGAGCATAGGTCCCTTATTTACATCAACATTCGCCGGGGGCTGTTTAGCAGAGACGGAACCGTGCTCTTCTCCTGCGGCAGGCTGTCCTAAATCCAGACTGAGCGAACGGACGCCGCCTGGTTCAGCCGACGCCGAAAACGCAGCTTCCCTGCCAAAAGAAGCGGGGGAAAATCCCGCATTCATCTCGGCAGGATGATTCCCGCCCATATCGCCGCCGTATGCCGCCAGCTCCCGCGCCGCTTCCAAAGCCAGGCGATAGCCCAGAATGCCGAAGCCGCAGATGCTGCCGGCCGCGATGGGCGCCAGAAGCGACTTGGCCCGCCATTCCTCACGGGCATAGATATTGCTGATATGCACCTCAATAAAAGGCAGTCCCACCGCCGTCAACGCCTCCTTCAGAGCGTAGGAGGTATGAGTAAAAGCTCCGGGATTGAAGATAATCACATCAAACTGTCCCAAAGCAGCCTGAATGTAATCTATCAGGCCTCCCTCGGAATTGCTCTGAGCATAGCCCAGCCCTATATCCAGATGCTCGGCCCAGTCCAGGGCCTTTTCCATGAGCTGTTCATAGGTAACATTGCCGTAAATGCCGGGTTCACGGGTCCCCAACATATTCAGATTCGGTCCGTGAAGTAAAAAAACGCGCAGCCTTGACAAAACGGTCGACCTCTCTATTTGCAGATAAACCTGCCCAGCTTTATCTCCGTCGGGAAAATAAAACAATACAGCTTTCTACGCAAGAGCCTGTAAAACCCAACGCAGATCGTCGGCGCTTACTTCGCTGTATCTTATCAATTTTCCCAACTCTTCAGGCAAAATAAATACAGAGCGTCCATTTTCACATTTCTTATCGCAGGAGAAATACTCCATGACCTTCTCTATATTTACAGCCTCGGGAAGCGCGGCAGGCAATCCCAAAGAATTAAAGATTCTTTTCATGCAGAAAAGCAGCGGATCCTTCAAAATATGCAATTTATCTGCCAATATAAACGAAGCTATTATGCCGATAGCCACCCCTTGGCCGTGCGATACCGCATATCCGGAGGCAGATTCGACAGCGTGGCCGAAGGTATGTCCCCAGTTGAGCCGGAAGCGCTCGCCGCGATCATAGGGGTCCCTTTCCGTAATTTCCAGCTTTGCCAGCGCAGCCTCTCTGATGTACGGATGAAGCCTTGCCAGGTCCTTTGAAAGCCTTTCCCCCTTCAGCGCCTCCTCCCGAAAACGGACAAAGACTTCCGGCTTCAAAAAAACCGTCTTTGTCAGTTCCGCCAAGCCGTTCCGGATCTCTTCAGGGGGCAGAGTTTCTAAAAAACGGACGTCGGCGGCGATTAGCTCAGGCTTATAAAAGCTGCCGATCATATTTTTGGCGCCCATGAAATCCACGCCGTTTTTGCCGCCTATTGAGGAGTCGACCATGGCCAAAAGCGAAGTAGGCAGATTGATTAAAGGCAGTCCCCGCATAAAAGTCGCCGCCGCCAGTCCGGCCATATCTCCCACTACGCCGCCGCCGCAGGCGATTATGCATACGCGGCGATCGGCTCCGGCCTCCAGCAGAAACCGATATATCTTTTCGATCTCGGTCAGGTTCTTGTTTTTTTCTCCCCCGGGAAGCGCAAGCTCGCCTATAATTTTCAGCCTCCGAAAGCAGCTTCTGAGTTTTTCCGACCAAAGCCTCATTACGTTGGAATCTGAAATTATGACCCC
>JAFTAM010000171.1 GCA_017458675.1 bacterium
ATCAGAGACTTCATAAAGCAAAGTGTGCATCATCTCCGAGGCAGCCCGGACGTACATGTTCTTTTGGTCGTCGCTGGGCTCGAGGACGCCGCCGAAGCGGCTCACCAAGGGCATCATGCGGGTGAGCTTGCCGCACAGAGAATCGATGGTGCGAATATTCAAGCGGGCCGGATTCTCTGTAAGTTCCCAGCCTTTGACTTTGCTCTTGTTCAGCACATCCAAAGCCAGATTGTGCGTCAACGCGTCAAAGCCGTCGCCATCTCGCTCATGAGAGTCTGCTTCAGCCTCCAGCAGAGCCTTGACGATGCGCTCGCGCATCTCTCCGGCGGCCTTATTGGTAAAGGTAATGGCCAGAACGTTTTCCGGATAATTAACGTTATCCTGAGCCAAAAGGCGCAGAAAGCGCTGAATCAATAGACCGGTCTTGCCCGAGCCGGCCGGCGCCTGCACGATAAAAGAGCGGTAAGGGGTCAAAGCCTCCTGCCTTGCCTCTTTGTCCGCCAGATTCTCAGCTTTGTTCTCTTCGGTATTTTTAGCCATTTTTTCATCAGCCGCTGCCATATTATCCCGCCTTATTCCTATCACTTATACCAAAATTTACACAAATATCTTATATAATTTTGCCTAAGTTCAATTAAATTCCTTTTAAATATCGCCTGTTCTGCGGCATGAATTGAGAATTATTCCGCGAAAATTACGGTTCTTCAGCATTTTTCAATAAAGGTAATACGCCATGGACGAATATACAGAATTTGAAGAAAATCTACCGGAAGCGCGCACCAGCGGCAAGACCGACAAAAAGTGCCCTTCCTGCGGAGGCAAAATTTCGTACGCCCCCGAGACCCGCAAGCTGTTCTGCCCCTACTGCGACTATGAAGCCGATCTTCCCAAGGAAGAGAACGAGCCGGAAATAGTCCTGGAGATCCCCATCGAGAAGGCCGACCAGACCACCGCCAACCACAACTGGGGCGCGGAAAAAAAGACGGTCAAATGCAAATCCTGCGGCGCCGCTTCGATTTATGACGCAACCCAGATTTCCGACGTCTGCCCCTACTGCGATTCCAACCTGGTGACCGAAGAGAATACCGAGCAGTCCATGGCCCCTCAGGGCATCTGCCCCTTCGAAGTAGACAAGACCAAGGCCTCCAAACTCTTCTCCGATTGGATCCACGACGTCTGGTTCGCCCCCAACGACCTGAAGACCCGAGCCGTCCAGGGCGCTCTCAACGGCGTCTACGCTCCCTACTGGTCCTTCGATACCAGAGCTATGGCCCGCTACAAAGGCCAGTACGGCATCGATTACGAGGAGACGGACAGCGACGGCAATACCACCACCGAAACCAAATGGTACGATTGCTCAGGTATGGCCAAGCACTTCTTTGACGACTATCTGGTGCCCGCATCCAACAAGGAAAACGCCGTTCTCATAAAAATGGTCGAGCCTTTCAAGACCGCCCAGTGCAAGCCCTATAAGCCTGAATACGTGTCCGGTTTCTCCTCCGAGCGCTACGCTATCGGCCTGCAGGAATGCTGGAAGAAAGCTCAGGAAGATATTAAGGAAGACGAAATCGACAATTATATTGAGAAAGACATCAAAAAGCACCACAAATGCGACAGAGTCAGAATTAAAACCAAAGAAGTGCGCTTCTTTGACAATAAATTCAAATATCTGCTCCTGCCCCTGTGGCTTTCCAGCTACAGATACAATGGCAAAGTCTACCACTTTGTCGTCAACGGTCAGACCGGCAAGGTCGAAGGCGATCACCCTTATTCCTGGATCAAGATCACCCTGGCCATTATAGCTGTCTTAGCCGTTCTGTACGGTATATTCCAGATACTGAGCTGACGCGCGTCAGGCTCGCCTTTATAATGCAGAGAGCGCAGCGAAGCGCCGCCTTCGCCGCGCTCTTATTGTTTTCGGAAACTTATTTGCGCCTGACAGCCGCATTATCCGCATCATAACAATAGCCGCGCGTCAAAGAGAAAAAATAACCTGCCGCCGAACTGCTGCGGAGACTTGACGCTCTCCCCAGGCCTTCCCCAAAATAAAGGCGCGGCAGCGTACGCCTTTCAGAAAAAAAAACAGACGCAGAGAAATCTGCGCCTGTCGAATTATAAAAATTAAACTCTAATCAGTAAACTACTTGCGGGCTACTTTTACGCGGCGGGCATCGGTGATGGAAGGCCACCAGTCAAAAGACTTGAAGGTCTGACCGTTGCGGACGAAGGAACCGACTAAGTTGTCATTGGTGACACCGATGGAGGTGACGCCCAGCTCGGCTAAGGTGCTGAGTTCGCCCTGATCGGCGAGACCGTTGTGATTCTTATCCTGCCATACATAGAGGCCTTCAAGCTCAGCGCCCTCTAAAGCGCCGCTCTTGTCAGCGTCTAAGGAAGCCATCTCGTCAAAGCCATTGGCATAGCCGTTGGCGGTTCCGAAGAGGTGAGTACCGTTCATCTTGCCTTCGGGAGCGCGGCAGAGCAGACCGTCGCCCTCGCCTACCCATTCGGTAGCTACGGGGAAGCCGTTGCCATAGAAGTCAAACATTACAGCGCCTTCAGCTTTGAAAGTATTGCCGTGGGGCAGATACTGACCGTCGGAAGCGCTGACTTTGCCGTTGCCGTCCAAGTCAAGGATGATAGGAGACACAACGCCGTGACCGTTGATCTGGTAGGTCTGATGCTTGTCAAGAATGGTATTGATGGTAATCTGACCCTGAGCGGCATAAGCGTTATCCAAATCGTCAATGTCGCCGACCAAAATAACATCGTTGCTGCCGTCTACGCCGTTGTGGGACTGAGTGATCTCATCATGAGCGTCATAGTAGTAATCGGTTACGCCGCCGGTAACACTAAGCGACTTAATACCGGACTCACTGCTGCGTTTGCTCTCAATCCAGGAAATGATAGAATTTCTGTAGCTGCTGATAACGGCCTGGACGTTGCTGTCAGTATAGTTGCCGACCATTTCGCCGCTGTTGGCTGACCAATACTGAGTGGGATCGCCGGTGCGGAAGCTGACGCTGGCATTAGCTTTAACAGTGGTGAAGTAATTGGTAGTGGTCTTGCGGATAATCTGGTTGCTGCCGTCGCCGGTATCGGTTACGCCAGCAAAAGCGGGAGCGGCCAAAACCGCGCCGGATAGTAGTACTCCTAGAGCAATATTCCTGTAATTCATACGTTTCTCCCTTCTCGACGCGCTTAAATTTATTTTGTGAATAACGCGCCAAAAAAAACGACCCTAAACATATCCCCAAGGATATGCAAAAACTCCCTATCCTGCATTTAAACCTAAACGCAGAATGCTGTTGCGCACTCTCGCACTGTACAAGCCGATTTTTCAAACAGCCGCAGACGGCGTCTGCAGCCATAAGATAAAGCCAGCGCACAAGCTAGAGTCGCTTCCAGCCGAGAGAAAGCTTCCTGCCGTCGAAACTATTGCCATTTCTTACAGCAGGACGGCTGCGCTACCTGAAAACAGCCAGCGTGGTTCCTGCAGCAAACCGCAGGCACGCCTTACAACCTGTTGTGCGCTTTCAACATTATAGACATAATTCCTGCCTAAAATTCTTCTTTATTTATATATTTGCTGGACTTCGTTTTGCTGCGTTTGGCCGAGCCATAAACAGAAGGAACGGCTGCGCGGAAACGCATAGCCAAGAAAACAGCATAACAGCAGTGTGCGCGCACAGAAAAAACAGGCGCAGAAAACTCCGCGCCTGTCGAATTACAAAAAGTTTATATTAAAGTCAGCAGACTATCTGTTGGCGACCTTGATGCGGCGGGCATCCTTAACGGAAGGCCACCAGTCGAAGGACTTGAAGGTCTGACCGTTGCGGACGAAGGAACCGACTAATTCTTTGTGGTTCACACCGATGGAGGTGACGCCCAGCTCGGCTAAGGTGCTGAGTTCGCCCTGATCGGCGAGACCGTTGTGATTCTTATCCTGCCATACATAGAGGCCTTCAAGCTCAGCGCCCTCTAAAGCGCCGTTATTGTCAGCGTCTAAGGAAGCCATCTCGTCAAAGCCGTTGGCATAGCCGTTGGCGGTTCCGAAGAGGTGAGTACCGTTCATCTTGCCTTCGGGAACGCGGCAGAGCAGACCGTCGCCCTCGCCTACCCATTCGGTAGCTACGGGGAAGCCGTTGCCATAGAAGTCAAACATTACAGCGCCGTCGGCATTGAAAGTATTGCCGTGAGGCAGATACTGACCGTTGGAAGCGCTGACTTTGCCGTTGCCGTCCAAGTCAAGGATGATAGGAGACACGCGGCCGTGACCGTTGATCTGGTAAGTCTGATGCTTATTCAGAATAGTATCGACAGTAACCTTACCCTGAGCGGCATAAGCATGATCCAAGTCTTCCATATCGCCGACTAAAATAACTTCACCTCCGGCAGTAATCTCATCATGAGCGTCATAATAGTAGCTGGAAATGCGGCCCGGGCCTACTGTGCACTCCAAAACGCCGGAAGCGCTGCCGCGGAAAGCTTCGATCCAGTTGCGGATGTCGCTCTGATAAGCGCTGATCTGCTGCTGTACGATGGTATCGCTGATATTGCCGGCCAATTCCTCACTGGTCTTAGGGGCCATGGTATGGTTGACATACTCATAGTGTCCGTAAGCGTTGCCGTCCTCATCGTAACCGTCAATGAAATAGGTATTGACGTCGCAGTTGGCATTGGCTTTAACGGTAGTGAAATAATTGGTAGTAGTCTTGCGGACGATCTGACCGTTGTCGCCGGTATCGGTAACGCCTGCAAAAACGGGGGCGGCCAAAACTACGCCGGATAGCAGCACTCCTAGTGCAATATTCCTGTAATTCATACGTTTCTCCCTTCTTGACGCGCCTGAATGATTTTTTTAATAAACGCGTCCAAAAACGACCCTACACAGCCTTGCGGCTGTACTAAACCTCTCTATCCTGATATTTGCTCAGCAAATACAGAATGCTGTTTCGCGCTCCCGCACTGTACTTTCCGATTCCGTCATACAGCTGCCGAAATAATATCCGAAGCCGTACAATTAAGCCAGAGCACAAGCTAGAGTCGCTTCCAGCTGAGAGAAAACTGCCTGACGTCCAAGATTATTGCCATCCTAAACGCCAAGACGGCTCCGCTGCCTGAAACAGCCGGCGCAAACTCACATTTGCTCCTGAGAGCCGATTTGTTTAAGTACCTCCTGCCGCCGCACGGTCTTGCTATGCAGCCGACCAAACCGCTTTTCTGCAGGAACTGTACTTTTTATTATTATAACGACACAAGGGGGCAAAATAAAGAGTCTGGCGCAAAAATAATTTTTTTGCCGACAGCCGGCGGCATATTAAGCCAAAGCAGTTTTGCCGGCGCGCACTAACTAATTATTTCTGCGCACAAAAGCGCCGCTTCAAACGGCAGCCGACGCCTCCGCTCAAGCGCAGTGAGCAGCCCCTCTCTGAAAATAAATTCTCTCTTTGTTCAATATAAAAAGGTGAAAAGCATATTGTTAAGAAAATTAAAAATCCGTTAAATTGAATTTCAATGTTTATGCTGACTTAAAGTAATATATCCATATGGAGGATTTTATGCGCTTTAAACATTTACTTCTGGCCTCCGCCTGCGTGCTGGCCTTCGCCGGGGCGGCTCAAGCCGACAATCATTTCACTACTGCCAGAGAGCTGAGCAGCAAAGGCGTCGACGTCAAGAATTTCATCCCCGTATGCTTTTCTCCCGACGGCAATTCGATATTGGGATTTGTCAACGGCGGACAGAAGGCTTTAAATAAAGACGGACATAAATATTCCTTTGTTACTATAGACGTAGCCAAAGACGGAACCTTGGGCCGAGCTAAATTTTATCCCGTAAACGTGCCCCACATGGAGCAGGTGACGTACACCCCCGACGGCGGCGCAGTCATATTTACCAGCCGAGCCGGCGCGACCTTTGAAAAACTCAATCTGCAGGACGGCAAGGTAACGACCATTATGGAGCATAAGTACGGAACCCCCGGCTTCAGATGCTATCCTCTGGTTATGACCCTGTACGGAGATAAAATTGTAGTTCAGGGTTACTATTACGACAACGAAGATTTTGGCGGACGCGACTCTATCGCCGAGCTTCATCCCGACAAAACCGGCGTAGAAGCCTTTGCCAAAATTGCCGAAATTCAGAAGGCCAAGACCAAAGCCCGCAAGGATATAACCTTCTATCATGAAAATTTCACTTCTCCGGAAAACGCTTTCCTGGTAGAGACGAAAAACAATCATGTAAATTACATGCGCTGGAAGATCGGCGACGAGTCCTTAAAATTGGACACCTTTGACGAAGGCATGCACGACGTATCGATGTGGGGCGCTAAGGACAGGCTCGTTTATACGATCTGCCGCTCTCAGAACAAATACGATTTGGTCGTCTATGACGCCAAAGCTGACAAGCGCAGCATCCTGGCCGCCTCTACTCAGACCCCTTATACCAACCTCTTCCTTTCGGACGACGGCACAACCGCTTTGTTCAGCGATTATAAAGGCCTCACCAGCCAAAAAGGCAACCGCTGCAAAACCTTCTACGCCCGCGAGAGCGAAGGCTGGGAGATTAAGCCCGTTCCCGGCTACAATGAGCTGAGCCACGGTCTGCAGAGAATTTCCGCCGACGGCAAGAGAATGTTTATGTTCAATGAAAGCGGAATGAGAGTATTCGATCTGCCTTAAGTTCCGCAGCGGCGCTTCATTCTGTTTTCCCGTAAAATCAGGAAGCGCACCTCAGCGTGGGCGCCTGAAAGCAGCACACAGCCGACATTGATAAAGAGACAAGCTCCCGTTTTTCGGGAGCTTTATTTTTAACCACTTGAGAAAAGGGGCAAATCCGTTGCCTAAATATATACTGCACCGCTTCTGCGCCGCCCCCATGCTCGGAGCCACCGATCGCCACTTCCGCAGCTTTGTGCGCTTTCTGTCGCAAAAAACTTTCGTATACAGCGAACTGGTCCATTGCCACGCTATTACTAAAGGGAACTACCGAATTGAGCTGGCCGAAAACGCCGCCGCTCACCCGGCCGCCCTGCAGCTGGCCGGCTGCGATCCTCAATCGCTGGGCGAGGCTTCCTATGCGGCCTATCAAAACGGCTTTGACGAAATAAACCTCAATATTGGCTGCCCCAGCCCCAAGGGCGTGGTGAGCAACTTCGGACTCTGCCTCATGGACGATCCCGAACTGACGGCCGAATGCGTGCGGGCCTGCGTGCAGGGCTCTCCTCTGCCGGTTACCGTCAAATGCCGCTTAGGCTCCAACCCGGAATATTCCAAAGACAAACTTCTCAAATTTCTGGAGCTGAACATGGCGGCCGGCTGCCGCTGCTTTATCGTCCATGCCCGCAAAGCCGACATGCAGAGCTTCGACACCGCTCAAAACAGGACCAAGCCCCCTTTGGACTATGAAGCCGTCTACCGGCTCAAACAGCGCTATCCGGAAACTGAATGGATCCTCAACGGCGATATCAAAACCGCCAAGCAGGCTCAGGAACATTTGCAATACGTCGACGGCGTAATGCTGGGACGCGCTCTCTATCACAACATCTTCCTGCTGGCCTCCGTTGACAGCCGATTCTTCGATCTGCCAGATCTTATACACAGCCGCAGAGAGTTTTTGATTCAAAAGGCAATCCCCTACATTCAGGCTCGGCTGGACAAGGGCAAACCGCTGTCTCATTTTGTCCGCCACCTGCTCAGCCTCTACCAGTATCAGCCCCATGCCAACGCCTGGCGGCGTTTTCTGGCCGAAAACGCCTATAAACCCGGCGCCTCTTTGGATGTTTTATACAAAGCGCTGGAAATAGCCGAAGGAGTATAAAAATTGCGCGTTCTTTTAGACTGCCGGCCTCTGCAGACCACCAGCCGCGTGCGCGGCCTGGGTTCATATTTAATTCAGCTGGCTCAGGAATATCTGCAGCTGCGCCCTCGGGACTTTGAGTTTTCCTTTCTGTTCTGGGAAACCGCTCAGGCGGAAAAAAAACTGCTGGCCGCCCTGATAGGCAAAACACAAAGCGCAGAGATACTGCAAAACTCAGTATTTATGCCGCCCGGCCGCTGGAGCAAGCTGGGCTGGCTCAAGGACGCCCTGTTCAATAAAAACAACTGGCTCAAAGCTGTACAAGGGGTCGATCTGATTCATTTTCCCAGCATATTTGAACTCAACCTCGGCTGGCCTAAACAGAGGCTGCCCGTGCCTAAGGTGGTTACCGTCCACGATTTAATGCCCGTAACCCATGCCGATATGATCCTCAAGGGCAAACACCGAGTTCTCAAACCTCTGTATAAATTTCAGGCCGGCCTGCTTAACGAAGCCGACGCCGTTATTTTCGCTTCGGATAATACCCAAACAGAAGCGAAAGAATTGCTCAAATCGCAAAATCTGCAGCGCAAAATCTTCCACGGCGCCGGCGAACGCTTTAAAGCAGCCTCTCCTGAACAAGTTAAGGCGGTTAGGGAAAAATATCGGCTTCCCGAGCAATTCATCTTCTTTTTAGGCGGCCTCTCCCCTAACAAAAATTTAATAAGCCTTCTGAAAGCCGCAAGGCTGACCGCTCTGCCTCCCTTAGTCGTCGCCGGCGGTTACCGTCCCCAGGACTGCCAGGCCTTTAAAAGAGATTTTCCGGAAGTCCTCTGGCTGGGCTGCGTCCCTAACGAAGACGTGCCTCCGCTCTACACCGCCTGCAGCCTCTATGTCATGCCCTCGCTCTGCGAGGGCTTCGGACTGCCCTTAGCCGAAGCCATGCGCTGCGGCGCTCCGACCGCCTGCTCAAACCGACCTCCCATGACGGAAATAGTCGGCGGCGCCGGAATACTCTTCGACCCTCACGACCCGGCCGATATAGCCGCCAAGCTGAACGAGGCTCTGCAGAATCCCGAAAGGCTGCAGGAGCTTCGCCGAAAAAGTCTGGATCGCGGCGCTCTTTTCACTTTCAGAAATACAGCCCTGCAGACTTTGGAGCTGTATCGGAAAGCGGCACTTGAATTTAAACAAAAATCTTGATAAGCAAAGCGAGGCTTTTATGGCCAAATTAGACAACCTCATAGAGCAAGCCCAGCAAAAACCTCACAGTCTCGCCAAGGACGACCTGCTCTACCTTCTGCAGCTCGAGGACAAAGGGGAGCTTGACAGGCTGTTTAAAGGCGCGTATGCCTTAAAGAGCCGATACAGCGGCAACTCCGTCTATCTGCGCGGCTTAATAGAGATGGGAAACGTCTGCGCCAAGGACTGCTTTTACTGCGGCATCCGCAAAAGCAATACAAAACCTAAACGGTATCAGCTCAGCTTAGAGGAGATCCTTAACACCGCCCGCGAGACTTTTGAAAAGCAATACGGCTCCCTGGTTCTTCAGTCGGGAGAAATCGAAAGTGAAAAGCATACCCTCTTTATCGCTCAGGCTATTGAAGCAATAAGCAGCCTGACTCAGGGAAAACTTGGCCTCACCCTCTCGCTGGGAGAGCAGGAAGAAAATGTGTACAAGCTCTGGCGCGAGGCCGGCGCCCATCGATATCTGCTGCGCATAGAGACGTCCAATCCGAACCTGTACGCCCAGCTTCACCCCGCCTCCCACAGCTTCAGCCGCAGACTGGAATGCCTGCGCACCCTGAGAAGACTCAATTATCAGACCGGCAGCGGGGTCATGATCGGCCTGCCCGGACAAACCCGGCAGGACCTGGCCGACGATATCCTCTTCTTCCAGAACGAGGATTTGGACATGATCGGCATGGGCCCTTACATCCCCCACCGCGATACCCCCCTGGGCCAAAACATTGAATTTACCGAAAGCTTTAAACAGACTCAGCTTTTAATGGGCTTAAAAATGATCGCCTGCACCCGTCTGCAGCTCCATGACGTAAACATCGCCGCTACCACCGCTCTCCAAGCCCTTCATCCGCAGGGACGGGAAAAAGGCATAAAAGCCGGAGCCAACGTCATTATGCCCAACGTCACCGAAACCCGCTTCAGGGCCGATTATCAGCTCTACGAAAACAAGCCCTGCCTGGACGAAAACGCTCAGCAGTGCCGAAACTGCCTGACAATGCGGCTGGCCGCCATAGGAGAAAAGATTAGCTACGGAGTTCCCGGCGATCCTTTACACTACAAAAACCGGAATAGCGGCCAGGCTACTTAGGCCGCTGTCGGTAAGTTAAGCAAAAACAAGCTTTTAGCATACATGTATTACACAGGTTTTGTTTTGCGCTGAAGCGAGCGTCCGAGCTCCGGCGGCGGCGAGTCGCGGAGCGAAGTGCAAAGCAAAACCGACATAGCGAAAACATGCTAAGCAAAAACAAGCTTTAAGCATACATTCTTAATAAAGGTTTTCTTTGGCGTGTACGCGGAGATTCGAGCGCAAGCGAGCGCGGAGCGGTAACGACAAAGAAAACCGACATAACGAAAACATGCAGAACATGATCTAAAGATTCTTCGCTGCGCTCTCAATGACAGAGGAAACATTTACAAGCATTGGTTAAACAAGCTAATGTACCGTTTTCAGCAAACTTTGGCCTTAACTGTATGACATTGATCTATTTAGGCCAAAGCAGAGCCAGCAGCTCGACGCCGAACTCGCCGACGACCTCAGGAATCATAAACGGCAGACTATTCATGGCTTTTAGATCGGCAGGCTTATCGGCCAGCAAGGCTCCGAGATTTTTATTCGTCATAAAGGTATCGTTGAGGCGGCCCTCAGCAACTTTTTTATTGCGCCAAGCCTTCAGATTTTTGAGAATGGCCTCGTCTTCCTTAGAGAGTCTTTCGCCCTGCTTTTTAGACTTAGGTATCGCGATGCGGCCGTCCTTAATTCCCTCCCGAACCGCTTCCAGAATACCGTTCTGCCAGCGCTGCAGCTGATTCAAATGCGAAGAAGCGCCAAAAGCGTCCAGCAGTTCTTCCGCGCTGCGCGGACGCCGCTCCGCCAGGCTGATCAGCACATGATCGGGCAGAACTCTGAAAACCGAAAGATCGGCCTTCTGGGCGGTATTGTCGCGCCAAATGTACAGGCGGCGCAGAATTCCGTACCCTTCCGGCTTCAGACTGCGGAAGTTTTTAACCATTATCCACCTGTCAGGGTCGAATACATGGGGATGCAGCCTGGTTTTGACGCTGGCGGCGAACATGCGCTCGGCGGCGCTCAACAGCTTCTTTTCAGTCAGGAGCTCATACAAAATGGAGCGCAGAGGCGCCAGATAGCGGGTATCTCCCCGAGCATAGAGATCCATTTCCGGAGACAGCGGCCGAATAGTCCAATCCGCTTTCTGATATTTTTTGTCAACCTCAACGTTAAAATACTCTTTAAGCAGGCCGGCCAGTCCCTTGTTGGGCAAGCCCAGCATTTCCGCCGCCGTATACGTATCAAAAATTCGGGCGAATTCCAATCCGTGATCGGCATACAAATGCGGAATATCATTCATGCCGGCATGAAAAATGCTTATCTTGGACGGGTCCTTAAAAATCACATTCAAGGGCGACAGGTCCAGACACAGAGGGTCGACCAAATAATCGGCGTCATCGTCAGAAATCTGCAGCAGACAGACCTTTTCGCGATAATGATAATAGCTGTCCATCTCCGTATCGACGCCTATATACGTGCAGGCGCTCAGTCTGTCAATAAGCCGCCGCAAACCTGCCGGCGTATCGATAATGGGAGGGCACAGACGCTGACTCATAATTTGTCTCCTTACGATCGGGTAGGAGACTGACCGCTTAGCGGTCAGCCGACCTCCCACAGAACCGTGCGTACCGGTCAGTACACGGCTCCTCCTTTGTTTACGCCGCAACAAACTTATAATACGGTAAAAACATCTGGAACCCAGCCCTTTC
>JAFTAM010000172.1 GCA_017458675.1 bacterium
CCGGCATAGCGAAAACATGCAGAACATGCTCTAAAGATTCTTCGCTGCGCTCAGAATGACATGGGAAACATTTGCAAGCATTGGTAAAACAAGTTAATGTACCATTTTTAGCAAATTATAGGCTTAACTTACCGACATTGCTGAAAACCGTTAATTTTTCCGAAATCAGATTCCTAATTTCTCAGCCAATAAATCACCTATAGAATTACCGCGTTTCGGCAGCGGATTATCAATATCGCCCGACGTCGGGGAAGCCGGTTCTTCTTCGCTGTTGTCAGGCTCTTGCAGATAATCTTCACGAAGCTTTTCAATATCTTCTAAAATGCCTTTAAAACGCTTCTGCTTATTGGCGCAAATCAGCCGTCTTAATTTCGACACATCCTCGAACGATTCAGTCTTCCTCCCAAGCAGCCCGCTGAGGCCGGAGCGGGAATCATCGCTGACGCCGTCCAATTCCTTGAGCTGGCGGCCGATAATATCCTCGGTTCTCTGCAGAGCGGCCCTGATCTTGCCTTCTATATTGCGGCAAAAGACAGGATAAAGCATATTGCAGAGTTCCGGTAAGCCGCCAGATTCCGAAGCGTCATCGGCTTTTTCTGCGCCGCTGTCAGCGGCAGTCTCAGGAGAATCGGAATCCGAAGTAGCCGCGCTGCGCGCTTCCTGCTCTTCAGATTCAGGGGCGGCGGCCGGCGCTAAGCCGAAGACAATGTTATAGGGCTCGGCAATATTGTAATCGGCAAGATCCCGCTTCATTCTGTTTTTATAATAGTTCAGATAGTCCGAATGGGCGATCCTGTCAGCATTATTTCCAAAAACCAGCGTTTTGCTATTTAAAGCCATCCCGTAGAGGTCTCTGACTTCAGCAAATATCTCTATTAACGAAAGCGGCAGGAAAGAGGCCGCAATGTTCCAGTTCAAAACAACGATATCCGCTTTGCTCAGCTTGTTCCGAATATCATATCTGAAACCGGGAGAATCAAAACCGGACAGCTCTTCAATACTGCCGCAGCCTAATCTGTCTTTAAGGTCCTTCAGCCTTATAACCGCTTCCTTTAAAGCATAAGCTCTGGCGGCGGAATTGCGCCTATAAACATCGCAGCTTTCAATATCAGCTATTTCATCAATGTCGGCTATATCAAAGTTAATAGTTTCAAACCCGCCGTCTCCTGCTGTATAGCTTTCTGTACTGCTCAAAGCTTTACCAATGTTTTCCTTTAGGATCAGAATATTCTTTATATTGCGGGCAGTACGGCCATGCTCGGCATAAAGCGCCGGTTTATTCGCTTCGACTAATTTCCAATAATCTTCAAATACCTCCAGCACCGCCATCGCGTCCATTTCGGCCAAGCCGCCGGCCGGAGCGTCAAAGCCTACGCTCTGCAGCATGTTTCTGAAAAAAGCGTCGAATTCCTGAGAAGAATAAAAATGCAGTTCGCATACATCTTTATCCCCGCATTCGTATCTGATATTCGCCTTATGAGAAAAAGTGAGCTTAAAGCCTCCGACTAATCCGGCAATCAAAGAGGTCTTTCCCGATTTTTCCAAACCGCATACCGCCAGATTGAGAGTGCGGTTTCTTAAGTTATTGATGTCCTTCTCTATCTGATTTTTCAGGTCCTGAAGCTCGCATGAGCCATCCCAAGCCGAGCCGTCCGAACCTGTCTTACAGACAAACAGAGTATCCAGCAAAATTCTGTCAACGGCTTCCAATCCGGATATACAGTCAGAGATGCAGCAATTTTTCTGGTCAGAAATACGGTCAACAACAGACATAATTCAAAACCTCCTTATTGATCAAACTATCCGGCAGCGGATGTCTGACCGCTGCAAAAAACTATTATTAAATCCGACGCCGTCCGACAACAGACAGTTTCAGATTCTTAATAATTCAATTACCGTGCAGTTCGGTTATCCCTAACCTGCAAAGACGTTTCCAGTCCGATTTCCTTCGTCATAGATTCCGGTTGACAGAAGGCCAGTCAAATGCGGCGTTATGCCGGGCTCAGAACGACGCTTTAAACGTCATTCCGAGCGCAGCAAAAACCGTATTCCGTATAGCGCAGAAGCTTCCGCTGCTGTTCAAACGACGTCAGTCGGGCTTTACCAAATTTCTGGCTCTGTCCTCGTAACGAGCGAAGCCAAGCTCGATTAAACGGCTTACCAGTTCGCCGTAGTTCATGCCGGCCGCTTCCCAAAGCTTGGGGAACATGGAAATCTGCGTGAAACCCGGCATAGTGTTTACTTCGTTTACATAGAGTTCTCCGTCTTTGGAGCAGAGGAAGTCTATGCGTCCCAAACCGTTTAAATCTGCAGCCTTCCAGGCCTTTTTGGCTAAATCGACAATTCGGGCCTTGAGTTCTTCGGAAATAGGAGCGGGAATCAGCAGACGGACGTCGCCTTCGCCCTCGTACTTAGTTTTGTAATCATAAAATTTGCTGGTATAACAAATCTCGCCGGGCACGCCGCAGGCAGGCTCGTCGTTGCCGATGACGCTGATTTCCAACTCGCGGGGACTGGGACAGGCCTTTTCAACCATAATTTTACGGTCAAATTTAGCGGCTTCTAAAATAGCCTGCAGCAGCTCCTGTCTGTCTGCGGCCTTGCTGATGCCTACGCTGGATCCGGCGTTGGGAGGCTTGACAAAACAGGGGACGCCCACCTCGGCCATAGCTCTGTCCACACAGGATTCGGGGTCATTTTCCACCTCAATGCGCCGTAAGGTCAAGCTTGGAAGAACCGGAATACCGTTTTTAGCCCACAAATCCTTAATTAAAGACTTGTCCATGCCGATAGCGGAAGCGGCTACGCCGTCGCCGACATAAGGAATTTCCAGCATTTCCAAAAAGCCCTGAAGCGTGCCGTCTTCGCCGAAGGTTCCGTGCAGAACCGGAAAGACGATATCGACGCTTAACGGTTCCAAAGTTCCGTCATCACTGATAACCGAAAAGGCCTCCCGACCCTTGCCGAAACTTACCGACAAATTGCCTTTCTGCTCAGCAACCAGCCCCTCCTCCAGGGCCTTTTCCGCGCCTTCGCCGATTATCCAGACGCCGCTGCGGGCAATGCCCACGGGAATAATATTGTAGTTCTGCGACTTCAAAGCGCCGATAACAGAACGGGCCGACAAAATACTTATTTCATGCTCGGCAGATTTTCCGCCGAACAGAACCATAACGTTTAATACTTTTTTTTCACACATAGCGGGACGGCTTTCGTCCGAAAAAAAAGCGATCCCTGCCAATAAAAGCGTCTATTCTCCGCTTCTCTGAGGAGCCGCAGAGAATACAGCCTTAGCGGCGAAGGAGCAGGACGGAAAATGCAGACCTGTCCGCGCCGGCTTCACAGATTGCAAGGTTTTTTCGGAAACGGCGTTTAATTTACAGAATATATTTTTTACAGTTGCAATAACTCTTCAGTTTAATACAATCATGCTGGAACCTAAAAACACCAAAGTCATACTCTGCAGCCCCGAAGGCGAAGCCAACATGGGCGGGGCGGCCCGGACCATGAGCTGCTTCGGCGTAGAAGAACTAATTTTGGTCGCTCCGCGCCATCAGCCGGAGAGAACCGCCAAAAACTGGGCCTGCCACGGGCTGCCGGTCCTGGAAGCGGCCGTACAGGTTCCCACTCTGGACGAAGCCGTTAAGGACGTCAATTTAATTGCCGGCTTTACCCGACGCTGCGGGCGCTCCCGCCACAAGCTGCTTTCGCTGCCCGAATTTTATCGGGAGCTGGCTTCGCATCCTCAGCCCGGCAAGGTGGCTTTGGTCTTCGGAAACGAGGAATCCGGCCTTTCCAATCAGGAAATCGAAGGCTGCCACCGACTGGTGACAATTCCCAGTCAGGGCTCGCTGAATTTATCGCACGCCGTTTCCCTGGCGCTCTATGAGCTTTTTGGAAGACAGCAGCCCGTGCCCGGAACCAGACCCAAAAAGCTGGCCTCTCCCGAGCAGCGCAAAATCCTCATTGATGTTTTGAGCCGATATTTGGGCGATATGGGCTATCCGCCCCAGCGGGGCACGAGCCTGACCAAAGAGATGGCCCGCTTTGCCGATATTATAGACCGAGCTCACTTAGAGGAATGGGAAATCAACTATTTAGGCGGCATGTTCAAGCATCTGCACGTAAAGTATCACGAGTTTAAGCAAAAGGCTGAAGAAGCTACGAATAAAACGGAGGTATAAATGAACGTCTCTCAATGGAAAAAAGCGGCTGCCGTATTCGGTTTTGCCCTGGCTCTGACCGTCCCGGCCCTCTCTGACGAACCCTGCGCAGGCGGAAAACATTCAGACTGTCAGAACTGCAAGGCCAAAGCTGCCGTCAGTCAGCCCGCCGCGCTGCCCAGCGGCATAGACAAGGCTGATTTCGATCTTTCCGTCGATCCCGGCGAAAACTTCTATCATTACGCCATAGGCGGCTGGCAGAAGGCCAATCCCATTCCCGGCGACCAGGCCCGCTGGGGAACCTTCAACATTCTGGCCGACAACAATACCAAAATCCTGCACGAAATTTTAGAGCAGGCTGCCAAAGAGCCTCAGAGCGATCTGGAAAAGAGCCTGGGCAAGTTTTATGCCAGCGGCATGAACGAAGCGGCCATTGAAGCTCAGGGCTTAAAACCCATCGAGGAAGATTTGGACAGAATTGATCAGATCAAAAACCTCGAAGATCTCCAGACGGAAATCGCCAAACTGCACAGAATGGGACTCGTTCCCTACTTCTGCCTGGAGGGCGCCCAGGACGACAAGGACAGCTCCCGCATGATTGCCACCGTCTGGCAGAGCGGCTTAGGCCTGCCCGAGCGCGACTATTACCTGCGAACCGACAAAAAATCGGCCGAGCTGCGTAAACAGTATGTGGACTTTATCGCCAAAATGCTGCAGAAGACCGGCTATAACAGCAGCAAAGCTCAGGTCGCGGCCAAAAAGATCATGGCCCTGGAGACCAAGCTGGCCAAATATTCTCTGCCAGCCGCGGAAATGCGCGATCCCGAGAAGATGTACAATCTCCTGCCTCAGGATAAGGTCAAAGCGCTCACCCCCGCCTTCAACTGGGAGACCTACTGCAGTATTTTAGGCATCGAAACGCCCGCCGAAATTAACGTCACCGGACCTGATTATTTAAAATCAGTCTGCAGGGAGCTGAAAAAGACATCCATAGACGACCACAAGCTCTATCTGCGCTGGAAAGTAATAAGCTCCGCCGCTCCTTATCTGACTAAAGACTTGGAAAAATGCAGCTTTGATTTTTACAGCAAAACTCTGAGAGGAACCAAGGCCATGAAGCCCAGATGGAAGAGAGTCACCGAGACCGTCAGCGGCTGCATGGATCAGGGCCTGGGCGAACTCTACGTCAAGCGCGCCTTCTCTCCCGAGGCCAAAAAGAAAGTCCTGGAGATGATCGACAACATTAAGGCCTTTATGGCTCAGGATATTCCTCAGCTTCCCTGGATGAGCGAAACCACCAAACAGGCCGCCCTCAAGAAGCTGGCCTCCTTCCGCGCCAAGATCGGCTATCCTGACGCGCCCCGCGATTACACCGCTTTGAACGCCAAGATCGGCGACTCCTATTACGGAAACGTCGCCGCAGCCAGATCCTTTGAGAAGAAGCGCGGCCTGGACAAGATCGGCAAGCCGGTAGACAAAAATGAATGGTACATGCCTCCGCAGATGGTCAACGCTTACTATCAGCCCACCGACAACGAGATCGTCTTCCCCGCCGGCATCCTCCAGCCGCCCTTCTTTGACCCCAACCGTGACGACGCCGCCAACTACGGCGGCATCGGCATGGTCATCGGCCACGAGATCAGCCACGGCTTCGACGATCAGGGCGCTCAGTACGACGGCGACGGCAACCTGCGCAACTGGTGGACCCAGGAAGACCTGGCCAAATTCCAGGAACTGACCAAGGCCGTCGACGAGCAGTTCAGCTCCTACGAATCGGCCGGACAGCATCTCAACGGCAAGCTGGTTCTGGGCGAATCTATGGCCGACCTGAGCGGTCTGGCCCTGGCCTGGGGCGCTTACCAGCGTTCCCTCAACGGCGGCGAGGGCAAGGTCATTGACGGCTTAACGCCCGCACAGCGCTTCTTCCTCAGCTATGCCAAAATCTGGGCCATGAACATCAGCCCGGAGATGCTCAAGCTGCAGGTCAACACCGACCCCCATCCCCCGGCAGAATGGCGCGTAAACGGCGTAGTTTCCGGCATGCCCGAGTTCTTCAAGGCCTTTAACGTCAAAGAAGGACAGCCCATGCGCCGTCCCGCCGACAAGCGCAACAAGATCTGGTAAGATCTTTCTGCAGATTTAAGATTATTCGCTCAGGATGACAAACAATCTGTCATACTGAGCGAATTGCTTTTTGGCGCTGCGGCGAAATTACACTGAACTCTTGTCATTCTGAG
>JAFTAM010000173.1 GCA_017458675.1 bacterium
GGACGACAACGGCACCGAGGACCCCAGCGACGACTGGATCGCTCATTTCTCCAGCCGCGGCCCTTCGCGCTTTGACAATATAGATAAGCCCGACGTGATCGCCCCCGGCGTCGATATTATTTCCTGCGGACATGAGGGCGGTTATGTGAAGATGTCGGGCACCTCGATGGCTACTCCCTTCACGGCCGGCGTGGCGGCTCTGATGAAACAGCAGCAGCCCGATCTGCGTCCCAAGGATATCAAGGCTATTATTATGGATAACGCCAAACCCATCGAGTATCTGGACAAGACCGCTCAGGGCGCCGGCGCCGTCGATCCTAAAGCTTCGATTGACGCGGTAAGCGGTCCCCGCAAAGTTAAAATCCTGAAATTGACCCGCCACGGTTAAACAGCCACAGCGCGCTTAAATATTTCTGCTGCCGTAACTCTCTCGGAGCGACGGCAGTTTTTTTTGTCTGTCAGCCGGCGGCGCGGCTGTTTGCAGACCCGGGGCGGCATGCGTCTTTTGTCAAATAACGGCGGCAATAAGCAACATCTGCTTGAAAAATGTATTTTAAAACCCCGTAAGCTTTATTTATTGGGCTTGTAGGTTATAATATATATTGATACGAGGAAGGCTTGACGGCTTCAGCCGTTGGGCGGAAAGGCTGCGGCGGCATGCGGAAAAATAAATGCTTTTTGACTATAACGGCGCTGGTTTTGGGAATGGCTGTGTGGAGCGCTCCGGTTCTGTCCGGGGAAGACGGACCGAAGATCCCCATTAACGACGACGCCGGCGTCTATGTTCCCGACGAGCCGGCGGTCCGTCATACCGATTACGAATATTACGGCGAGGTCAGCCAAGAGGATAGGGCCGCTGTAAATCTCATTATTAAAGAGCTTTACGACGCCTATCTGGCTAAGGATTTTTCCAAAGTTTATAAGCTCTCCCATAAGTATTATGAAAATTCCGCGGCCGAATACGCTTCCCGCCATCAGGACAACTCTGATGCCTATAAGGATATTATCGAAGCTTACGAGGCCTTCCATACCGACGTTTTCAACCATGAAGACTATAAGCTCAGTCCCTTTACTCTGGAGTTCTGTTCCTACCGCAAATTAAAGGACGGTAATATTGAGGTCAGCTCTCCGGTCCCGGTCATATTGAGCAGCTCCTTGGATTTTAAGGAAGAGACCGAGGAAACTATACACTATATGACCGTGGCCGTGCGTCTGGGGCGTTTTGTCTTTGCTCCCTGTGAAGGCGGCTGGCAGATTGTAGAAATGGACCTTTATTAAGATGGCTTTTCGTCCCGATCCCCCGGAATTTACGGAAGAACTGAAGCGCAGGCTTCAGGAGCTCTTTGCCGAGCGTCTCGACGCTGAAGGCAAAGTTATTTTAAAGGAGCTTCTGCCTGACGAACTGGAGCGGTTTTTTGCCGTCTTGGGAGAATCAAAATATCGCGTCCGTCAGCTCATGCGCTGGCTTTATATCAACCGCCGCTGGGATTTTGAGGAGATGACCGATTTCTCCGCCAAGCTCCGCTATCGGCTCAAGCTTCTGGCCTCGGTTCCCTGCTTAAAGTTTGCCGATCCCAGACAGTCGGTGCAGGATACCTCCAAATTTCTCTTCCTGCTGCCGGACGGCAATATGGTCGAAAGCGTCAAGATGCGCTATTTAGAGCATCTGGGAGCGCGGCGGGTGGCGGTCTGCATTTCCAGTCAGGTAGGCTGCGCCATGGGCTGTCAGTTCTGCGCTTCCGGCAAGGCCGGACTGGTGCGCAATCTGAGGGCTTGGGAAATTGTCGATCAGGCTCTGCAGATTCAAAAAGTTCTGGACGAGGCCGAGGAGCGGGTGGCCAATATCGTCTTTATGGGCATAGGCGAGCCCATGCACAACCTGGATAACGTCGTCAGAGCGATTAAGCTTCTCAACAGCGGCGACGGCTTCGGAGTGGGCATGCGCCACATTGCGGTCTCTACCTGCGGCGTCGTTCCCGGCATCGAGCGTCTGGCCGAGCTGCGCTATCCTTTGAAGCTGGCTATCTCCCTCCATGCCTCCAATAACGAAGTCCGCAGTGAAATTATGCCGGTCAACCGGCGCTGGCCTATCGAAGCTTTGCTGCAGGCCTGCCGCCGCTATCAGGAGGCCGTGGGCCGGCGCATCACTTTCGAATATGTCATGCTGGAGGGTGTCAACGATTCGGAGGAGGACGCCGCGCGTCTGGTCAGGCTGCTGAAGGGTATTCGGTCTCTGGTCAATCTGATCCCCTGGAACGCCGTCGATCATCCCAGTTTTAAGCGCAGCTCCAAAGAGCGCATCAGACGTTTCCAGGAAAAGGTGCAGGAGTTAGGAATCCGCTGCACGCTCAGACGCGAAAAGGGCGCGGACATAGACGCGGCCTGCGGTCAGCTGCGTCTGCGCCGCATGGCTGAAGAGAGCGACGATATTGCCGCTTATATAGATGAAGATTAGAGGAGCGGCCGAGAGGTAAACGATGGGTATTCTGAGGCGTTTTGAACAACGTATAGAGTCCAGGATCGAGGGCAAGCAGCCCAAGCGCGATATGCATTATCTGGAGGCGGCCCGCAGAATTCACAGCTTGCTTTTGAACCGTAAATTCAGGGTTAATGCGCAGACCCTGCTGCCGAATATGTTTATTGTGCCCTTTGAAAATCCGAATGACGTCCCTCCCGAATACGGGCAGAATCTGCTGACGGCCGTTGCCGAATCTTTAGCCGGCCGCGATTTTGAGTTTTTATCCGAAGGAATCTTTAAGCCGGTCCGGCGTTCCTCGATCTTTCCCGAAGTGGAAGTCTGCTGGGCCGACGATTTCGGCAAGGTCTCGCTGGGTCTGGTCGTCGGTCTGGGCGGTCCGGCCGAGGGCAAATACTGGTCGATCCCCGTTAAGGGCACGACGATAGGCCGCAGCGTCAAGGTTCCCATCTGCGTGCAGGACGCCATGATGTCGCGCAGTCACTTGAAGGTTAAGATCGTCAGCAAGGACAGGATAATTATTGAGGATCTGCACAGCCATAACGGCACGCTGATAGGCTCGAAAGGCCTGGTCCCGGGCCGCGCCGTCTCCGTAAAGGCCGGCGTTAACGTAACTTTGGGGAGTTCCGTCTTTGCCTTTTACGCCTTCCCCGATCAGTATATGCGCTGGTCGCAGATTAAGGATTTTTAGCTGACTTCAAGGGCGGCTTCGGCTGCTTTTGTTTTTTTAAAGTCTGCTGTTAAAGTCATAATACCGCTGCGCATAATTGAGCGCGCAGCATGCAATAACAGGCATTATGCCGGTATCGTAAAGCAGAGCCTATAGGTTTGAAAGTTTGATATTTTTGTCTTATTAACGGAGGCAGCTATGCGCAGTAAAGCATTTTTCATTATAATGGCAGCGTTGGCCCTGCTGGCGGCTTTTGCGCTGGTTGTCGCCGTGCAGAATCCGGAAATTCGGACTAAAATTGCCAATTACGGTTCCGATGAAAGTACAGAGGAAATTAACGCCAAGGCTGCCGAGCGCATGGCAAAGATGGCCGAGCAGGGAGCGGCTTCGGCGCAGTATCTTCTCGGAGAGAGCTATTTCCATGGCAAGGGCGTAAAGCAGGATTACGCCGAGGGTATAAAATGGTTTAAGAAAGCCGCCGCTCAGGGCAATGAAAAGGCGCAGAACGCTCTGGGCAACTGTTATTCCTATGGAATAGGCGTACCTAAAGACCTTGCCGAGGCTGTAAAGTGGTATAAAATGGCCGCTGAGCGGGGGATGCCGGAAGCTCAGAATAACCTGGGGGTTTGCTATTACAGCGGCATCGGCGTTGCTCAGGATTACGGCGAGGCGGAAAAATGGTGTAAAAAGGCCGCAGATCAGGGGTTGAGCGCAGCCCAGAACAATATCGGCGACATTTATTTCTCGGCAAAAAAATATACAGAAGCGGTCAATTGCTATAAACTCGCCGCCGAACAGGGATTGGCCAAAGCTCAGACTAATCTTGGAAACTGTTATTATCTTGGATTCGGCGCCGCTCAGGATTATGCCGAAGCGGTAAAATGGTACAGGAAGGCCGCCGAACAGGGCGACGCCGACGCTCAGAATCATCTTGCCAACTGCTATATCGACGGTCAAGGCGTAGCTAAAAATGAAAAAGAGGCCATAAAATGGTGCAGAAAGGCCGCCGAACAAGGCTGCGCCGAAGCCCAGAACCACCTGGGAAACTGTTATTATTTCGGCTTCGGTTTGGCTCAGGACTATGCAGAAGCGGTCAAATGGTTAAGAAAAGCCGCCGAGCAAGGTCGCGCCGAGGCTCAGTACGATCTGGTGATTTGCTATGATTCGGGAAACGGCGTTGATGAGAATGCCGCCGAGGCGGTCAAATGGTACCGAAAGGCCGCCGAACAGGGTTATGCTGAGGCGCAGTATGCGCTTGGAAATTGCTGCTATTCGGGAAGCGGCGTCGAACAGAATGATGCCGAGGCGGTTAAATTGTATAAGAAGGCCGCCGAACAAGGCCATGCCGAGGCGCAGTATGAGCTTGCAAAATGCTTTTGCTCAGGAAAAGGCGTAAAAATAGATTTGGCAGAGGCGGGAAAATGGTTCAGAAAGGCCGCCGAGCAAGGCCATGAAAAGGCGCAGAAGGCAGCGGAGAATTTTATCGGGGGACGGTAAAGCGCGGCGCTGAGAACAGGCTGTACTAAATTGATAAAAGCGCAATATTTCGGGCAGCGGAGAGATAGTTTATGGACTACACGGCTATGCGCCGGGCGCTCAGGGAGTGCGTTAAATTATTGGGGACGGGTATCTTGACCGATTCCCGTAAGTTTAAGGCGGCAATAAACGATATGTTGCCGGGTTTTGCCTATGAGCAGGAGCGCAGCCTGCTTTGCTTCGCCGCCGATAATCTGCAGCTCGGCAAAAGGATGCTGCAGCATAATTCCGCCGGCTCTTCCGACTGCGAGCGCATTTATAATTATCTGCTGGGAGAGATCGGTCAAAGCGGTATTCTGACCGAGGAAGCTGCAGAGGGAATTCTGCAGGCTTTTGCTTATGCGCTGGGCTGGGAGCTGACGGGGCTTGCCGACGGTTGCTCCAGTTCATCACCTGAAAAGGACAGCCGAGCGCCTGAATCTGTCAATGAGCCTTTGCAGTACGACGGTTCCGCCTCAGTTCAGGGTGCGGGGCCCGAGCTGCTTAACCATGTTCCGCCTGCCGATAAGACGGACAGTAAAATCAAATTAGTTTGCTTTGTTATTGCTGCGGTTTTATTTGTTGCTATTGCAATAGCTTTTCATTATGATTCCGAAGGCGCAAAGCGACAAAGCGCCGGGTCTCCTTCGGCTTTGCCGGCGGCTGAACAGCTCGCTTCGTTTGAGCGCGGCCTCCGTTTGGCCGAACAGGGAGACGCCGAAGCTCAGAAAAACCTGGCGGTCCGTTATCACAAAGGCGACGGCGTGCCTCGGGATTTGACCGAGGCGGTGAAATGGTACAGAAAGGCGGCCGAGCAGGGCAATGCAGATGCGCAGAATCTCCTCGGCTGGTGTTATCAGTTTGGCGAGAGCGTCCCGCAGGATTATGGCGAAGCGGTGAAGTGGTACCGACAATCCGCCGATCAGGGCAATTCGGATGCGCAGTGTTCCCTTGCCGGCTGTTATTTAGACGGCAAGGGCGTATCTAAGGATTTGACTGAGGCTGCGAGATGGTACCGAAAGTCCGCCGAACAGGGCAATGCGCGGGGTCAGCGTTTTCTGGGATGCTGTTACCGTGAAGGACTTGGCGTTTCCAGGGACGACAGCGAGGCGGCAAAATGGTTCAGGAAGGCCGCCGAACAGGGTGATTCAGATGCGCAGTGCTTCCTGGGACGCTGTTATGATGATGGAATCGGCGTTTCCCGGAATATGACCGAAGCGGTAAAATGGTATAGAATGTCTGCCGAGCAGGGTAATGCGGATGCGCAGTTTATTCTTGGATGTTGTTATTACGGTGGAGACGGCGTTCCCCAGGATGCGGCCGAGGCGGCAAAATTGTACAGGAAAGCCGCCGAGCAGGGCGATTCATATGCGCAGTGTTTCCTTGGCGGCTGTTATGACGAAGGCGACGGCGTGCCTCAGGATAAGACCGAAGCGGTAAAGTGGTACAGAAAGTCTGCTGAGCAGGGCAACGAAACTGCGCAGAAGAAATTGCGCATTTTGAGAGAAAAAGGTTTCATGTAGATTTTGTAAGCAAACGGCTGGTCAGCCTGCAAGCTTGCTGTTTATTGTATGCATACGGAGGCGCTGTGCGCGGAATAATAGTTCTAATTATAGAGCTGCTGGTTTTGCTGGCTGTTTCGGCGCTGGCCGCCGCCGTTTACTGTCCGGAAGTCAGGACTGGAATTGCCGATTACTATGCCCGCAGAGATTCGCGGGAAAGCAGCGCTGAAACCGAGGCGCGTCTGAGACAGCTCGCTAATCGGGAATACAGCCTTGGAGAGCGCTGTCTGCAGGGCAAAGGCGCGGAGCAGGATTACGCCGAGGCCGCAAGATGGTTTAAAAAGGCCGCCGAACAGGGCTTGGCCGAGGCTCAGAGTAAACTGGGAAACTGTTATTATGAGGGCGTCGGCGTGGAACAGGACTCTATCGAGGCGGTAAAGTGGTACAAATTGGCCGCCGAACAAGGCGACGCCGACGCTCAAAATAACCTTGGATACTGTTTTTATTACGGCATCGGCATATATCAAGATCGCAACGAGGCGGACAAATTGTGGGAAAAGGCGCTCAAGCAGGGACATCTCGGAGCCATAAATAACTATGGCGACTCAGAGTATTATGGAAACGCTGAATTTTGAGCGCCGGTCTTAGCCATAAAATGGTATAGAGAAGCCGCCGAACGGGGCTTTGCCAAAGCTCAGAATAACCTCGGGCAATGTTATTATGAAGGCATCGGCGTAGATCAGAACTATGCCGATGCGGCAAAATGGTTCCGAAAGGCCGCCGATCAGGGGCTGCAAGAGGCGCAGGACAGCTTAGGAGACTGTTTCCGTTACGGCCGAGGCGTAAAGCCGGATTGTACCGAAGCGGTAAAGTGGTACAGAAAAGCTGCCGAACAGGGGCACGAAGAGGCTCAGTATCATCTTGGCTCTTGCTATTACTCCGGAGACGGCGTCCCCAAGAATAACGCCGAAGCACTGAAATGGTATAAAAAGGCCGCCGAACAAGGAAATCCTAAGGCGCAGTTTTGCCTCGGCCCCAGCTATTCTAAAGAAAAGGGCGTAACCTTAGAGCTGGTCGACGCTGTTGTGCGCTATCAGGAAGCCGCCCGCCGCGGCGATAAAGAGGCGCAGAAACAGCTGCACATCATACACGAAACCTGGTAAAATACCGCGCGTAATTCCGGCAGCAATCTGCACATAATCGCCGCGTCCGCCGCACGGGGCGGCAGATGTCAGCTTCCGAAATACGCTTCCAGCGTGTCTAAAATGCGGTCGGCGGAGCCTCGGGAGGGAGCGTATAGGCGGGCGAATTCTTCTTTCTGTTTCGCTAAAGCGGCGGGATCGGCGAGAAGCTGCAGGGCGGCCGAGGCGATCTGTTCCGGGGTTATTATATCGATAATTTCCGGGATGACATACTTTTTGGCCAAAATATTGGGCAGGGCGATAAACGAGGCCTTGCTGCGCATGCTCATTAAAATGCGCCCCTTGAGCCAGCGGCCGCCGGGGACCCAGTCCAAGAGGCCCAGAAGGCCTATGTAGGGCAGACATTCGGGACGGTTCAGAGGCAGAACCATGAGCTCGGGAACGCCCAGAGAGGCGGCTTCGGCGGTTTTGGTGCCGGGAATGGTTGCGCACATGGCCGAGGCGGCCAGATGAGGCAGGCGATGTCTGCGGATGAGCTTAATTCTCACATTTTCGCCGACCAGGTATTCGTCAAACTGCTTGGTCGTCTCGTTAATAACGCTGACGATGCGTCCCTGTACGCCGTCCATTTCCGGCAGATGGGGCGGCGCCTGCAGAGCCAGAACCAACCTGGCGGGTTCGATAAACGGCGAAATGATCATCTGAAAGCGCAGTTCGGGGCGGGAGCAGAGCATTACAGCGGCGGTTTTGAGGAAGAAGGGACTTAAGCTCTCCAGCTCAATTAAGCGGCTGCCGGGCAGAAATGTTATCAAATCGGGATCCTGAGGAATAGGAGCGTGGCCCTGGAGGTATTCGTCCATAGTATAGCGCACGTCGTCGACAACCAGGTCGCCGGTCAGCACGGCTTTTTCCAGAGGCAGCTTATGATTGGCCATCCATTCCAAATGGCTTTCGCTCTTGATAAAGTAGCCTTTGAAGAATCGGTCCCACCATTTGCGTCCCCAGAGGTAGGACCAGGCCGGAATGCCCCAGCGCCAGAGCAGAGCCGCGCTGTACATCAGATCGCCGCCCAGGTGGATCAGAGCGGCATCCTGCCAGTAAGCTTTATCCCTAAAGAACAGACCTAAATAGCCGGAGGCGGGTATGATCTCATCTACATGGAGATCGTCCTGGAGGATGCGCTTTTCCGAGCCGGTGGCGAAGGGGCAGGGCAGGAGAATTACCGTGACCCGGCAGCGCGGATTGCGCTGGCGCAGAGCCTTGACGATGGGAGCGAGCCAGCCGGCCACCTCGCCGGGGCTGTTGGCGGTAATAAAGAGACGGCTGAGCTTCAGAGACATGCGTTTTCCTCCACGCTTATTTCTTCCTGCGCTCCCCTGCGCGGGGCGGCGACAGGACTACTTTTTGGTCTTCAGGATTATCTGAGTGGTAGAGCGCCCCGGAATCAAGCGGGCCAGAACTATCTTGCCTCCGTAGCTTTTGACAATGGGAGTTTCCGGCAGGTCTTCCTCCTTGTAGTCGCCGCCCTTGACGTGGACGTCAGGACGCAGCTTCTGGAGCAGTTCTACAGGAGTATCCTCGGAGAAGAGTACCACCATATCGACGCATTCCAGGGCGGCCAGCATCTGGGCCCTCTCCTGTTCGCAGTTGATGGGACGCTCCGGACCTTTGAGAGCTTTGACCGAGCTGTCGGAATTGAGGCCGACGATCAGGAAATCGCCTTCGCTCTTGGCGGCGAGCAGCGTGCTGAGGTGGCCGACGTGGAGGATATCAAAGCAGCCGTTGGTAAAGACCACGGTGGGAGGGTTAGGCGAACTGCGCAGGCGGTCTAAGCGCATGGCGGCGTCCTCGGCGCTTAATATTTTGCGCTCGGGCAGAAGATCGCTGAGCATCTGCCTTCCGTTGTGGAGCGATTCCAGCAGCTCTTCGGCGCTGACCGTGGCCGTGCCGATCTTGCGCACTACTACGGCGGCGGCGTGGGAGGCCAGACAGGTGGCTTCGCTGATCGGGGCCTTGGCGGCGGCGCATAAGGCCATGACCGATAAGACCGTGTCGCCGGCGCCGCTGACGTCATAGACTTGGGAGGCCAGAGCGGGAACCTTGAGGGTGGGCTGATCGGCGCGGAAGAGGGCCATGCCGCGCTCTCCCAGGGTGATCAGCACCTGATTCAGGTTCAAATTGCTCAAAAGCGTCTGCCCGGCTTCTTCAAGACCTTTGTTGGTATAAGTATTGCAGCCGGAAGCGCTCTTGGCTTCTTTGGCGTTCAGGGTGATCAGCTGACAGCCGGAGAAGCGCTGGATATCGGCAGGCTTGGGACCGGCGATTACGGGAACGGATTTAAATACATTCAGAATATCGCTGACGTGATTGCCCCAGAGCAGGCCCTTGTCGTAATCGGAGATGACCACGGCGTCATAATCTTCTTTGTGTTCTGAGGCCCACTTCATAAGTTCGTCCCAAAGATGGGGCTTTACCTCTGAGCGCAGCTCCCAGTCGGCACGAACTACCTGCTGTCCGTTGGCAATAATGCGGGTTTTCATAATGGTCGGACAGTCGGAATCGGTAAAAATGCCTTCGACGCCTATATCCTGACGGCGCAGCATGAGCTTCAGGCGGCGGCCGGTATCGTCGGCGCCGGTCACGCCCATTAAATCGACCTTAGCGCCTAAAGCTTTCAGGTTGGCTACCACGTTGGCGGCGCCGCCGGGCGTATAGGAATGGCGGCCTACGTCCACCACAGGCACGGGAGCTTCGGGGCTGATGCGCGATACGCTGCCCCATACCCAGTAATCGAGCATGAGATCGCCGATAACCAAAATCTTAACCTTGGCAAATCTTTTGCAGATTTCGGCAGCGGTTTCATAGGCTATTAAATTCATGATCTTCCTCCGGGGCAGGAGCTTTAAAATAAAGACTGCTTTCTATAATGAAATTCTAAACGGTTTTAATTCTGTTTTTTGTGAGCTTCGACGGCCTCAGTAAAAATTTTCAGCATGTTTTGGGCGTTATTTGTCGGGGAGAAGAGGACGGCTCTCTGCATACCGGCTTTTTTGCGCTCCTTCAAAACGTCCTGCGGATCGCCTTCGGCCTGCAGCTGCAGAACCTGTTTTAAGACTTCCGCAAATTTTTCCGGCTGGTTGGGAGAGTAATAGAAAGGCACGTCTCCGCCTGTTTCGGGGATGCACGAATCTCTGGAGGCAATGCATATGGCCGAGCAGGCCATCGCCTCGATTAAGGGCAGGCAAAAGCCTTCGTAAGAGCTGCAAAGCGTAAAGGCGTCGCAGTGTACATATGCGTGCATGAGCTCTTCAGCCGTGAGCTGTCCCGTAAAATAAACCAAATCTGCATTTTTGTTCAGTTCGGCTTCCAGCTCTTTTTTGTAAGCGGCGCTTTTGTCGGGAAAAAGCTTCTTTAAAAAGGGGATGCTGAAATCGGGCTTGGGTCCTACCGATAAAATTCGGTGATTGGGAAAATCTTCAGAGAGCAGCTTTAAGCCCCTTATTAAGCCCAAGATATTCTTGCAGTGTTCGACGGGATTGCCGATAAATACAACATAGGGGTGAGAGTCCGTATATTTGGCCGCAAACTCTTTGCGCTTGGCTTCCGTAAACAGATCGATATGTTCAAACGATTTCAGGAAAATTTCATTGATGGAATTATGGCATACGGTTATTTTATTGAGCGGATCTCCCAGCAGCTCCAGGGCCAGGTTCTTTACCGTCTGCGAAACCGTGGCCACCTTGTCCAGCTTATGCATGAGGACTGACCAGTCGCGGTATTTTTTGCGCTTGAATTCTTCCTTCCAGACTAAGACATCGTGCATGGTCATTACTTTGGCGCAGGGGAGCAGAACGTCGGCGCGATCCCAGGGATACCAGCAGACGTCCAAGTCCTCAGGGGCTTGGCTGAAGGTGAAGCAATCGCCTAAATGAGCGCATTCTTCTTTAATGCCTTCGAGAAGCTTGGGCTTAAAGGTCAAAAATGTCAGCTTATGCTCTTTATCCAGTTTTAAATTCTGCCAGCCCTGCAGAAAATTGCGCACAACCATGCCCATGCCTCTATGGTCTCTGGGCAGGAAAGTGGCGTCTATTCCGATATGCATATCAGCTTCACTTCCTGAACGAGGTTATAGCGGACTGTTTTGCTATTGAAGCTTAATTTTCCTTGAGAAGGCTTGAAGGGGCCTTTTGAGAATAGACAGCCATGACTTGGTGGCGGAACTTGATGACAGCCGGATATCTGCTCTTTTTAATCCTCTTTATCTGCTGGGGGACGAGCGTCTTTTTATGGGCCTTTCTGCAGAATCCGCTGGATTTGTACAGAACCGGGCTGGAAATTTCCCACCCCCGCGGCTTAATTTACGCCAGTTTTGCGGCCGGATTTGCGCTGTCTCTCTATTTGGCCGGGAGAGTTATCGCAAGCCGCTGGGTTTACGCCTACGCCGCTTCGGCGCTCGCCGCCGCCGTATGGTCCTGGTCCTGTTCCGCCGCCGTTTTCAGCGCCGTTGCCGCCGCCTTCTGGATCGCCGCCTTTGTGCTCTTTCAGCTGGGCGTTTTCGTAAAGCGCGGCTCCGCAGACTGACGGTCCGCCGCTCTTTATATGCGGCCGCTCAAACGGCGCGGAGGTTTCAGCTGCCGAGACTGTCGAGCAGACTTTGCAGGCAAATGTTCTGCAGCTGCTCTTTAAAGGTGTCGTTTACGCTCTGCAGATGTTTGTCGAGAACCTTGTGTATGCCTCTGCCGACCGGGCACTGCGGGTTGGGATTGTCGTGATATCGGAAGAGCGAATGGGCGTCTTCAACGGCGGAAAAGACCTCCCATAAGCTGATATCTTCAGGCTTTTTCAGCAGCGAAGCGCCGCCGACTCCGCTTTCGATGCGGACCAGTCCCGCCGCCTTGAGCTTGCTGAGCGTATTGCGGACTATAACGGGGTTTACCCCCAAGCTGCCGGCCAGAAATGTGGACGTGGTTTTGTACTTTCCGTCAAATTCGGCGATGCACAGCAAAATATGCACGGCTATGGGCATTCTGCTGGAAAACTGCATAATCTGTTTACCTCCGCCTTATATATTACAGCAGTTTACAGGAAAATTAAAGCGATGCTGCTTTAAGCGCCTGGGTATGATTCTATTTTTGTACAGTTGTAAACATTGACATTACATCGAAAATGTGTATAATCTAGTTGTAAGCATGATTATTACAACAAGAAAGCAATATAAATATAACGGAGGAAATGTCAATATGAAAATTGCGGTTGTATGCGCGAACGGAAAAGCGGGCAGGCTCATTGTTAAGGAAGCTTTGGAGCGCGGTTTAGAGGTAACGGCCATTGTCAGAGGAGAAAACAGAACGGCTGCTTCCGAGGTAATTAAAAAAGACCTCATGGAACTTACCGCCGCCGATTTGAGCGGCTTTGCGGCCGTGGTGGATGCCTTCGGGGCCTGGACGCCGGATACGCTTTGGCAGCATAGCGCGACTTTAAAGCATTTATGCGATATTTTGAGCGGAACCGAAGCGAGACTGCTGGTGGTCGGCGGCGCGGGAAGCCTTTTCACCAACCCGGAGCATACGCGGCAGGTTTGCGACGGTACCGATTTTCCTGAAGCGTTTAAGCCTTTGGCGGCGGCTCAGGGGACGGCTTTGCGGGAGCTGCGCGAGCGTCAGGACGTAAAATGGACGTTTATAAGTCCTGCCTGTGATTTTCAGGCTGAAGGCGAGCGGACCGGAAAATATATTCTCGGCGGGGAAGAGCTCGTTTTAAACGGCAGGGGCGAGAGCGTAATAAGCTATGCCGACTATGCCATAGCCATGGTTGATGAAATAGTAAATGGCGGCCATATACGCGAGCGCATATCGGTTGTCAGAGCTTGAGAACAGTATTTTTGCATCGCATAAGACTAAAGAGCCGCCTTACAATAATGAAGGCGGCTCTTTTACCGTTTGTTTAAAATACATTAAAACGTACTTTTCCCAGATTTAACGCTTAGAAGCTTCCCGGCTGACCGTCTGCAGCAGGCCGTACAGGTCGGGGAAGAAAGCGTCTAAACGGTTTATTCGGTAATAGTTCAGAGAAGAGTCAATAAACTCGCTGAAATCGGCTTCGGGACGCCGCCTTTGATAGACGAGGGCCTGCAGAGCCATGTCCAGCTTGTCCAGGGCGTGGACGAAGCGGGCTTCCGGAGTTTTATTCTCCTGATATTCTTTGAAACGCTCGCTCAAGCGTTCTCCCGAGGCTAAACCGCTCTGCATTTTCTCTATGGCTTCGCTTTCAAGCCGGTGCTTGAGCTCGGCGCTTATACCGTCCTGAGGCGTGAAGTCTCCCACTTCGGACTCGGCTAAATCGTGGACGGCGGCAATTTCCAGCGCTTTGAGGCGGTCGAGTTCGGGCGGCGTCAGCAGCATGATCAGCAGCGAGATTCCCCAGCTGTGAGCGGCTACGCTTTCCGGCGGACTGATGCCTTTTCTCAGCCAGCCCGCCCGGGGCAGAGCCTTAAGTTTATACATCTCCGCCAGTTTTGCGGTTAAAACTTCGGTATCATCCATGGCGCGGTTTATTTGCGGCCGGGACAGCAGAACAGGCGCACGGCCAGATCAAAGAGGCAGTCGGGCAGATATTTGCGCATAAAGATTAAGAGGCGGGCGTCCCAGGGGCCGGCATAACGCTGCCTGGGATTAGGATCGCTCAGGGCTTTAATTACCAGTTTTGCTATATCCTCAGGCTTGCCGGCGATGCCGGGGCGGTAGCCGAAATCCATAACTTTCTGCATTCTTTGGGCAAGATGGGCATAAGGACCGGCGGCTGAGGCTTCCTGCATGGATTTGACGGCTATATCCGACCATTCCGTGAGGATCATGCCCGGTTCGATGATGATGACTTTTATGCCGAAGTCCCGGACCTCGCAGCGCAGGCTGTCGGAAAGGGCCTCGACGGCGTGCTTGGAGGCGTAATACCAGGCGCCCATGGGCGTGTAGATCTTTCCGGCCATTGAGGAGAGATTGACGATGCGGCCGTCCTGCTGTCTGCGCATGAGCGGCAGAGCCAGGCGGGTAATGTTGGCCAGGCCGAAAACGTTTACCTCAAACTGGCGCTTGGCTTCTTCGTCTCCGACTTCCTCGAAAGCGCCGTAAGCTCCGTAGCCGGCGGCGTTGATGAGGATATCGAGGCGTCCGCTTTCGGAAGCGATCCGCTCAATGCACTCCCGGCAGGAGGCGGAATCGGTTACGTCCAGGCGGATCGGCCTCAGTCCTAAGCTCTGCAGCTCCTGCAGACGCTCCAGGCGGCGGGCCGCGCCGTATACGGCAAAGCCTCTCTGCAGCAGGGCGACAGCGCAGGCTTTGCCTATGCCTGAGGAGGCTCCGGTAATTAAAACGACTCTTTCAGCGGCAGCGGAGTTTATGCTCATATTATTTTTCCTTTCGGCAGGTTGTATTCCGGATGCTTGGGACAGTTATGCGCGCCCGCGCGGCTTTCTGTCTTGCCGTGGCAGCGCTTTTTTCAAGTTTTTCTGAACCGTGAGTCCGGCCGCGGTGTTCTGCAAAAATCCGTCGCCTGTGGGCTCAGGATGACAGTATGCTTGTAACGATGCTTTGCCTGACGGCTCAGGATGACGTTAGGACTGGGGAACTCAGGTATCGGAAGCGGCAGGTTTGTGACGGCGGCCGTACGGCGGCGCGTATCCTTCTAAGGGCGCGGGAAGTTTTGGCCGACGAGCAGAACCGTCTCCTGCAGCTGGGGCAGGAAGCTGACGGAAATAAGCAGGACAGTAATCAATGTATCCATTAACAGGAGCGGCAGGGGAAAAGCGGGCTTGACGTCCGGCTCCGAAGGAGCGGAAAAAAGAGTTTTTACCGCTTTTATACAGGCCAGAGCGAGGATTAACAGACCGCAGGCTGCGGCGAAAAATAAGTAATTGTAGTTTCCGCTTCCGTCCAGGACGGCTGTAAGAGCGTTTTTCAGCGCTGTAAAGGTCAGGAAGGGCGGACAGGCCAGGGAGGCGGCCAGGGATACTGCAATGAGAAGCCCGGCCCATATACTGTGTCTGGCCAGTCCCTGACCGCTGACGGCGATTTGCCGCTTTTCACAGATATGCAGCACAGAATAAAGAATTATATTTGAAAGCGCGAAAAAGGCGGTAAGCACTAAGGTCAGGACGGGACCGTATTCGAAGGCGAGAGGCTTGGCGCAGCTCATGACGGCCAGCAGAATCAAGCCGATCTGACCGAGGCTGAAGCAGGCGGAAAAGTCCTTCAGATCGCTGCATTTGTAAGCCCTCACTGCGCCTGTAAACAGCGATAACAAACCTAAAATCCCCAAAATAATGATCCAGGTGTCGACGAGGCGGAAGTCTTGGCTTTGCACGGCCAGGCCGCTCCAGACAATCCTGAGCATGACGGCGGCCAGTGCGGCTCTGAAAGGGGCGGCAATATGCATATTTACGGCCGCGCAGGATTTATTGAGCAGATTGGCGCTGAATATGTTGAAGGGTACGCTTCCCAGCTTTCCGCAAAGGCCGGCCGTTATGAACATTGCGCCTATCACAAAGGCGTATCTGGGAGCGGCGGCGCTGCCGTCAAAGCAGATATAATTCTGTACGGCGGCTTCCAGGAAGGTGCTGCCGGCCGTACCGAAGATAAAGCTGACTCCGTATAAAAAGATGGCCGAGAAGGAAACCTGGGTCAGAAAATATTTCAAGCCGGCGCTCAGACCTTGCCGGCGTTCGGCCTCGCTTTCCCCGCCGCAGGCGGAATCGGCCAGCATCAGGGCAATGGGGAGGGTGAGCAGCTCCAGGGCGGCAAAGCAGGTCAGCAGCTCTTTGGCGGAACAGGCGATCAGGCCTCCGCCTATGGATACGGAGGTTAAAAGAGCCCGTCTGCAGGATATTTCCGCTTTCGGGGAGGAGGCGGTCAGCAGAACCAGCGCTCCGCAGAGGCAGATTATAATACCGAAGGCGCAGGAGAGAGCGTCGACGGTAAAAATGCCGTCCCAATAGCTGAGAATGCGGCCGGCGGTTATTTTTCTCTGCCAGAGCAGTCCATAAAAGCCGGCAGCTGCCAGAAGTCCCAATATGTTGACAAAGGGAACCGCTCTGGTCTGCTTCGGCAGAAAGCGCAGCGTCAGCAGAGAAGCGAGAATTGCCGAGGCTGTTATAAGCAGAGGTATAAGGCCTGAATAGGAGGACAGAAACGACATAGGACAGGAGGCTTTCCTTTAATAATTGAATGTGGCGTTAATTGTCTGTCAAAGGCAAAATAGAACGGCATTTATCCAGAAGCTGTTCTGCTTTATCAGAAATTATGAACTTACCGCCGCTTTTGATATAGGCGCGGAAGGACATATACATAGCGGCGCAGCAGCAGGGCAGATATATGACAATCGGCAGCCAGGGAGAACCCGAGGCTCTAAGTTCAGCCGTCTGCATGAAATCCTCGTAAATGGAAGGCAGAGGAAGCTGCCAGGCATAAGGTATATCGGTGAGGCCCAGAGCAAGAAGCAATGAATTTAAAGCTAAGGGCAGAACCCACAGTCCCGGACCAATCTCCTCAGAGGGAACTTCCCGGTCGGAATCTTTCGCCGGGGCTTCGCTTTCAAAGGTCAGACAGTAAACTTTGACGAGAACAAAAGCGTGAACGGCTTGAACCAGAAATATAACCGCGAAGGCCGCGAGCGTAAGCATACTGTAATTGAAGGTGAAGCCGAGCAGGCCGTATATGGAGAAGAAGCCCAGCAGCGGCGGCAGGCCCAGCCAGGAAAGACCGCCGAATACGCAGGCCATCCAGGTATAGAACATAGTGTCGCGCAGGCTGCCGACAGCTCCCAGCGATTGGCTGCCGGAGCGTATGACGACGGAACCGGTGGCCATAAACAGAAGCAGGGCTGCGAGGCTCACGGAAGCTGTATGGAAGCAGGCGGCGGTCATAGAACCCAGGCCCAGAGTCATAATGACCGTTCCCCATTGCGAGAGCGTAAGCAGAATTAAAATCTCGTCAAGCTTTCGGCTTTTAAACGCAGCCAAAGCGCACAGAATAGCTATGGCCGTTCCCGCGGCAATAAAAGCGACGGCGGCCGGCATGAGGCTGTTTTGTCTGCAGATAAGAGGGAAGAGGCGGAAGAGCAGATACAGACAGGCGCAGGAATGGAGAATTACGGCTGCAACCTGCGCCGGCAGATGGGGAATAAACGCTTCGGAAGGAATGTGGGTAAATATTTCCGTTTTATGAGCCTTCTTGATTAGAGCCGCATAGAGCTGCGCCAACAGGCCGACTGCGGTCAGCAGCAGGCCTGCGGCGTTAAGAAGCGAGCCTTTGGCGGCGTCTCCGGCGGCTATATGGGAAAAGGTTGCGCTGCCCATGGCTCCGTGGATGCAGGCGGCGCCCAGCAGCATAAGAATAAATCCGGCCAGATGATATTTTATGTCAAAAGAATCGGAGTGCGCGGGCGGGCTGTAAAGTTTGCGGAAAAGAGAGTCGCTTTTTTCCTCTTCGCTCAGCTCCGTACTGTCATGCGCCGGACCGGAAA
>JAFTAM010000174.1 GCA_017458675.1 bacterium
ATTTATAACAGCTGATTAGATATCGGTGTCCGTATCGGTGTCGGTGTCCGTATCGGTGTCCGTATCGGTATCGGTGTCCGTATCGGTGTCGGTGTCCGTATCGGTATCAGTGTCCGTATCGGTATCAGTGTCCGTATCGGTATCAGTGTCCGTATCGGTATCGGTGTCCGTATCGGTGTCCGTATCGGTGTCCGTGTCGGTATCGGTGTCCGTATCGGTATCGGTGTCCGTGTCGGTATCAGTGTCCGTATCGGTATCGGTGTCCGTGTCGTCGTCGCCTTCGGAAGGAGCCTCTACGACGGTGTATTCGTAGTCTTCACCGCTTAAAAGAGCTACTTCGGTTTCGGGATCAACGAGCTCTAAATGAAGAATACCGGTGGTTCCGACCTCGGTCGTGCCGCTGTCAACTTCAAAGGAGCCTTTAGCGTCGCTGTATTCGAAATTTATGTCCTGTCCATCGGCGCTTACATAGACTGAATTCACCGTGAAAGTGCCTACCGGATTGTCTTCGGTAATCTGGAAGCTTTCGCAGGACTTGCCGTCGCTCAGTTTGTACTGAGCATAGAGAGTGAAGTCAAAGTAGTAAGGATTGGAACCGGAAGTTTCGTCCTTGAGGGGGAGCTGATGCTCTTCGGCGTAATCGACGTCGTCTATAATCAGGGGAGCGACTTCCTGCGTGCAGACGGTCGTAGCGTCTATAACATAGAAGCCGATAGAGGCGGAGACAGGACCGTTGGGACCTTCGGCCTCGGCCTTAAGAGTGATATCGCTGCCGGAGGCGGCTCTGGCCAAATAATCAACCTGGCTGGGCTGAATCTCGAAGTTAATGGAGGTCGAATTGGGAGTCGTCCAGGTAACTTCGGAATTGCGCAGAGGTACGTCAAAGTCCTGAGACTGTGAATTGTTGGCCTTGTAGTGAGCTACGGCTCTGACGCTTCCGGTCTTGACGTTGTAGGTATCTTCTCCGAAAGTCAGAGGGGTAACGCCTAAATCGATATTGGGGTTGACGACGCAAACTCTGTCGTCGCTGCCGCTCAGATCATCGACAATTTTTAAGCTTTCCAAAGAGGCGTCGCCTACATAGACCGCCGTTTCGGTATCTTCACAGTTGGACAGATAGGGAGCGGTGACAGTGACTCGCTGCTCGCCGTAGTCATTGGCTTTGACCATGTTCTCCAGAGCGGCGCTGTAGAGGGTGGTGATAATTCTGCCGTCCAGCGTAAAGGTTGCCAAAGGAGAAACGTCTACGGTTTTCTTGCCATCGTTTTCGGTGTAGAAGCCGGTGAGGTTGAGGCGGTCGTTGTCGTTGATATTGATGACCGCTTCATCGGGATAGGCTTCGTAGCTTAAATCTGCCGTGTCGATGGAAAAATCGGGGTTGGAGACTGTGCAGGTTCTGGCGAGATTAGCGACTTCCCACTCGATATTGTCGACGCCGATAGTCGTGACGTCGTCGCCGCTGAAGTAGTAGGCGTTGACGCTGACCGCTTCCTTGGGCACGTCGCCGACGGTAACGGTTTCTTCCATAGCCAGAATGTCGGTCGCCATTACGCAGAAGCCTACGTCGTTATAGAAGGCGTATTTTACTGCGCCGAAAGTCTCGGGAGCATTGTATTTGAAATTTACCAGACCTTTATTGGCAACGGGAAAGGGGCTGGTTCCGGTGCTGCCGCTGTCGCCGCAGCCGGTCAGCATTCCCAGGGTTAGGCAAAGGCCGGCGGAAGCCAATGCAGTCAACAAGTGCTTATTAGAATTTCTGTTGGCCATTACAGGATTAAAACTCCTTGGTAATTTATAAGATATTTATGAAATACAGTGAATACAGACATAACAAGCCTTGAATATTCGGCTCAAACGCCAGTCTATTCGCCTTCAAATTCAATTATTATAAAAATTCTCCTGGTTGATAATGTGTTTGTGCTTAGGTTATCCGGCTTTGATCTGAGGATGAGGCGGGCCGATAATCCTGCCCGGACGAATTCTGCAGCTCGCATTCCGCAATATCTTTTTTCAGTTTCTGCCAAATCTTTTCCGCTTCTTCGTCAACGGCAGCGCTGCGCCGCTCGTCCGCGGCTAAGGCCGAAGCGCCGTAATAAGCTTTTTCATACAGTTTTGTAAGCGCCTGCACCGAAACGTTCAGGGGTTCCGCTTTTACCGATTCGGCGAATTCCCGGGGAGTATGAGACGGTTTTTTATTGATATTCAGCGCTTTAAGACGGGACAGCATTAAGCGGTATCGGGAGAGTGCGCCCTTTTCATTCGATTCTTCGGAATAGGAGTTTAAGCGAAGAGTGAAGATAAAGCTGCTGATTTTCCCCCTGAGACCTCCTTCGGCTTCTTTAGCTCTGAAAAAGCTCTCGCGCAGAGCTTTGCAGTTTTTGTTCAGCCATTGGCAAGACAGGAACAGCATATATAAAAGAACAGCGGCTGCGGCGGCGGGCAGCATAACTTTGAGTAAATCCGTACATAAATATAAAAATCCGGAAGCTGCTGCTTTTAAATCGTCGGAAATGAACTGGGACAGATATTTGCGTATGTCCTCTGCTATACTGTGGTCCTGACGGTAAAAAAACATGACAGGCTGCTCGGAGGCTGTACCTGAGCCGTTGTCGGCGGCATGAGGAGAGGTTGCGTCGTAGGAAACCCAGCCCAGCATGGGAATCATGACCTCTGTCCAGGCGTGAGCGTCGTATTCTCTGACCTCATAGGTCATGGTGAAGGGGTTGTAGCGTCCGGGCGCATAGCCGTTTATATAGCGGGCAGGCAGGTTGGCGGCCCGGCACAGCAGGGTCATGGCGCTGGCAAACTGACGGCAGTTGCCTTTTTGGGAAGTAAATAAAAAATAGTCGACAGGTTCCCGATCTTCAGGGCAGATCGGAGGAGGGTTCTGATAGACGCAGTTGGCTCTTAAAAAATGGCTGATGGCCAAGGCCTTCAGGTAATCGCTGGGCTGGCGGTGGGTAAGAAAGTGGGCCAAGGCTTTAATGCGCGGAGAGATCTGCGGGGGAAGCTGTCTGTATTCCTGAAACATTTTTCTCATATGCCGGGGGTGCTTGTCCCGCCTGAAAAAATAGGCCCCTTTGGATTCTCTGATAAGCTTGTCCGTGTATTGACGCCTTTGCTCCGTTATTTTATCGCGGTTCTTTCTGTAAGAGGTTCGGAAATATTGATACTGCAGATGCCTGAGAAGATCGTTTTCATCGGGGAGCGCGCTGTCTGAGAATAAGTTGAAATTCCGGGACGGTTCGTAAGAGGCGCCGCCATTGTGCTGTTCTTCGCGAGTATTATCAGCGTTTTGGGAACTGTCGTCTCCGAAATCGAAATAGCAATCGGTTCCGCTGCATCCCAGAAATCCGCCGTCAGTTTCCTGATAGGGAGAGAGGCCCTGCAGATATTGCAGCGCTTCTCTTTCCTCCGGCAGGCTCGAGGCGTTGATATAGGGAGAGCTCTGGGAGTGACGCACATAGGGCTCGGCATAAGGAGGAATGCTGTAAACCGTATAGACGGAGCCAGCTTCTATAATTGCCGGCGCTCTCATTACGCTGTCTTTGTCAATGTAAAAGCTGCCGTAGGGAAAAGCCGTGTTATAGGGCTGAAAGGCCGCAAAGATCAGGTTGGGCATATCGGCTTCGACATAAAAAATCTGAACCAGGGGTTTTATGCAGTAGGGATTGTTGGGCCCGGTTATAACCTGCATGGGCTGACCCGAGGGCCATTCGGTCAGATCCTTGTTGCCGAGCCGCCATTTTCTGCCGTCGTAATTGCTGAAGGCCAGCCCTCGGTAATAGGTCTGCTGATTGGTCTTTACCTTCATGATCAGCCGATCGGAATTGGGGGGGGCGTTTGTCGAAATATCGTCTTCGTCGGCGAAGGCTCTCAGGCCGCCGTCTAAAACTCGGGAAGCCTGCAGCTTCGCGTTCTTACTGCCGCCTCCGCCGGATTCGGCTTCTTCTTTTTTGTCTCTGTCCAAATTTAGATTAAAGCGGTGCTGAAGTTTAAAAAAGCTGAGATTGCCGAAGCGCGGCATAGTAATGAAAACTATATTTACGGCGAGGATTGTCAGCAGGAAATAAGCGCAGAGTCTCAGCGGACTGTGCGGCAGAAAAGACCTCTCCGCCGATTCGGCGGGAGCGGCGGTTACGACCGGCACGGCGTTTTCTTGGGCTGAAGATAGGCAGCGGAAATAAAGGGCCGAGACTATGCAGCAGAGGTAAGCGAGCAAAATGAAAACAAAACTAAACGAAGCCGACATAACCGCGGAATAGCTGATCAGCAGCAGGCTTACGGTTAAGGAATAATCCAGGTCGCGCCGTCTGGGAGTATCAAAGCTGTGGCACATCAGCAGACCGGAAAGCAGCAGGGCGGCCGAATCTCTGGTATCGTAGGGCGAAGCCGCCAGATTTTGGATAAACTGCAGCAGCACCCACAGCATGCCGACGGTTATGCAGAGCTTGACCAGACAACTGTTGGTATGGCGGGAAAAAAAGGCGAACAGGCTGCCAAGGGTGAGCAATATCGCATATATCAGCAGGCCGCCTAGGTTTTCCAAAAGAGTAAAAGCGGCGATAAGCGAAGTCAGCTCGCATAAATATACCGACAGCCTCAAACCCACGGAATTTTCTACATTGGGAAATATACCGGTTAAGAAGCCCCGAAGACGCTGAAACTTTTTAACCAGGGTATCTTTATGCCTCTGTGCTGAGCCGCGGCCGGAGGAATGACCGGTATATTTCTGCCAATTGGCGCTTTGTGGGGAAGAAGGCTGACTATTCATAGATGTCCGGCCGCTCTTTCAGGAGGAGTATTCGGCGTGATCAGCTCTGCGCTGCGGCTTACACTCTTTAAGGCGGCAATCTTAGCGGAAAAGGCCTCGGAAATTCCCTTATCCTGTTCGGAGGGGGCTAAGGGGGAAAAAAGCAGATATTCAATCTTTTTCTTATATGCCGCCGGACAGGGCACAGGCAGAGCTTCCTGAGAAAGGCTCAAAACGATTATGCGGCTGAAGCGGCTTTTCAGCAGCATTTTGTGTAATAAATTATAAAAAGCTGATTTCTGCTCATCGTTTTTGAGACAAAACGGATTGTCGAGAACGGACCAGCCGGGAATTTCATTCCTCAGACGTTCAATACTGTTTATGCTTTGCAGTTTATCGGCGCCGGGCAAAACTACGCTGAAGCCGCCTCTGCTGCCGCTGCAGTTTTCGGAGGCGGTAATTAAACAGCAAAGCAGTTCTTCAAAACCGAAACGGCCGTTCAGCTCTTCTTTCGCTTTATCCAGCTTTTCGAGCATTTTCGAACGGAGGCGGGAACTGAGCTCATTCGGCCTGCCGAGCTGTTCCTTAAGAGCTATAGCTTTGGACAGAAGATCAGAATCCAGCAAGCTGAGGACTGAATAGTCGGCAATCGGAATGAACAGCAGATTATCGCGCTCGGTATTTTGCTGAAACTCTTTAATTACGGTTTTGTTCAGGCGGGCGCTGGTCATCCAGTGAATATGTCTGACGTCTTCGCCTTCGCTGTACTCATGCAGTCCCCGCAGAGTTCCCTCGGAGCTTTTTAAAGCGAGTATTTTTTGATTGCTGTAAGAAGATTGCCGGCGGTTTTGAGCCGGTATTTTGATAGGAGCGGGATAAACTCTTATATAAGGCTGACTGATTTCGGAACTTCCGTTTTGAAGAGGCTGATCTTCGTTCTTAAAATGACGTCGGCTGACGTTTATGAGGCTGAAGGGATAGCTTGCCGACTGCTTTACGGTCCCCGCGGCAAAAATTCCGCGCCGCAGCGCTTTCAGGCAGCAGGCGATTCTAATTTCCTGCTGAGGAGGCAGACAGGGGAGGTAAAATTTTAAGATCTTTCCTGCGGAATCAGGCTGCATAAAGGCTTCTGTGCTTCCGTTAAAATCCTTTACGAGCATTTCGTCCTGGCCGCCGTGTTCGGGAAGCGGCCCTGCAGCGGCAAAGGCGCTGTTTACCGAGAGTTCCAGGCTGCTGTGATATAAGGCGAGCCGAGAGGTATTTTTTACGGTAAGCTCAACGGTGAAGTTTTCTCCGACCCGTATCGGACGCTGTGGCAGAGCTCTGGAAATAACCGTTCCCGAGAGCATGCAGGCAGAAATTATCAGGTTCATGACTAACAGTCCGAAAATCATGGCGACGACGTAATAGAGCCAGCCGGCCTGTGTATTGCCGGCGGCAAAATACAGACAAAGCGTCAGGAAGGTGATTCTGACGGCGTCGCTTATTTTGGATTTTTGCAGCAGGATAGATTTGTACAAGCCTTTTACCCGATAATAAATGCATAATAATATATTATTAAGACTGGCAATTTCCCGCTGAAAAGGAATATTAGTTTGTCCGGAATATGCTTTTCGGACAGCCCGCGTCATATTTATCCGCGGAAATACTTCAGTTTCCGGGTTTAGGCGGCTTAGTTTTCAGAATAATATTCTGAAGATCCTCACATTCTTGTTCTGCGTATTTGTCGACGTCCGCTTTGAAGTCGGGCGCGTCGGC
>JAFTAM010000175.1 GCA_017458675.1 bacterium
ATTTTTCAGGCTTTCAACAGCTTTTTAAACATCATTTTTAAACATTTTAAAGGAAATTTAAAGGGCTTCAGCGGGCATATTGTCGCAAACTACTTTACGATGGCCGATCTACGGATCGCCGATTCTATCGGCATTTCCGCCACACACTCAGCAACCCCTTAGTCTCAAACTACCCTCTGAAGCATAGCAGAGAAGAAGCTAAATAGCGAATTCCGTTGTTTTCAAAAATGTACAGTGAAATCAGGGCTATCGACGGTTTTCCGCTGCAGTGAAAAGAATCCAATGACGCCATAAAAAACAAAAGCTTCCCATTCTTAAAATTATTTTATTAATCCGGCGGCGCGCAGAAGCTCCTTGGCCTTGAGCAGGACGCCCTTTTCGCTCTGATAGTACAGCTTGTTCAAGGCTTCTCCCAGCGTAAACCAGGCCGTTTCGCAGGCTTCGCTGTCTCTGGGAGCGGCGTTTTCTTTAATGAGCGGCATGAGGAAAAAGAAGACGAGCTTGTAATAAAGGGTGTGGTTGTCCTGCCAGTAAAAGACATATTCTATCTGATCGAGACGGTCGGCAATAGTGGCCAGATGGCCTGTTTCCTCTAAAACCTCGCGTATAGCGGTCTCTTCCCAGGTCTCTCCGCTCTGAATTCTTCCCTTGGGAAGGGCCCAGACGGCGCCGTCCTTTTTGGATATCAGGCAGATTTTAACTCCGTCCTTGTCCTCCTTGTAGAGGACGCCTCCCGCCGACTGCTGCAGAGCGTGGCGCTTATGAAGGCCGCCGTCGGGCGGAGATACGCTTTTTTTGCCTGAAGGATTTTCCGGGGCCGTATCGCTGTTTTCCTCTCTGAAGCTGGCCTCAAGAGCTAAGGTGGAAACCTTGTGGGGAACGGTATTGTCGAAGAGGGCGTAATTGACCTTTATGCTCCTGGCTAAGCGGCGCACCCTTTTATGCAGGCCGATAATATTCAAATCGCTGACGGTAGGATTGTGCAGAAGGCTGCGGATAATTTTGGCGTTGTCCACATATACGGTAACGGCGTCGTATTTATGCTCAATAGCCCAGGTAACAGCCATAAGTATAGCCTGGTACTGAGCCTGGACGGTGGTGGCTATGCCTATGTTTTCAGATACAAGCGTTACCTTGCCGCTGCTCTGAGTTATGACCAGGCCGATTCCTGCGCTTCCGGGGTTGCCGCAGGCGGCGCCGCTGGTATGTATGGTGACGGTTCTGCTGTTCACGTTGACCTATTCTTTATAAGCTCTGACCGCCATTTCCGGCAGGAAGCTGAAGCCTATAGCCCTGAGAATCTTTAATTCGTGGCCGTACATAATTCGGCGCTGCGCCTCGGTTATGTGATCAAAGCCCAGCAGATGCAGCATGCTGTGAGCGATAAGCCAGGCGGTCATGTGCGAGAGCTTTATTCCGTCTTCCCGAGCCTGACGGGCCGCCGTGTCGGCGCTGATGACAATATCTCCCAGATGGACAGGCACGCCGGGATAGAAAACCAGAGCTCCGGTGTTTTCCCAGGCAGGAAAGCTCAGGACGTCGGTGGGAGCGTCGGTATCGCGGAATTCTCGGTTCAGTCTGCGGACGGCTTCGTCGTCGGCGACGGTAAGATCTACGGCAAAGCTGTCCGGAAAGCGAAGCGCCGCTCCGTCCGGCCGGGCAATCCGCTGCAGACGGTCGGCGACGCCTATATCGAGATTTATAATTCTGACCGCCTCATAGACCGCCTGCCTGTAAAAAGTTTTAGGGAGCAGACGCTTATATTCCGGGATCTGCTGATAGAGGTTTGTCTTAATTTTAATGTTTCTTTTACGCATATAATTTGAGCTTTAAAGCCGACTTTCGGCAAATTTCAGAGTAGTTTGCCGGTTCGGGCAAATTCCCTTGACAGACATAAAACCGGCGCTTTTATGAAGGAGCGGCAGAAGGGGCGGAGGGCTTTTCGGCAGGAGCTGTCGCCGAGGCCGCAGCGGAAGCGGGAGCGGCGCCCTCCTTGGCCGCGCCCGGAACCGGGGCGGCGGGGGAGGGAATTTCGCTTCCCTTGGCCGGGGCCTGCACCGCGGCGACTGCAGCCGGGGCCGCCGTTTTGGGGGCTGCCGGAGCGGCTGCTTTTGCATCCTTGTAATTGGGATAGGCTACTCGGTTATGATATTGGCTGGTCAGAGAGCGAATGACGGAATTCTTGACTTCGTTTATCTCTTTCAGGGATATGGGGCATTCGTCCAGCTGTTTATTGCGGATGATTCCGCCGACTATTTTGTCAACGAGATTGGAGATATTTTCCTTGTTGGGAACGCGCAGAGTTCTGGCCGCCGCCTCGCAGCCGTCGCAGATCATGACGATGGCCGTTTCCTTCGATTGGGGACTGGGACCGGCGTAGGCAAAGTCTTCGGCAAAGACAGGCTCGTCGCTGTTCTGCTTGGCCTTCTGGAAGAAGAAGGAGGCCAGGTTGGTTCCGTGGTGCTCGGCAATGAACTTAGTGATATTCTCGGGCAGCTTATAGGTCTTTTCAGCCATCTCCTTGCCGAAGGTAACGTGAGAAATGACGATCATGGCGGAAAGAGATGGGGGCAGGGTATCGTGGGGATTTTTGTCTCCCATCTGGTTCTCCACAAACATGGTGGGCTGCTTCATTTTGCCGATATCGTGATAGAGGGCGCCGACGCGGCAAAGCATGGAATCTGCGCCTATGGCCTGGGCGGCCGCTTCGGCCAGATTGGCGACCATGATAGAGTGCATGTAGGTTCCCGTCGCCTTGGTCAGCAGATCGTGCAGAGCCGGTTCGCTGGGGTTGGAAAGCTCGAGCAGCTTGATGTGCGTGGTGACTTTAAGCATATTTTCCAGAATAGGCAGGAATCCCGAAGCCAGCAGCGCCGGCAGAAAGCCGTTGACGCAGCCGTAGAAGAGTGCGCCTGTCAGTATATCCTTCAAATCTTCATTGCCTATGAAGTCAAAGGCGGAAATGGAAAAGACGTTGACAGCCAAAATCCAGATTGAAGCGGTAATGATGTCCCAGCGCCTCTGAATATTGTGGACGGAGAGAACGCTGATCATGCCGGTGAGAATCACGATGGCGGCGGCGACGAAATTTGAGGTCAGCATTCCCGAGTATATGCCCAAAACGCTCACGATCAGCATAGCCAGTCTGGGGCTGATCATAATGGCGATGAGGATGGCCGGAAAGGCGATGGGCATAAAGTAGATTGAGTAAATCATAGTATAGCGGGAAACTATGATAAAGACAGCGCAGAGGGCGATCAGGCCGGCCAGTATGCGCAGATTTTCATAGGTATCCGGCATGTAGCGGCGCATGTATAAGCGCACGATCAGCAGCATGACGAGGACCAAACCGCTGGAGGCAAACAGGACATTTAGGGTCAGGTTGGGTCTGTAAACGCCCAGAGCTTCCAATATGGGCACGTCCTCTTCAGTAACTATATCGCCCTCGCGGATGACGATTTGGCCGGATAAGATATTTTTGTAGATCGGCTCGACCTTGTCTCTGGCTTCGGCCTTGGCCTTCTGAGTAGCCTGAATGTCTACAAACTTATTGGTTACCAGAGAGGCTTCGGCTAAATCTGCGCAGATCTTTATGCTTTCTTTGCTCAGTCCCGGCAGAGCTTCGGCTTCCTTTCTGATGCGTTCCTTGGCCTGCTCCTGCTCGCTGTCGCCGACGCCTTCCTGCATGACGATATTCAATATATGATCGCTGTTTATGTATATCTGATCTAAGGCGGTAGCGCTGGACTTCAGCAGAAATCTGATGTTTTCGTTGCTCAAGTTTAAGGGAATATCCTGAGAAATCTGAGAAATTTGAGCTTCCGTAATTTTATTGGGATTTACGTTCGCGTCACGAATGATATTTATAGACTTTTTAAGCTTATCATGACTTATATTTATGGCCTGAGGCTCGACCTTTTCTATGGGAGGGGTCTGCGAGGCGGCGTTGTTTTTGGCTTTAGTCCACAGATCCTCGTCTATGATCTGCACCGAATGGGCCGCTTTTATGTCCCATGGGGCGGGCTGACCTATTTCAATGCGGTTTATGCCCGGAAGCTCGGTAAAAATTAAGGCGCTGACCGCCGTTATATATATAAAAACCGCTAAACAGAGGCGAATAAACCTGACGTTGTCCGTCAGCTTGCCGACGCCGCTTTTTAGACGCGTTACCAAATTGCTTTTCATTTAATGACCTGTCGGTATAAAAAGTATGAATATCTGAAACCGAAAATTTTGCGCATGCCGAAGAAAGCAGACCGCTGAAAGTTTGTTAAAGACGTATAAAACCCTTGCTTGACTTCCCCGTGATCGGTTTTGCCGCCTGCTTTCGGCCGATAACTGCGGCGGATATGAAGCTGAAATTGATTTGAGGAAAAGCAAGCGGCGATAAACTCATTATTTTTAAAAAGGTATTGAACGGAGTGTATGGCGAAGTAGAGAAGCATGAGTGAAAGTGTGAATTTTTCCGGAATGGATAAAGATAAATTATTGGAAATTTTTTTAGGCGGCGACGAGGAGGCCTCTGCCGGCGAAAAGCCGCAGCCTCGGGAGGAAGACGATCTTGAGCGCCGGGACAGAGAGCGGAAGGGCCTCGAGGCGCTTGCGCAGATTCTCAGCGAAGATCCCAAAGCTTTTGAAAATTCCGCGTTTGAAATTTTGGGCAGCCTGGTATTGGGCGGCGTCGGCGCTATAGATAAAGTCGCCGAGCTGATGATGGACAAGAATCCCGCCGGCTACGTCAATGCTATTTTCAGAGTGGCCGATAAATGTAAGGTCCCGTATATAAAGTTTGTTTTGGTCAGAGCGATGTTCCGGCGCTATCCCGGACGCTATCGGCCCTATATCCTTTCCCTGGGCCATGAGCTGATGAACGGAGAGCCTTCAGAGCATACTCTGGACGTCGCTTTGTGGCTTCTGTATAAATTTCGCGAAGAATTTGTTCCCGATTTCGTTTCTTTTATGAACGGAAAAGCCGAAGCGGCGGCGCGGGTTAAGGTCCTGCAGGAAAGCGTCAGGACCCTGGGACGTTTTGCCAGACCGGTAGTGACGGCCGCCGCAGACAGCGAGAACGGCGAACTGCGTTCGGCCGGCTTGGAACTTTTAAAGATTGTTGATATGGTTTAGCGCAGCTGAAACGGTTTAACGCTGCTTTTAGGATTTTATGCTATGGGAAGATTTTCTTTGCGTCCTATACATTTAGCCGTCGTCCTGGCTTTAGTCGCTCACCTGGCTTTTATAGGCGGCCTGTTGGCTTATGCCAAAAAGCATGCCGGCAATGAGGAAGATAAGCTGCGCATTGTTTCGACCGTTGAATTGGTTGATTCCATACAGCTTCCCCCCCGGCCCAGGCCGGTTATAAAGACTCCCAAAAAGAGCTCCTCTTCGATGGCGGTTAATCCTACGGTTTTTACCAGTAATCCCGGCAAACCCGGCAAGCCCGGCAAGCCCGGCTGGGCCGGTCCGCCCACCGATTCCAAAAAGCCCGGCGCTTCCGGCAAGCCCGGCTGGTCGGGACGATCCGGTCTTAAGACCGCCATCGATCCGGACATGCCCAAGCTGGGAGTAGGCGCCTTTGGCGAAGCCGGTTATCCTACCGGTCACGGCTACGGCAAGGACGGAGACAAGTTCGGCAAGCATTCCGGCTTCGGCCCTGACGGCGAAGGCGGCGAAGGCGGCGCCGGCGGCTGGGGCGAGGGCGGCGAAGGCGGCGAGGGAGGCGGCATGCTGATCGCCAACCTGATCGCCGTGCTCAACAGCGATTATTCGGTTACCTTATATAATGATTCCATCGCTTCGGAGAACAGCTTTGACGCTCTTGGCATGAAGCGCCTGGGCAAGAATCCCAGTTATCCGTATTTTCAGATCGGATTAGCTCATCAGTTTTCTTTGACCGCCGTCAACAATACAAAAGAAGCCATCGATTTTTATGCCGACGGCAATCCCTACGGAAGAGCCGGCGAAAATATGTCTTTCCCGCCGGATTATTATACCGGTCAGGGAAAAATTTGGTCCCCCTATTTATGGCGTGACCTGCGCCCCGGCGAGCATCGCTATGTGGACGGTCTCTCTCTGGGCGGCTATATGAAGTTCCATTTTATCGGCGCCAACACCGACTCGACCTTTATGCTGATGGTCCATTAGCCTGTTTTGTCCGCCGTTCAGCGCGCATATATGCCTGGGCGCTGTCGGCGCAGAATATTGCAAAAAGACAGACCCTTCGCCTGACGGCTCAGGATGACAAGATTTCTTATTCAAGATGACAAAATTTCCGGTTCAGAATGATATAAAACGCGGCTCAGTCCGTATGCCGGTCTCTGGCATCCTGAGTGCAGCGAAGAATCTGCGCCGTGTTTTCGCGGGCCCTCGGCGCAGTCTGTCTGGCAGACTCTGGCCCGCAGGCTGCCGCGTGGGGAAAAGCGGCAGTACTGACGCCGGTTTTTCAGTTGTTTGCGTCGCTGCTGCTGAAGGGCTTAAGGGAATACACGGTTATCATCGAGGATACCGTAGAAAAGGTTTTATAATAAATGGGCTTATTGCCGCTGTCCTTTAAATAGCTGCGTATTTCCTTTTCGAGGTCCGAATCGAGCTTTACGGGTTCGACGGTTATTATGTAGTCAAATAGGCTGTAATACTGATAGTTGACGGCTTTGAGCAGCTTTCCGGCCAGAAGCGGATCCTTTTCGGCATAGGCTCGGATGAGGCGCGCGTTTTCGCCTATAAGCTGCTCCGGGTTGGCCGTATTGATGGAAACAACATGCCCCTTATGATAGAAAAACCAGGTTTTCATGGCAAAATCAATGCTTTCGGCGGGATTTTCCTGATCGGCGTATTTATCGGTAATCAGGCCGGCTATTTTAATTTTGTCCTCAGCGCCGGCGAAGGTCTCTAAAAACCGAGCCAGCTGCAGACCCTGATAAAAGGCGTTGTCCTCGGAAACCTGCATTTTGCGCATCGAGGAATAGAGGACGGGCTTAACGACAGATTTGCGGTCCGTAAAAACTATGGGCAGCATAACGTTGATAAAGAGGGCCGCCGCCGCTATGAACAGCATGAGGATATTGCCGAAGGGAACGCGCTGAAACAGAAAGGGCAGAAAACAGGCGTAGACCGCCAGTATGGGCAGGGCGTATCTGGGATCCGGTCCCAGCAGAATGACCGTTAAAATGTGCAGGGTCAGACAGGCGGCCGAGAGGATCTTTTCTTCCCGGGAAGAGCTTTTAAAATACAGCCAGATGAGAATGACGGCGGCCAGCGGCAGAATATATACTGGCTCCAGGGCGATATCGAGGTTATGCAGATTGTAACCTTCGGACGTCATCCTGAGGCTGTGTATTATAAATTCGTCGGCCAGGCGGTGGGTTCTGAAAAAGAGGGTTTTGCCGTTGGCGGCTGCCCAGGGGAAAAAAAACAGATAAAAGGCCGAAAAAGCGTAGAGATAATTCTGCAGGTCTGCGCATGTCTTATTTTTGCCGATGAATTTGCAGAAAAGGCGGCTGCCCAGCAGCGCAATGACAAGATTAGTCAGCACCAGCAGCAGAGCTTTGGCCTGGTAAGCATACAGAGAAGCGTTGGTGTTATATACGGAGAGCGAAAGCTTCAGGGCCTTCATCGAATAATTTAAGGGCACGGCGGCGGCCGCGGCTATTATGCAGATTATAAACAGCAGCTGCCATTTGTAATTCAGATATTTTTTCAGACGGAACAAGAAAAAGACGAATAAAACCGGAAAGACGAAAAGAACCGTCGTCGGCTTATAGAGAGCTCCCAGCCCCAGGCCTGCGCCAAAAAGCACGGAAGGCGCCGTCTTCTGCATATAGTCGGACTCCAGAAGCATCCAGAAGCAGAATACCGTGAAGGCTGCGGAAGGATAGTCGACGATGAAATTCTGAACCGGCAGGGATACCTGGGGCAGAGCGCAGGCAAATATGGCGGCGGCCGCGGCCGCAGCGGTTCCGTATCTCGGTTTTGCAATATAGTATACCGAGGCGATAATCAGAGGGATGAAGATCAGCTGGCTGTGCAGACAGGCGCGCAGCCCCTCTCCGACTATGGGCTTGAGCAAAAAGGCCGTGGCATAGAGAGCGGGAGCGTAAGAGGAATGCCAGCAGAAAAAGGTCAGTATCGGCTCGTACCAGCGCCGGCTGGAGGAAACGGCGTCGCTGAAGGCGGCCGCTTCCATGAAATGGTGCACGAAGTCGTTGCCGCTCATGTTGATGCAGGTTATCGACAGTATGTTGTTTAGGATAACGATAACCGCAGATAATGCGGATATAATCAGAATATCGGCTATAATTCCCGGTGCGCCGCTTCCGTCGGCCTTGCTTCTGTTGGCCGGACACTGCGTCAGAATATATTGCCGCAGCTTTTTGATTTTCAGAAACAGTGACTTTATAATGGACGTTTTGTGCGCTGGCTCCGTCATATGCGGATTTTTTCAGCTTTCATTTTATTTTCCTTCAATCGTCGTATTCTGAGATCATGCAAGGCAGGAATAGACATGACAAAAATAAAGCAGAAAATATGTTCCGATACTTAAAACTTTCAGCGCCGATATTATTTTTTGCATTATTATTATCTTCGTCGGGATGTCTGCCGGTTTATACGCCCGAGGACGACAATTTCTCCTGCTATAATCAGGAATATGACAGCGACGAGGATATTCCGAAAATATTTGTATATGCCGATCATGCAGAAAAAGTTTTGAGTCAGAACGCTCTGCGGAATAAGCGCTGTACATTGAAAAACAGTCAGCTGAAAATTATTTTATACAATTATTCCGGTTATCTGTGCAAGGTGACTATCGGCAGAAAAAACGGAAAAACTTCATATTTCGGGGATATTTACAATATGACCTACAGAGTCCTGGTCAGCGACAGCCTGAACGGAAACTCCGATGAATTTGATATCTGCATCTCTTTGGCCAACGGAAAGAGTTTTTCGGAAAAATGGCATATGCGGGCCGAAAAAGAGATAGCTCCCCCTCATATCTGAAAAACAGAAGGGGGGAACTCAATATTTGCCGATTCTGGGATTGCTGTCGGCGTTGGTTATTAAAGTGAGCATCTCCTTGCCGTAGAAATTAAATCTGCGGCGGACGCTGAAGCCCCAGTGCTCCAGCTGTCTGAGAGCGGCCTGATTGTCCGCTTCCGTCGTGATCTTTATATAGCGGCGGCCCCGGTTGTGCAGAGCTTCAAAAAGAACCTTGTTGATGTGGCCGGAAATCCTTTTGCCTCTGAGCTCGGGAACGAAGGAGCAGAACAGCGATTCGGCGGCGCGTTCCGGCAAATCTTCGGGATGGCTGCGCCGGAAATAAAATGGCGTGGCCAGCAGAAGGGGGAGAACAGAGGGACTGCGGATCACGCCCCAGGCGGTATGGAGGAGCAGCTCCCAGAAATTGCGCTTCAGAGTTCTTCCGTAGGTAGCCTGCGTATCGGCGCTGCCGGCGATAAAGCCCTTGACACAGCCCATTTCCTCATATACGTAGGCAAAAAAATCCTCGTCCTGCAGCAGTCCTTTATAGAGACGGCGCAGAAACGGCAGTCCCAGCTTGGCCCAGAGGCTTTTGCCCATGGCGTCGGAATGGAGCTGCGCCACAGCCGGAACGTCTCGCTCCTGCATCGGGCGGATTTTGATCATTATGACCGGATCTACGGGAAATGGGGTAATTTCTGACATGGCATTGACGGTTATTTAAAGCGGGAGAGCGACTGTGAGAGGGCGGCCAGGTAGGCGCCTAAATGGTTTTCGCGCAGGCTGGCCGCGCTTTCGTTGAGCAGGCGGCGGGCGTTCTGCCAGGCCCGGCCGGTTTTTTGAGAGAAGTTGCGCAGGCGCTCCGTCTGTATGTCGTCGAGTCTGGAGTTGACTATCTCGTCGGCCAGGCCTATTTTGACGGCTTCCGCCGCCGAAACGGTCTGTCCGGCCATGACCAGACGCCTGGCGTTGTTGAGACCGACCAGGGCGGGAAGCTGCCAGCTGTACATGCCCGGCGGCAGTCCGAAGTCGAGCTCGGTGCTGGCAAAGATGGCGTCCTGGGTGCACCAGCGCCAGTCGCATACCGAAGTCAGGCTCAGGCCCCAGCCCAGGCAGTGCCCGTTTATCTTTACAACTGTGGGGCAGGGCAGGCTGTAAAAGACGCTTACGGCCTTTTCCCATTTCCGGGCCAGCTCCATGCCCTGCTGGGCGGAAACGCTGCCGCCGTTGAAATCGGGCTTCCAGCCCAGACAGAAATTTTTGCCGGCGTTTTCTATCAGCAGGACGCCTTTAAGATCGGCGTCCTCGAGAAATTCCGCTCCCTGCAGGAGGTTTTCGGCGTATTCCCGATCTATTTCCGCTTTTTTAAGCTGCATCTTGAGGACGGGGAAACCCGTATATATTTGATCGTCGGATTCGATACTTAAAGATGGCAAATCTAACATTAACATAAATAAAACCTTAGAGCAGAAGCAATTATCTAAAGAAAAGTCTCCTTCCTGCTCGATTCTGCAATGTCGGGAAGGTTTCGGAGCGGGACCGTCTCCTAATCGGCCGTACGGCTCAGGCAGGATTTAATTATTTTTTTAAGTAGATTCGACAAATTTTTTTTATCCTGCTGCGGAGGTTATTATATGTGTGCAACCGTTCAAAGCGGCAAAGCGCGTTTTAAGCCCTTTGTCAGCGCCGCTTACTGCAAAAGCTGCGGCCGCTGCATAGCCGCCTGTCCCAAGGGCTGTATAAGCTTGGGCGGAGAGGTCAATCACGAGTCCGGATTTGTACCTGTAAAAATAGATTATACCGAATGTATAGGCTGCGGAATCTGCGCGTCTTCCTGTCCCGAGCCTTACGCGCTTCACGATGAAGCGATTAAATATTATTGGGAAAATCCCAAAAATCAGCAGAACGAAGCTGAGCGGGAAGTTCTGCCTCAGCCTGAGCCTAAACCGGCGCAGAGAATCCCTCTGCCCAAAACTGAGCCGTTAATGATTAAGGGAACTTACGCTTCGGCTATCGGCGCTCTGCTGGCCGGCTGCCGCCACTTTTTCGGCTATCCCATTACGCCCTCGACCGAAGGTTCGGAATTAATGGCCAAAATTCTGCCTCATATCAAGGGAACCTATATTCAGGCTGTCAGCGAGGTAGCGGCTATAAATTATATTTACGGATGCGGCGGGGCCGGCGTCCCCTGCATGACCTTTACTTCCTCTCCCGGCTACAGCCTCATGCAGGAAGGGCTTTCCTGCATGGTGGCGGGCAGGGTCCCCGGAGTTATCGTCAATATCATGCGCGGCGGCCCGGGCCTCGGCAATATCGGTCCGGAGCAGGCGGACATCAAATTTGCCTGCCGCGGCTTAGGACACGGCAATACCCACGCTCTGGTTCTGGCGCCCAGCGATCCTCAGGAAATGCTCAATCTGACCATGGAGGCCTTTGAGAAGGCCTTTAAATACCGTCTGCCGGTCATCGTTCTGGGAGACGGCTATCTGGGGCAGGTGACCGGAAGCGTCAAGCTTCCCGAATATATGATTAAGCCGGGAACGCCCGAGTGGGCCGTCGCCGGCGATCGGGAGCACCGCGCTAATCTGATAACTTCTCTGCAGATATCCGAGGCGGATTTAGAGCGGGAAAATATTGAGCTCGAGAAGCTTTATGAGGATATCTGCGCCAATGAGCAGCGCGCCGATCTTTTTAATACCGAGGGATGTGAAATTCTGCTGGTCGCCGCCAATACGCCGGCCAGAATGGCTAAGGGGGCTATCAGGACTCTGCGCTCCAAAGGGATAAAGGCGGGTCTGTTCAGGCCGGTTTCGCTCTGGCCTTTCCCGATAGACAGGCTGAAGGCTTTACTGGAGGCGGAGCCCGTAAAGCATATTATGGTGGTCGAGGCTTCGCTGGGGCAGCTGGAGGATGAAATGCGCCTGGCCTTGAGCTATACCGATGTAAAGCGTCCTCCCATAAGTCACGTGCGGCGTCTGGGCGGCGTGCTGCCCTCCGGTCAGGAGATTGTCGCCGCGGTAGAAGGATTGGAGGCTGACAGATAATGGAACATGCATTTTATGAAACTTTCTTCCGCCATGATCACGGCCGCGGCTTAAAGGCCCATTCTACTCATTACTGCCCGGGCTGCGGACACGGGCTGATAACCAAATATTTGTCGGAGGCGATCGGCGAGCTGGGCATTCAGGACGATACCGTGCTGATCTCTCCGGTGGGCTGCGCCGTATTTTTGTATTATTATCTGAACGTAGGCAATCAGCTGGCCGCTCACGGGCGCGCTCCGGTCGTGGCCCTGGGACAAAAAACCGCCAACCCTGATTCTATCGTCATTTCCTATCAGGGCGACGGCGATCTGGCCTCCATAGGTCTGGCTGAAATAGTTTCGTCGGCTCAGGCAGGTCTGCCGATTTCGGTTATCTTCGTTAACAATACCAATTACGGCATGACCGGCGGTCAGATGGCTCCTACTACTTTGATGGGACAGAAGACCGCGACCTGCCCCGACGGACGCAGCCGCTTTATGGGCGAGCCTATTAAGGTGGCGGAAATGATCGCCGGCCTGGACGGACCCGTATATGTTGAGAGAGTGGCTCTTTTTGACCACGCTCAGCGGATGAAGGCCAAAAAAGCCATAAAAAAGGCCATTAAAAACCAGGTCGACAAAAAAGGCTTTTCCTTTGTGGAGGTCCTCTCGGAATGTCCGGTTCAGCTCAAGCTCGCGCCCGTAAAGGCCAGCGAATGGGTGAAAAACAATATGGTTCCTGTATTCCCTCTGGGCGTCAAGAAAGATATCTCCGATAACGCTGCCGAGCCTTGGGAATTAAACAGACCGGATTACGAAGTTATGCCGCTTTTAAAGGAGATCGGCGCTTCTCAGGAGCTGCCTCCGCGTTTTGCCGAAGCTTTCCCCGCCCATATCGATCCCGAAGATATCGGAGTTAAATTTGCCGGCTCGGGCGGCGACGGAGCTCAGACGGCGGCTTTGCTGCTGGCTAAAGCCGCGGCTCAGGAGGGCTGGGATGCTACTCATATTCCCAGCTACGGACCGGAATCGCGCGGCGGCACCTCCTATGCCGACGTCCATATCGCCGGGGAAGTTCTTTCCCCGGTAGTTCCAAAACCCCACATCTTAGCGGTCTTCAACGCGCCCAGCGCCAATAAGTTCGCTCCTTCCGTTCTGCCGGGCGGCATTGTTATCTATGACAGCACCGTCATTGACGCGCTTCCGGAAACGGCGGAAGGCGTTAGGGCTTACGGCCTGCCCTTTACGGAAATCGCTAACGGTTTAGGCCGACTTATTTTGAAGAATATGGTTTGCCTGGGAGTTTTGTGCGCGGCGACCGGCATCTTCCCCAAGGAGACTTTCCTTGAAGCTATGAAGCGCGGCCTTAAGCCCGATCCAAAGATTCAGGAGATTAACAGAGAGGCGTTTATGGCCGGAATGCGGGCTTTTGAGGAAAAGTACGGAAAATGACGGCCTGAATCCAGGCATCCGTAACTTTCCTGTCTGTTTTGAGAAGGACCGGCTTTCTGCTCAGGACATAGGACCGAGGCCGGAGCAAAACAGGATTTTGCTTTCAATATGTTAAATTAACTTGCAGATAATGTCAGGTTTTGGGAGTGTATTGCGCGTGTCAGCAGATCTAAATGAAAACAGTAAGGTAAAGATGCCTTCTTGGATGATCGAAGATGATATTTCCGTACCGCCGGGTTTTGAATCGGACGAAGAAGTGAAGGCTGTTCCCGCAGCGGCGGAGTCTCCCGCCCATGCCGAAGCTCAGGCTGCGGAGGAACAAGCTGCAGCGTCTCCTACGAAGCCGGAAAAGGAGAAGCCTGCCGAGGAGAAAGCTGCCGCAGAGAATCCTGCCGAAACTGCTGCTGAAACGGCAAAAATTGGCGAAAAGCCGGCGGAGAAACCTGCCGAGGCTAAGGACGACTCGCTTTTGGGCGCGCCTGCGGGCGGAGATGACGACAGCGACGATTTCCTCTTCTCAAAGGCGGCGGAAAAGGCTGATAAAAAGGTCTCCCTGCCGGCTATGGACAAGATTGCCGGGGCAGAGACTCCTCCGTCTTTCGGAGCGGCGGCCGAGGCCAAGCAGAAATCTGAGGGCAGCCGGGGAACCGAGCCTGCAGCTCCTGAGGAGGATCCGGATCTGGAAAAGACCCGTGCCGAGCTGGCGCAGCTGGAGGAGATAGTCAACCGTCTGGACTTTTTGTCCTATCTGAAACCCAGAATCAACCGCATTAAACAGTCTGGCTGCGACCCCCACGATTTGATCGGACTTTATCGCATGTCCTCCAAAGTTATGCTGGAGCAGCTCATCAAGCAGGCTGAGGCGGTGCGCCGCTATAAGTCCGAATACGACAAGCGCATGCGCAAGTTCCAGGAGGATGTGCTCTTTGAACAGTCGAGCGCTTTAATTACCGGCGTAACCAAGGCCGGACAGGCCGACGCCAGAGCGGCGGCGATCAAGGCCGCCCGTAAGGCAGAATCCGCGTCCGCTCCGGAGGAAGTTTCCCGGCCGGCTAAGGAGTCGGCGCCCTCTTCCGTCAAGGCTGATCCGGACGCCGTCAACGCCGAGGTTGAGGAGCGGATGGCCGTCTTCCGCAGGCAGATGGAAATTAAAGACAATATTCTTATGCGGGCCAAGCAGGATGCAGAGGACGCTCAGAAACGCTGCGACAAGATGAAGCAGGATGTGGATAATGTCAGAGCCAGGCTGAAAAAGGATCTGGAACTTAAGAGCCAAAAGGCCAAGGAAGCTCTGTTCGGACGTTTTCTGCCGGTATTGGACAGCTTCGACGGCGCCCTGAAGACCGAGCATACCGTTCAGAGCGTTGACAGCGTCTTTGACGGTTTGAAGAATATTTACCGTCAGCTCTGCGACAGCTGCGCCGCCGAAGGTTTAGAGCCGCTTAAAACGGAAAAGGCCGCTTTTGATCCTAATTTCCATGAGTCTATGGGCTATGCCGAATCCGATGAGATCCCGGAGGACCATGTCTGCGAGGAGCTGCGCCGCGGCTATCTGCTGGACGGCAAGCTGCTGAGAGCGGCTATGGTGCGTTTGGCCAGCAAGCCTGCAGAAAAGGCTGACCAGCCTGCAGAAAAAGCGGATCTGCCTGCAGAAAAGGCGGAACAGCTTGCTGAAGAAGGCGAAAAGCCTGCTGAAGAGTAATGATAAATTAAAGCATGTAAGGCGAAGTTCGTTTTACGTGCTTTTTTTTGTCATTTTTTTTGTGCTTTTACAGGAATTGAAAGCCTTTCAGTCGTATTTCCGTACAGCTTATCAGCGAAAAAATTACATAAGTATTTTTGATAAATTTTGAAAATTCAGCTGTTGATATAACGGTCATATTGACACAGCCTTTAATGGCTGTGATATTGTAAATAAGTTTACGTTACGGCAGTATTGGAGGAGCCTAAGAATATGGCAGGTAAAATAGTTGGTATTGACCTAGGTACGACCAACTCGGTAGTATCTATTGTTGAAGGCGGCGAGCCTATTGTTATCCCCAGCTCCGAAGGCGATTATCTGTTCCCTTCGGTAGTGGGATTTTCTAAAACCGGCGAGCGTCTGATCGGCTCCGTGGCTAAGCGTCAGGCCGTATCCAACCCTGACCGCACGGTTCTTTCCATTAAGCGCTATATGGGTACAGACCATAAGGTCCAGATCGACGACAAACAGTACACGCCTCAGGAAATTTCCGCTATGATTCTGCAGAAGATCAAAGCGGACGCCGAGGCTTATCTGGGCTTCCCCGTCGAGCAGGCGGTCATTACGGTCCCCGCCTATTTCTCTGACTCAGAGCGTCAGGCTACCAAAGACGCCGGTACGATCGCCGGTCTGGAAGTCGTGCGCATCATCAACGAGCCTACGGCCTCCTGTATGGCCTATGACAAAAACAGAGAGGGCGAAAAGAGCTCCGACGATGTCGAAACCGTGCTGATTTGGGACCTCGGCGGCGGTACCTTCGATGTTTCCATCGTAGAGGTAGGCGGCGGCCTGGTCGAAGTGAAGGCTACGGCCGGCAACTCCCGCTTGGGCGGCGACGACTGGGACCAGCGCATTATGGACTGGCTCATTGAGGAATTCAAAGGCAAGTACAATATCGATCTGCGCTCCGACCGTCTGGCTATGCAGCGCCTGAAGGAAGCTTCCGAGAACGCCAAGATTCAGCTCTCTACCGAAACCAAGGTCAGAGTCAACCTTCCCTTCATTGCCGCCGACGCAACCGGCCCCAAACATCTTGATATGGAGCTTACCCGCGTTAAATTCCAGGAGCTGACCGCCGACTTGATTAAGAAGTGCGAAGAACCGGCTCTGCGGGCTATCGAAGACTCTGGCTTAAATATCCATCAGATCAACAAGGTTCTGCTGGTCGGCGGTTCCACCCGCATGCCGGCCGTTCAGGATAAGGTTCGCAGCCTCTTCAACAAAGAGCCTTCGCGCGAAATCGACCCCGACAAAGTAGTGGCTATGGGCGCCGCCATTCAGGGCGCCATTCTGGTCGGCGAAGTAAAAGACATGGTCCTTCTGGACGTCACCTCTCTGTCTCTGGGTATTGAGACCGTAGGCGGCGTATTTACCAAGCTGATCGAGCGCAACTCTCACATCCCCTGTTCCAAGACCCGTATCTTCACCACCGCTGCCGACGGACAGACCGTGGTAGAGGTCCACTGTCTGCAGGGCGAACGCGAGCTGGCCGCTCACAATAAATCGCTGGGCCGCTTTGAACTGCGCAACATTCCTCCCGCGCCCAGAGGCGTGCCTCAGATCGAAGTAACCTTCGACCTGGACGCCAACGGCATCGTGAACGTATCGGCGAAGGATATGGCCACCGGCAACAAGCAGAAGATCACCATTCAGTCTCCTACCAACCTCTCCCGCGAGGAAATCGACTCCATGGTCAAGGATGCGGCCATTTACGCTGAAGAAGACGGACGCCGCCGTGAAGAGTCGACCATCCGCAACAAGGCCAATATCGAGATCGATACCGCCGAGCACACGATGCGCGATCTGGGCGAGCGCATGACTCCCGAACACAGAAGCGCTCTGCGCGACGCTACCGACCGCCTGCGCACCTCCATGCAGGCCTTCGATCTGCCGAAGATTTCCGCGGATACCAAGACTCTGCAGGATCTGCTCTTCTCGATTTCTACCGACGCCTACTATGCTCTGGAAACCGGACGTGTCGGCGCCGATCAGGCTAAAGCTCAGGCCGCCGAAGCTCCTGCTGAGGAAGAACCGGATGACGCCGATCTCTTCGGCTGGTTCAATAAAGAAGAATAAACAGCTTCTGTAGAACGCAGTTCCCTTTTCATATGTCTGAAAAATAAATAAAAAGACAGCGTCGAAAGCTATACTGCCGCAGCCGCGGCAGAGCTTCCGGCGTTTTTCTTTGAGGAGTTATTTTTTTGTATGGCTGATGATTATTATTCTGTATTAGGGGTGTCCCGCGACGCCTCAGACGATGATATAAAAAAAGCTTACCGCCGCTTGGTGCGCAAATACCATCCAGATGTGGCCGAGGATAAAGATAAAGCCCAGGCCGAGATGATTAAGGTCAATGAGGCCTACGGAATTTTATCCGATCCCGACAAGAGAGCCTATTACGATCAGTACGGTTCAGCTCCGGGCAGGGGACCCGGAGGAGGCGGAGCTGATTTCGGCGGATTCAGCGGTTTCGGAGGCTTTGGCGATATCTTTGAAAGCTTCATGAACATGGGCATGGGGGGAAGCCGGGGAGGACGTCAGCCCAGACGCGGGCGCGATATTCGCGTGGCTGTCAGCATTACTCTTGAAGAGGCCTATACCGGCTGCAAAAAAGATATCGAATTCTCCGTTCTGGAGAATTGCTCGGAATGCCGAGGCAAAGGCAGCACGGAGGCCGACGGCATCAAGGACTGCGAAACCTGCAGAGGGCAGGGACAGATTCGCCGCACTATCAATATCGGCTTCGGCAGCATAGCTCAGGCTATGGAATGTCCGGACTGCGGAGGCGTCGGCAAAAAGGTGGTTAAACCCTGCAAAGAGTGCAAAGGCAGGGGCAAGGTCAAGATCACCAAGCGCAGAGAGGTTACGGTTCCGGCCGGCGTTGAGACGGGGAACGGCCTGCGTTTGAGCGGAGAAGGCGAAGCCGGAGCCGAGGGCGGCCCCAACGGCAACGTAAATATAATTATAGACGTTAAGGATGATAAGCGCTTTGAGCGCGACGGCGCCGATTTGCTTTACCGCAAAAAGATCACCTTTACGGAGGCTGCCCTGGGCGCCGACGTGGAGATCGAGCAGGTCAGCGGCGATCCTCAGACGCTGAAGATTCCTGCCGGAACGCAGAGCGGAACCGTCTTCAGAATCCGCGGCAAGGGCATGCCGGATCTGCGCGGCTATTTCGGCGATATGCACGTTCTGGTGCAGGTCATGGTGCCGACCAAGCTCAACAAGGAGCAGAAAAAGCTTTTGGAGGAATTCGCTAAGGCCGGCTCTCAGGAAGCTAAGGAGCCCAGCAAGGGCTTTTTTGAAAAGTTAAAGGAAATAAAGGATGCAGTCTTCAACAGCTAGTTTGCGTGGTTTGGTATGGAAGGAGCTGGTAATCTCCGCTCCCGAGGAATTGGCGGCTGAATTGGAAATTTTCCTGACGGAATGCCGTCTGGGCGGCTGGGTGGTCGAAGCCGAGGTTCCGGAGCTGCGCTGGGCTGCGTATCTGCCCTGCGAGTCCGACTGGGAAGACCGTCTGCAGCGAGTTGCCGACGGAGTTCGGGCTTTGGGCGGCCGCCTGGAGGTTCGGAAAAATGTCGTCGATGAAGATTGGGCCAACTGCTGGAAGGAGTTTTATCATGCCAAGCGCGTCGGCCGGCATGTGATAATCTGCCCTTCCTGGGAAAAGTACGAGTCCAAAGAGGGGGATAAGGTCATTCTTCTGGACCCTGGCATGGCCTTCGGCACCGGCTGTCACGCCAGCACCTCCATGTGCTTGGAGATGATAGAGTATGTTTTTTCCGAATACGCTCCGAGCACGGTTCTGGACGTCGGTACCGGTTCGGGCATTCTGGCCGCGGCGGCGGCAAAATTCGGCTGCCAAAGGCTGCTGGCTTCCGACAGCGATCCGGTGGCCGTGAAAGCGGCTAAGGAAAATTTCTCACTGAACGCTTTGGATATATCGCCGGGGGTTTTGGAATACGTCGGCGTTCCTCTGCATAAGGGCAGATTCAAGCTGGTCTGCGCTAACCTGGTGGCCAGTCTGCTCTGCCGCCTGGCCGAGGATCTGCAGGAGGCTCTGGATGAAGGCGGCGTTTTGATCTGCAGCGGCATAGTCAGCGAACGGGCCCAGGAAGTTATCGACGAATTCGCCCAGTACGGACTGCGGGTACTGCGCCGTCTGGAGGAAGACGAGTGGGTTTGTCTGCTGCTGGGCAGATAAGTTTCCCTCATTTAAATATATTTGTACTGCCGTTCGGTTTTTCCGGGCGGCATTTGTTTTGCTTTTATTGCGGGCTTTCATTACCGTGTCCGCTGTAATTTATAATTATCTGCCGCAGGCTGGGGAGGCGCGGCCCCTGTATTTGAGAGCGCAGCGAAGAATCTGTCAGGAATGTTCTGCATGTTTTCGCTATGCCGGTTTTGTTTTGCACTTCGCTCCGCGCTCGCCGCAGCCGGAGCTCGGACGTTCGCTCTTGTGCAAAACAAAACCTGTGTAATACATGTATGCTGAAAGCTTGTTTTTGCTTAACTTACCGACAGCGCGAAGAATAACGGCGTTTTTAAAGCGTCTGCCTGCTTTTAGCTGCAGGCTTAATGCTAAATATATGTAAAAAGCTTTGATAAAATACGCTGTAAAAAACTTTAATGATAAAATTGCGCTATGAGATTAACCAGAATTTTCCATGCGGACTGTCTGCAGAATATAACCGTATTTACCTTAGAGGGCGAGGCGGCTCTCCATCTGCTGAAAGTCATGCGGGTGCGCTGCGGAGACGAATTTATCGCTTTTGACAATACCGGATACGAGTATGTCTGCGAGGTGGAGTCATTCTGCGGGAAAAAAGCTCTGCAGGCCCGCGTCAAGGCTGCCAGTCGGGCTGAGGGGAGAGAAGCGGAGGGGCTTCTGCGCATCTGTATGGCGGTGGTAAAGGGCGAGCGCTTCGATTGGGCGGCGGAGAAGCTGACCGAACTGGGAGCGGCGGAAATTGTACCGATAATTACCGAATTTACTCAGGTAACTGCTCCGTCTGCAGAAAAATTATCCCGTTGGAGACGGCTGGCAATAGAAGCCGCCTGTCAGTGCGGCAGAGTTAAAATCCCCAAAATCTGCGAGCCTATGAGCTGTATTGAAGCCATGAAGAAATATAAGGCCGCGCCTAATCGGCATATGATAATTTTCTGTCCGGGAGCAGAGCTTTTTAAGCCGGCAGAGACTGGCGAAGAGTATACGGTTTTTATCGGACCCGAAGGCGGCTTCTCGCAAGCGGAGGAGAAGGCTGCCCGGGAAAACGGAGCTGAGGTCTGGGGACTGGGACCGCGTATTTTGAGAGTGGAAACGGCCGCTTTGGCGGCGGCGGCCAGGTTTTTAAGATAAAAAAATAAGCTGCTGAATTTTCATTCAACAGCTTACTGCCATCGTAATGGCGGGAGAGACGGGATTTGAACCCGCGACTTCCGGCGTGACAGGCCAGCGCCCTAAACCACTAGGCCACTCCCCCATATATCTTATAAATATATGCCAACCTAAATCAATAGTGTTGGTGCCTAGGCCCAGAGTTGAACTGGGGACACTGCAATTTTCAGTCGCATGCTCTACCAACTGAGCTACCCAGGCATTTATATAAAAAAAGTATTTGGCGGGAGAGACGGGATTTGAACCCGCGACTTCCGGCGTGACAGG